>NZ_NPDI01000069.1:0-152078 GCF_002251265.1 Rhodopirellula sp. MGV | reverse complement strand
GCTCGGTTCCTTACTCTTTGTCCTTGTCGGAGTTTGCTTCTGGAACCGAGTTGTCTTCGTACTTCGCTTCTGGAATCGCGGCATCATTGCGAGTTCCAAGAATGCTGAATTCGACGGGATAGCTCTGGCCGTTCGAATCGTCCATTTCACCGGACATGTCTTCTTCGGTGACCTTAGCGTTCTCGACGATCATGTCGATGACTTTACGCTCGACAATTTGGTTCCGCAGGGCGTCCATCTGGCCGCTCTTTTCCAGACGGCTGCGAGTCTTACGTGGGTTCACGCCGTTCTGTTGACTAATCAACATGATTTCGGCTTCGAAGTCCTCTGGAGTCGCATCGATTTTTTCTTCTTCTGCGATTTGCTCCAACACGAAGTGCTCACGCAACGCCGACTCGGTCGAAGCACGTGCGTTTTGCTGCAACGCGTTTGCGATGCCGCGAATTTGCGTTTGGTCAAAACCGCTGCGCTGCAATTCCAGAATACGACGTTGAATTTCACGATAGGTTTGGCGACGAACCAAATCTTCGGGAAGCTCAAAGTTGACCGCATCGCTCAGCAAGTTCGACACTTCACGACGAATGTGCTGCTGAATGCGGTATTCCGATTGACGCTCTAGCGATTCCTTGATGAAGCCGCGGAGTTCTTCTTCGGATTCGAAATCGCCGAGTTCGTCAAGCAATTCGCTGGTCAGCTCAACGCTTTCCAACTTCTGGACTTCAACGAGGGTGACTTCGGCGCTCAACTCACGCTTCTCTTCGTCGTCTTCGGTGTTCGACAGTTCGACTTTGGTGGTGACTTTGTCGCCTTCTTTTTTGCCGATGACGTCTTTACCAAACTCGCTGCACAAACCGTCGGTGAACGACAACTTGTCAGCCACAGTGACGAGCTCTTCTTCGAGCTTCGAAACCGTTTTACCGCCTTCGGTGAACACGATGTTGACGACAACACGATCGCCAGCGGCCGCGGGCTCTTCGGTCGCTTCCCAGTTCGCACGATCGCGAAGAACACGATCCAATGCTTCGGTGATTGCTTCTTCGTCGATGTTTTCGGTCGGCTTCTTCAGCTCCAAACCTTTCCACTCGGGAGTGTCAAAGTCGGGGCGAACTTCAATCGTGAACTGGTAGGTGAAATCACCATCGCCTGGTTCAGGGATCGAGTTGTAATCGAAGTCAGGCTCGCTGATCGCAGAGAACGATTCGCTGTCGGTCACTTGGGTCAAGCTGTCCATCAACAGCTTGCCTTTGACCTGCTCGACAACGCGGTCTTTGAACTGCTTTTCGACCAAGCGGCGCGGTGCACGACCACTTCGGAAACCGGGCACCTGTGCCTCGGGAACCAATTCGTCGTACGCTTCTTTGAGGTAACGCTGAACTTCGGCCGAAGGAATCGTCACGACGACTTCGCGTACGCAAGCCTGAGTCGTATTGACCTGGACATCCAGTTGCAACTGTGGGCTTTCGGCCGTTTCGGGTGTATCAATGGACGTGGACATCCTGTGGCAAACCTTCGCGGAAAAATGGGGAAGTGAATTGAGACTTATCAAGTCGCTTGAACAGACACTCGCCGCTTCTCTGCACGGCGCGGACCGCTTCTGCGATTTTGTGTTTTTGTTGAAGAAGCCCGTAATCTATCGCGGATGAGCAAAAATCGGCAAGCCAATGTCTTGAATGTCGACATATTTTGCGTCAGATGAGCAATCTGGACGATCGGCCAACTACCGGCACACCCGCCACACGGAGCACCTTTTATCGGCAATCGACGTCAATCGCGATACGTTTAGCAACCCATCTCCCCTCCAAATTCGGCGACGCACCACCAAGCGGAGAGGACACCAAGAACTCGCCTAAAAGAATTTCCGATCAAGTTCACAGAAGGGCTTGCCGATCGTTTCAGTGTTGCTAATCTCTTGCTCCTCAAGCAAACGCAAGCGGCTGTAGCTCAGTTGGTAGAGCATCACGTTGCCAACGTGATTGTCGTGGGTTCGAATCCCATCAGCCGCTCTCAAAAGAACAAAAGCCCGCTGGTTCACACCAGCGGGCTTTTTTCGTTTCCACACAGAACCGCCCCGCAAACAAAGCCCACGACACAACAAAGCAGGGCCACCCTAAAGCCAGAGCGCACTGCAGACCACCCAACTACACAACAGAGCCGCACGGCCAAAGCAAACCAAACCCCGCAACCGGAGCCACACTGGCGGCAACACCCACAACAAAGCGTGCGCGAAGAAGCCGCGACAAACCGCGGCCAAAACCAAAACCGCCACCGGGACTGCGAAACACACAAGCACGAGCACGAGCACGAGCACGAGCACGAGCACGAGGCAAAAACAACTCAGCCAAGATCCGGCTTCTCGCGACCATCCGCGCCATAGCGATTAAACGCGAAATACAGATACGGCACCGGCAAGCACAGCAGCAGCATGTAGAAAAACCGCCCCACCACAACACCAAGCACGACCGTGATCACAACAAACAAAACCCACACCCACCACGTGTCGCGCCAAAGCCCCAGAACCTGATTCATTTCACCTACTCGCTAATCTCGAGCCAATCGAACACTTCTTCGCCAACCAACAAGTGTCCATCACCAGCAAAACCCCGCCACAAACCGTACCTTTTACGGGGCAAAACGCCCCAGGGACAGCGATATTTCGCGGCATAACCCGCAAGCTCTGCCCGCCATCCCTAAACCGGGCATCCAACAAGAGAAACTTTTTTGAGGTTTTTGCGAAGAGCCGTTGACGCTTGGCACGACCAAATCTACATTCTCGCCTCCCTGCAAGACTGAGGTCAAACAGGGAGTCGAAGCAAAGGCCTTCGCGACTCGCGAAACCCTCGCTTTTGCAAGCAAGATTTTGTTCGTTTCTACCCACTCTTTTTTGGAACTACTAACGTGTCAGCCGGAGCAAACGAGGTCATCCGTATTCGTATGGAAGCATACGACCACTCCGTGTTGGACCAGAGTGCCCAGGAGATTGTGGATACCGTTAAGCGGACTCACAGCGAAGTGCACGGTCCAATTCCGTTGCCAACTCGCATTGAGCGATACACGGTTCTGTCCAGCCCGTTCGTGAACAAGAAATCTCGTCAGCAGTACGAGATCCGAACTCACAAGCGACTGATCGACATCGTCCAAGCAACTGCGAAGACGATCGAGGCTTTGAACAAGCTCAGCCTTCCAGCTGGCGTCGATATCAAAATCAAAGCTTCGGCACGCTAGTTCCTTGCCGGCAAGCTTTACTTGCAGGCAACACTTTGCGAGCCACCGCAACCGTGGCACAAAACCTGGTCGCACTTCGTGCGGCAAGGTGAAACGTCAAAAACAAAAACACACATCCGGTATTCCGTGTATGAACGGATTCCGAGCCCGATAACCCAGGCACCCGCTGCCCGACACAACAGAGGCAGTTGCTCAGCTTGTGGTTCGGGCCGGAAAGTTCGAAACCCCGATACGAGCCAGTGAGTCTCCACGGTAAACCCGTGGTGCGAGAGCTATGTCACCATCACTACTTGGTCGCAAGATTGGCATGACCCAGATTTACCAGGAAGACGGCAGCGTCGTTCCTGTAACCGTGGTTCAAGCCGGTCCCTGCAATGTCCTGCAAGTCCGTTCGCTCGAGCGTGACGGGTACGCCGCAGTTCAATTGGGTTTCGAAGACAAACCGCGCCGCCTGGCTTCGCGTTCAGAGCGAGGCCACGTTGCCAAACTTGACAGCAAGCGAGCTAAAAAGCGTAGCGAAGCTGGTGTTGAGTTGGTCGAAAAGGCTGGCTGCGAGCCACAGCGATTCATTCGCGAGTTCCGTGGCGAATCTGATCTTAACGTTGGCAGCCAAGTCACCGTCGATATCTTCGAAGGCATCAGCCGCGTTGATATTACTGGCACCAGCAAAGGCCGTGGTTACGCCGGTGTAATGAAACGGCACAACTTCAGCGGTCAACGTGCTTCACACGGTGTCAAGAAAGTTCACCGGCACGCTGGTGGTACTGGTTGCAGTGCATCGCCTAGCCGCGTGTTCAAAGGCCGCCGCATGGCCGGTCAGTACGGAAACGTCAAGATTACGACTCGGAATCTGGAACTCGTCCGAATTGTCCCCGAGGACAACTTGCTGCTGATCCGGGGCGCTGTCCCTGGACCCAATGGCGGTTTGGTTTCGATTCGTCAAACGAACAAGGTGAAATAATTCCGATGGCAACGCTACCGATTGTCAACCAGTCCGGCGAAGAGGTCGGAAAGTACGAAATCGACACCGAGCAGATTGCTGATCGCATCAGCAAGCAACTTCTGCACGACGCGGTCGTGATGTACCAAGCTAACCAGCGTCAAGGAACGCACTCTGCGAAAACACGTGGAGAAGTTAGCGGAACAAATAAAAAGATGTACCGCCAAAAAGGTACCGGCCATGCACGTGCCGGCTCCAAGCGAACCAACGTTCGCCGTGGTGGTGGTACGACCAAAACAATTAAAACTCGCGATTACAGCTATCGCCTACCGAAGAAAGCGTTGCAACGCGCCACACGCATGGCGATTCGCAGCAAAATCGACGACGGCGAGTTGGTTGTCATCGACAGCCTGGCGTTCGAGTCGCCCAAGACTGCTTTGATCGCATCGATCCTGAAAGCTGTTGGTCTTGGCGGAACCACCACACTGATCGCGACTGCCGAAATGGACAGCTCGATCTACAAGAGTGGTCGCAACATCCCAGGTGTTGAAGTCCAACCTGTACGACAGCTGAACGCTCTCTCGGTGCTTCGTCCAAACCGCATGCTTGTCACAAAAGATGCATTGGATCGAATCAAAGACGGCACGTTCGCCAACGCCGCAGCCGAGTAACAAGGTAACCATCAGGCAAACTCGCCCGAGTAGCAACCATGGCAAGAATCCAACCACCGGCTCCGACCGAAACCAAGATCAAGCTTGAGCCTCACCAGATCCTGCTTCGTCCTTTGGTAACTGAAAAAGGCGTTCACCGCGCGACGCGGCACAACGAATACGCTTTCGAAGTTCATCAAATGGCAACCAAGCCAGAGATCAAAGCGGCTATCGAAAAGTTGTTCGAGGTTCGAGTCGAGAAGGTCTGCACCCAAAACCGCAAGGGTAAGACGAAACGTACCCGCAGTGGTTTCGGCCGCACCTCCGACTGGCGTCGGGCAATCGTGCACCTGCACGAAGACGACAAAATCGATTTCTTCTAGGCCGATCTAGACGAAACCGAATCACAACAACACATCAATTTCACTAGAACCCCAAGACATTCGCGATGGGAATTCGCATCTACAAGCCGACCAGCGCCGGACGACGCAACGCGTCTGTCAGCGACTTTGCAGAGCTGACGCCGGGCTACGAGGTCGAAAAGTCCCTGCTGAAGCCGAAGCGAAAGACCGGCGGCCGAAATAACCAAGGCAAGATCACGGCACGTCACCGTGGCGGCGGTCACAAGCAGAAGTATCGCATCATTGATTTCCGTCGCGTGAAGGATGGTGTCGTCGCAATCGTCGATTCGATCCAATACGACCCGAACCGCTCGGCGCGTATCGCGTTGCTGAAGTACCCCGACGGGGAAAAGAGCTATGTGGTTGCCCCGAACGGGCTGAAAGCGGGTGACAAAATCCAAAACGGTGCCGAAGCGCCTCCAACGTTGGGCAATTGCTTGCCGTTGAAGAACATTCCTCTCGGAACGACGATTTGCTGCATCGAGATGCGAATCGGTGGTGGTGCGGTTCTCTGCCGATCGGCAGGAACTGGTGCGACCCTGATGGCTCGTGAAGCGGATTGGGCACAGATCCAACTTCCTAGCGGTGAAGTCCGCCGGATTCCCAGCCGTTGCCGTGCGACCATCGGTCAAGTTGGCAACAGCGAACACATGAACATTGTCCTCGGTAAAGCTGGCCGTGCACGTTGGTTGGGCCGTCGCCCACACGTTCGCGGTACCGCGATGAACCCGATCGACCACCCGCACGGTGGTGGTGAAGGCCGAACCAAGGGCGGACGTCACCCGGTGAGCCCGCAGGGCAAGAGCGCCAAGGGTGGTGCAACACGACAAAAACGCAAACCCAGTAACAGCTCGATCGTTCGCCGCCGCAAGAGCAAGCGATACGGTCAGTTGAAACTGCGTTAACAAACGCCGATCCATTCCATCCCAGCGCGACACGTAACTGAATCACGATGAGCCGCAGTAGCAAGAAAGGTCCCTTCGTCGACCCGAAGCTGTACTTCAAGGTGCAGAAGCAGGCTGAAGAGGGTAAGAAGACCCCTATCAAAACATGGGCGCGATCATGCACGATCGTCCCCGAGTTCATCAACGTCACCTTCGCTGTTCACGATGGCCGTAAGCACGTTCCCGTGCTGGTCTCCGAGGACATGGTAGGGCACAAGTTGGGTGAGTTCGCGCCGACGCGTACGTTCAAAGGCCACGGCGGCAAGAAAAAGTAAGGTCGATCGATGTCAACATTTAAAGCAAGCCATCGCAATGCCCGCATCAGTCCACGCAAAGTGCGATTGGTTGCGGACCTGGTTCGCGGGCAATACGCCGATGAGGCGTTGGACCTGCTGAAGTTCCAGCCACAACGCGGTGCACGAATGCTGGAAAAGGTCATTCGCAGTGCAGTTGCAAACGCACTCGACCCCGACCAAACCTCCGGCAACCCGCATCGGATTGAAGAGTTGGTACTGACCGACGTACGCGTCGATGGCGGATCAATGTTCCGCCGTATGCGACCGCGTGCTCGTGGTAGTGCCCACATCATCAAGAAACGAAGCAGCCACATCAGCGTTTCGGTCACACCGATCGAAGAAATCGCAGAAGTCTAAGCTCAACCGGTCACGGAACAGAAAAAGAGAACTATACGATGGGACAAAAAGTAAACCCGATCGCTTTTCGAACCGGTGTGACCCGGGGTTGGTCGAGCCGCTGGTATGCGTCCAAGCAAGATTTTGCGGACCTGCTGGTTGAAGATCGCAAGTTGCGTAACTTCATAACCAACCATCCGAAAAAGACACAATACAAGAACGCCGGAATCGACCGTATCGAGATCGAGCGAACTCGTGATGAAGTTCGCGTGATGTTGTACGTCGCACGTCCAGGCTGATCATCGGCAAGAAGGGTCAAGAGATTGAGATCCTGCAGGCCGAGCTGCAAAACCTGATCGGTCGACGAATCAACTTGAAGGTTGAAGAAGTCGGTCGTCCAGAACTGCAAGCACAGTTGGTTGCCGAAGACATCGCGCAACAACTGCAAAAGCGGTCCAGCTTCCGTCGTACGATGAAGCGATCGCTGGAACAAACCATGGATGCCGGAGCCAAAGGGATCAAGATCCAGTTGGCCGGCCGATTGGGCGGAGCCGAAATGGCACGCCGCGAGAAACAAAGCTTGGGCTCGATTCCATTGAGCACCTTGCAAGCGAAAATTGATTACGGGACCGCTGAAGCCATGACGCCACAGGGGCACATTGGTATTCAAGTCTGGATTAACCAAGGAACTTACGGAGACGACAACGATGGCGTTGATGCCCAAACGGGTCAAGCATCGAAAAAGCCAAAGAGGTCGCATAAAAGGTAGTGCGACTCGTGGCAATAGGGTCGTCTTTGGTGACTTCGGGATCCAGTCTCTGGAACCCGGGTGGATCAAGGCGACCACGATCGAGGCGGGCCGTATCGCGGCCCAACAATATGTCCGTGGTGAAGGAAAACTCTACATCCGGATCTTCCCAGACAAGAGTGTGACCAGCACGCCGCTGGAAACTCGGATGGGTAAGGGTAAAGGGGAACCAGATTTCTGGGCCGCGGTAGTTAAGCCGGGCACGATCCTTTACGAACTCGGTGGTGTTACCGAACAGCAGGCCAAGGTCTGTTTCGCCCGTTTGGCGAGCAAACTGCCGGTCAAAGTGCGTTTCGTCGAGCGACGAACGTTTTAAATCCATGTGATGAGTCACGCCAGATGTTGTCTGGCGTGACCATCGAGATCGATTCATTCCAACGTACCACGATTGGGCCTGGTAATGACCAGCAACAGTGAACTGAGAGAAATGAGCGAAGAACAGCTCGAAGCGACCGCAGCAGAAGCGGCTCGAGAGTTGTTTCGTCTGCGTTTCCAGTCTCAGTCGGAGCGTTTGAATACGCCCAGCGATATCCGAAAGAACCGACGTTTGATTGCTCGGATCAAAACGATCCAAACCGAGCGATCCAAAGCAGCGGAAGCAAACTCCACACCAGCCTAAGTTAGCAAAGCAAAATGCCAAAACGCGTAGTTTCGGGCATCGTCACCAGCGACAAGATGGACAAGACGCGCCGCGTCGAGATCAATCGGCGGGTGAAGCACCCCAAGTACAAGAAATACGTCCGTCGCCGTACCGTCTGCCATGTGCATGACGAGAACAACGAGTCGAGCGTCGGCGACCGAGTTGAAATCATCGAAAGCGAGCCATTGAGCAAGCTGAAACGGTGGCGACTGGTTCGCGTGATCGAAAAGAGCACGGAAGTCGACTTGGTTGCCCTGCGTGCGGCACGGAAAGAAGCCGAGCAGGCCGAAGCAGCCGCCGCTGGTAGTGAAAGCGAATAAGCCATTTTTGATTTAGATAAATCACTATGATCCAACAAGAAACTCGCCTCGATGTCGCAGATAACACGGGTGCCCGTCAAGTCATGTGCATCAAAGTGCTCGGCGGTAGCCGTCGTCGCTTTGCCACCGTTGGCGACGTGATCGTCTGCAGCGTCAAGAGCGTCATCCCCGGCAGCGACATCAAGAAAAAGGCGATCGTTCGTGCGGTAATCGTACGGACGAAGACGCCGACTCGTCGGGCAGATGGCAGTTACATCAAATTTGATTCCAACGCCGTCGTGCTGATCGACAAAGACAAGGGCCCACGTGGCACCCGGATCTTTGGTGCGGTCGCCCGCGAACTGCGTGAGCTTAACTTTATGAAGATCGTCTCCCTCGCCAACGAAGTCGTTTGACCCGTTGCCGGCTGAGAAACGCTTCCCAAAGGATACACCCCCATGTTACTCCAAGTTGATGACGAAGTACTGGTGATCTCCGGTGGTGACAAAGGTCACCGCGGTAAGGTCCTGGTCGTCGATCGAAAGAAAAACAAGGTTGTCGTCGAAGGTGCCGGCTTGGTCCGCAAGCACGTCCGTCGCAGCCAAAAGAACCCACAAGGCGGTCGCCTGAGCAAGGAAATGCCCATTCACGCGAGCAACGTGATGGTCATCGACCCAACCGACGGCAAGCCGACCCGCATCGGCGTCCGCTACTTGGATGACGGTTCAAAGGAACGATTTGCCAAAAAGAGCGGCAAAAGCCTCGGCCGGATCGCACCGGCTCGTGAAAGTTACAAAAAGTCTTAGCGTCCAATAGAACTCGAAGATGTCTGACAAACCCCGACTACAAGTGGCCTACGAGGACACGATCCGCGCTAAGCTGGTCGAGCAGTTCGGCTACGCCAACGCACACCAAGTCCCTCGACTCGAAAAGATCACGCTCAACATGGGCGTTGGTCAAGCGATCGGCGACAAGAAGATTTTGGACCTGGCTAACGACGCGATGACTCAAATCGCTGGTCAAAAGCCGGTGATCACCGTCGCCCGTAAGTCGATCGCCGGATTCAAACTCCGCGAAGGGATGCCGATCGGTTGCATGGTTACTCTGCGTCGACAACGCATGTACGAGTTCATGGACCGCTTGGTCGCGATCGTTTTGCCGCGTGTCCGTGACTTTCGCGGTATCAACCGCAAAGCCTTCGACGGCAACGGTAACTACACGCTGGGTCTGACCGAGCAATTGGTCTTCCCCGAATTGAATCCCGACAAGTTCACTCGCCCACAGGGGATGAACCTAACGTTCGTCACCTCGGCGAAAACAAATGATGAAGCAAGAACGCTGTTGGAACTGATGGGTATGCCGTTCAAGCATGCCCCCGGAAAGAAGGATGCCGCCGCGTAAAGGCGACTGACAAATTTACTGTTGTAGCCAACCGTTTCACACTGAAACCCTTTCAAACGCTGAAACCCCCAGAAGACGCCCGTGGCAAGTAAATCAAAGATCGCCAAGGCAAACCGGAAGCCGAAGTTCAGTACCCGACGCGAGAACCGTTGCAAGTTCTGCGGTCGACCCCGTGCGGTCTATCGCAAATTTGGGATTTGCCGAATCTGTTTCCGCGAGAATGCGAACTTGGGTTTGATCCCCGGTGTTCGTAAGGCCAGTTGGTAGAGCAACGGAGCGACGAAAAGCCATGATGACTGACCCTATTGCAGACATGTTGACCCGCATCCGCAACGCCGTTCGTGTTGAACGCCCGTATGTGGATATCCCAGCTAGCCGCGTGAAACGAGGCATCGCCGACGTTCTCAAACGCGAAGGCTTTATTTGGGATTGGGAAGAAGTCGAGCACACACCTGTCAACCAGCTGCGTTTGGAGCTGAAGTACGGTAGCAACGGCGAACGCGTGATCCAAACGATCAAGCGGATGAGCAAGCCCGGCCGCCGTTTGTACTGCCACTGCAAGGACCTGAAACCGGTTCTTGGCGGACTTGGCATCACGATCATCAGCACCAGCAAAGGTGTGATCAGTGATCGTGAAGCTCGCCGTGAAAAGGTTGGCGGCGAAATCCTTTGCGAAGTCGCCTAGCACGTATTTATCACGAAGCTCGTCCGTAACGACTGAACCTCGGCGGATGGGCTCGGAAAATTGTCGATCGGCCATGTTGTGTCGGCCGCGTTGACGTCCAGCCCTCCCGCAATTGGGTCGGCTGCGATAAAAAGATCAATTGAATCAATTTGACCAGCCCCGGCTCGCCCGTGGCGTTTTCAGCAAGTGACCTGAAATGAGTCGTATCGGAAAAAAACCAGTTGAAATCCCTAGCGGAGTGACCGTCTCGGTCGCCGATCGGGTCATCAACGTCGAAGGCGCCAAAGGCAAACTGACCTTTATCCACCGTCCCGAAATCAACGTGGCCGTCGAAGACAACACCGTTGTCGTTTCGCGTGACACGGAAGATCGTACCGCACGTGAGTTGCACGGTTTGACGCGAGCGTTGGTCAATAACATGATCGAAGGCGTCGAAAAGGGTTACGAACGAAAGCTCGAAATCGTCGGCGTCGGCTACCTGGCCTCGATTAGCGGTGACACTTTGCAATTGCGTGTTGGTTTCGCCAACGAACTGCATCGCAAGATTCCCGCCGACTTGACGGTGAACTGCCCCGATCAAACGCACATCGTGATCCAAGGCTGTGACAAACAACGTGTCACACAATTTGCCGCCGAGATCCGCTCGCTGCGTAAGCCTGAGCCGTACAAAGGCAAAGGGATCCGCTACCAAGGCGAACACGTCAAGATTAAACCTGGTAAAGCTGCTACCAAGTAATCGCATCGATAGTTCCAGGTCAACAACGAATCATTCAACCAAATCAACCGAAGCGATCACTGCGACGGGACTGTTATGGACAAGAACAAGAAACTTCAAAAACAGCGTAAGCGACGCCGCCATCACGTTCGCAATGTGCTTCGTGGGTCGGCCGATCGTCCGCGTTTGTGCGTGCAACGCTCGCTCAAGCACTTTTCGGTTCAACTGATCGACGATAGCACTGGCAGAACCCTGGCAAGTGCAAGCACCCGCGACAAGGGACTCCGCGAGTCGATTTCGGCTGGCGGAAACTGTGATGCGGCTGCACAGATCGGCAAAGCGATTGCAGAAAAGGCAAGTGCCGCCGGCATCAGCGTTGCGAAATTGGATCGCGGCCACAACAAGTATCATGGACGTGTCAAAGCATTCGCCGATGCCGCTCGCGATGGCGGGTTGGTTCTCTAACAGTCAACAATACAATCGCCGCGCGGGTATCCGAGCGGTCCACTGAGGGTTGGAACCATTAGTAACGCAAGTAACCAAAATCGTCGTCGCGGCAACAAGGCAGCCGAGGAGCCCAAAGAAGACGGGCTACTCGATCGCGTCGTCAAAATTAAACGTTGTGCTGCCGTCGTCAAAGGTGGTCGCCGCTTTAGTTTTGCAGCGATGGTCGTCGTCGGTGACGGCCAAGGTCGCGTCGGATGGGGTTATGGCAAAGCCAACGAAGTCCCGCCAAGCGTCCAAAAGGCAACCAAGCAAGCCACTCGTGACATGATCAGTGTCCCATTGGTCGATGGAAGTATTCCTCACCAGGTGTGGGGCCAGTTCGGTGCCGCGAAAGTCACGCTGATCCCAGCGGGAGCTGGTACCGGTATCATCGCCGGACAAGCCGTTCGTGCGGTCTGCGAAGCGTGCGGCATCCACGACATTCTGACCAAATCGTACGGTACCAATAACCCGGTTACCTTGGTCAAAGCCACGGTCGACGCACTGAGCAAGCTGCGTACCCGTGAAGAAATCGCCGCGTTGCGTGGCATCAGTGTCGAAGAACTGACGGCACACTAAATCTCGTGGTCTTGACGCCGCCAAGCGGTGCACCACGAGTCAATTTCGAAGCAACCAGAACAAACATTTTAGTCACCGGGTTTGGTCATGAACCTAAACGATGTCCATCGCGGCATTCAAAAGAACCGCAAACGTAAACGTATCGGTCGCGGCCCTGGTAGCGGCACCGGCAAAACGTCTGGCCGTGGTCACAAAGGTCACAAGAGCCGCAGCGGTTATAGCCGTAAGCCGAACTTCCAGGGCGGTGCGATGCCAATGTTCCGCCGCGTTCCCAAACGTGGTTTCAACAACCGCTGGGCAACGACGGTGTTCGCCGTTAACGTTGGCACGTTGAATGATCGCTTCGAAGACGGTGAAGAAGTCACGCTCGAAGCAATGGCCGCAAAGGACGTCGCGAAAGGCACGTTCGACGAAGTCAAGATTCTTGGCGACGGCGAACTGACCAAGAAGTTGACCGTCTCGGCTCACCGTTTCAGCAAGTCCGCTGAAGAAAAAATCACAGCTGCCGGCGGTACCGTCAACAAGCTTGTCGCCAAGCGGACCCCTGATGAACGCGTCGCAGCACTAAAGGAAGCTGGAAACTAGTGCGGAGCTAAGGTTCCATCAAGAACCGCTCGCGACAGTCCGACTGACCTCGCCGTCAACGACTGAAACCACTACAGTTCCCGCAGAACATTTTGTCGAACATTGACGGGTCGAGCGAATGCTTGAAAAACTGCGAATCATCTTCACGATTCCCGAACTGCGGAAAAAGATTTTCCTGACGCTTGGGTTGTTGGCGATCTATCGGATCGGTTTCCACATCCCATTGCCAATGGTCTCCAACACACCGACGGATTCCGCCGGTGGCGGGGCGGCCGACTTCTTGCAACGGGTCAGTTTGTTTGCCGCAAGTGACTTGCGCCAGCTGACTATCTTCGGTCTGGGTATCATGCCGTATATTTCGGCATCGATCATCCTGCAGCTGCTCGGGACGACTGTCCCGGCGCTTGCCGAACTCAAGAAAGAAGGCCAAGCCGGTCAAAAGAAGATCAACGAGTACACGCGTTACCTGACGGTCGGGATCTGTCTGGTCCAAAGTTGGATCTACCTTTCGGTAATGTTGACTGCAACCGGCCCCGGCGGCGGCAACATCAACCCGAACTTCCTGAACGCGACCGGTACCGCGCTGTATTTCCCATGGCAGATCACCGCGGTCGCAGTGATGACCTGTGGTAGTATCTTCCTGATGTGGTTGGGCGAGCAAATCGACGAACACGGTATCGGCAACGGTATCAGTTTGCTGATCATGGCAGGTATCTTGGCTCAAATGCCGAAAGCTCTGTACGAGCTCGTCCGCAACATGGAAACACAATTGACCGGCTTGTCACGCGGTCAAGTTGGTATCGAAACATTGATCCTGTTGTTCGTGCTGTTCATCGGGGTCGTCATCGGCGTGGTCTTTATCACGCTCGGACAGCGCAAGATCCCGACTCAGTCGGCCAAGTTCACTCGCGGCCGTAAAGTTTACGGCGGAACTCGCCAGTTCTTGCCGCTGCGAATCAACCAAGCCGGTGTGATGCCGATCATTTTCGCGAGCAGCTTGTTGATGATTCCAGGCGTCGCCCTCGGTGCGGCCGCAGGACTGTTTGAGCCAGGTAGCTTCTTGTTCAACGCGTTGAACCTGATTGGGCTGACCCTCAATGATCCAGCTTCGTTCATCTACAGTCTGATGTATGTCGCTCTGATTTTCTTCTTCTGCTACTTTTGGACTGCGATCACCTTCAACCCGAAAGAGATCTCGGACAACCTGAAGGAAAGCGGAACGTTTATCCCTGGTTATCGACCTGGTAAGCGGACAACCGATTACTTGGAAAAGGTCATGCTGCGAATCACCTACGTTGGTGCAGCATTCCTTTCGATCGTGGCGATCGTTCCCACCGTCGTCTACGGCTCACTTGGCGTTCCTTACTCCATCGCCGGTTTCTACGGCGGTACGGGTCTGCTGATCGCGGTCAGTGTCGCCTTCGACTTGGTGCAGAAGATCGACGCCCACTTGGTGATGCGTAATTACCGCGGCCTTCTCGAAGGTGCCGGCGGCGGCGTCACCCCCGTCGTTTAAAGCAAACGTCGCTGTTACGCGGCGGCATCTACAGCGAGTTTCTTTCTCGCTGTGATCTCCGCCGCTCGTTTGCCAGAACAAGAAAATAGTGATTTTCTGCGGGGAGCTCTTCCCCGCTATTCTTGAATGTTCGGCGTCCTGCCCCGCAACCTGTTTTGTTGGGGAATTCTTAACGCCGGCATTCCGCAACGGTGTCCTTGGAAGTCGGTTTCACCTGTTGTCCCGAACTGTGTGTTCGATCACCATTGTGAAAGTTGCGGCTGAACGCAGTATTCTTTCGTGTGACGCAAAACTGAACCAAGACGGTATTTACGGGTCCAGCAGGTGCGAATTGTATTTATCGGTCCGCCAGGAGCGGGCAAAGGAACCCAGTGCCGACAGTTAAGTTCGCACTATGGCATCCCGCACATTTCCACGGGCGAAATGTTGCGTGCGACGAGCGAGCATTCTCCGATCGGACGGATGATCGCCCAGCTCATCGACGGCGGAAATCTGGCGCCGGACGAACTGGTGATGCAATACGTCGTTGAGCGGCTGCGAAAGCCAGACTGCCAACCGGGCGCGCTCTTTGACGGCTTCCCACGGACCGTCGCCCAAGCAGGGATGTTGGATGAATACCTTGCCAAGAAAGACGCGCCATTGGATATGGTGATTCACTTGGCCGCCGAGTCAGATCCACTGGTCAAACGGTTGCTCGAGCGTGCCCAGAAGGAAAGCAGGGCCGACGACACTTACGAAACGATCCAAGCCCGTTTGGAAATCTACGACCAGCGGACCAAACCCGTCCTCGACTATTATCGCGATGCCGGTTTGGTTTCATCCGTTGATGCCATGCAAACTGCAGAAGGCGTCTTTCAGTCGATCTGTGGTGCGATCGAACAGCGTATCGGCAGCCAACTGCCGACGTCACTCAGCTAAATGATCTCAGCGGTGAAAGTCACCGCTCGATGTGATGGACGCTCGTTGAGTATTTCAGTCAACGATTTTGACCATCTCGTGATTTTGAATGTCCGGTACAATGAAGACCGGATCTTCAATTGAAACATTCGCGAGCTCGTCTGCTAAGCCCGGAACATCGACAGATGCAATACTGCCGCCACTCGTTCGTCCACGCATTCCTTTTCGCAACCGTTGGAGCGTGCTTGCTGACGGCTTGGCACCCCAGCGTTGCCTCGGCCCAGCAGCAGCGATTCGGTTCTTCCATCCAGCGAAACGCTGCAAGGTTCATCGAGCCACCCCGGTCGCTTAGCCAACAGATACGTGAGGCTGAAAACGCGATCGGCGAAGAGCGATATAGCGATGCGATTTTGATTCTCGGTGATTTGCTTGAACGCAATGATGCCGCTGCCGAAGACCCATCGATTGCCGGACAAGACTTTTTTCTGGGGATCGAGGATCGGCAAGGACAACGTCTGGAACTGAGTCTGCTTCACCACTGCCGCAATCTACTTGGGCAACTTCCCGATGCGGCAATGGAGATCTATGAACTGCGCTATGGCGCCCTTGCGAAACAAGGGCTGGAACAAGCGACGGCGACACGAGACTGGAAGAAACTGCGTGACGTTCGTCAAAAATACTTTCACACCGTTGCCGGCTACCAAGCATCGTTTTTATTGGCACAGCGTTCTCTTTATCGCGGCCATCCCTTGGCAGCTTCAATGTTGCTGGACGATGTGGTGATGAGCCGCTATGCGGTCAAGCAGTTGGGACAGCCAGTGATTGCGTTGCACGCGGTCGCTTGCAGGTTAGGCGAACGATCGTTGCCGCGTGAGCTTGCGAATCAAGACGTGACGCTTTCGGTTGGTGGATCTGAATCTGAGAAAGTGCAAGACTGGCGTCAATGGATCGACGAACACTATCAATTCCCAAAGCACGACTCGCTGGCAACTGCGACCGACTACGAACTACTTGGCGGCGGCCTATCCCGAAACGAAAACACTGACGGCCAGATGCCGTTAACCACTCCACGGTGGATGTTAGTGACAACAGCGACTCCTTTGGATGAGGATGCGTTGCGTGAAACCAGCGAAGAGCTCGCGGCGAGCGGACAATTGGTCCCGCCAAGTTGGACTCCATTGTTGGTCGGTGACCAATTACTGATGCGCACCACCGAACGCCTCCGTGGCGTCGATCATCGCACGGGGAAACGAGTTTGGCAGTACCCGTGGTTTGACCCGGAAGAAGCACCTGAAGATCCGATCGGTGCACTGTCAACAGACGTAGGAATGAACGAAGCGGGCGAACGATTGGCCCGAACGGTTTTTCATGACATTCCCTATGGTCAGATCACCAGTGACGGCGAACGCGTGTTCCTTCTGGATGACTTAAGTCCATCGCAACACGTCACCATCAATCCACTGATTGGCGTGCAAGGCACGCAGCCGATCGAAAGCGGACGGAACACTCTTGTTGCATTGGATCTGGCAACCGAAGGCAAGATCCTCTGGCGATTGGGCAAGAACGGTACCGTCGAGAGCGAATTAAACGAAGCGTTCTTTTTGTCGCCACCAATTTCGATCGAGGACGAACTGTATACGCTGGTTGAATTGTCGGGTGATATCCTGCTGACGTGTTTAGATCCTGCCACTGGAAATCTGCTTTGGAAACAGCAGTTGATCGCAGTTGAAGGTGCTGCCATCGGGCTCGATCCGCAACGGCGAATTTCAGGAAGCCTAATCACTTACCACGAAGGCGTTTTGATTTGCCCAACCGGCACTGGCGCGACGGTGGCATTCAACCTCGTCGACCGCACGCTTCGTTGGGCCAATTCGTATGAACGTCGGATCGGAGCACCGGTCATTTTTGGTGCGCGACGAACGTCACCGCAATCGGAATATAGCCAACGATGGCATAGCACGATGGCGATTGCGAAGGGCAACAGTGTCCTGGTCACACCCGCCACAACGGACAATCTATTTGGCTATTCAGTCGTCGATGGCAAGTTGCTGTTCAGTAAAGTTCGACAGGATGCGTTTTTCGTCGCAGGTATCCGTGATGACCAGTTTCTTGTTGTCGGTCCGCGTCAAGTCACCAGCTACAGCCTAGAAACGGGTCGTTTGGTTTGGCAGTCACCGACCAAGATGCTTTCGGCAGGCGATCAAATTGTCGGCCGCGGTGTGTTCGGCGAAGGCTTTTACATTGTCCCAACCAGCAGCAACGAGCTGATCAAGATTTCGATGGCAAATGGCGAGGTCGAACAGCGACTACAAACCACGTATCCGCTTGGCAACCTGGTTGCAATCGACGGCGAAATCATTTCACAAGGCCCGACGATGATCGCGGTCGCGTTCGGACAAAAGACTTTGGGGCCGCGCGTCGAGCGTCTGCTAGAGGAAGACCCAAACAACATTGACGCGTTGGTTCAAAAAGCATTGCTGTTGGCAGAGCAGGGCGATCGCGGCGAGGCACTGGCGATTTTGCAAACGGCACGCCAGATTGATCCGGACAGCGATGATGTCCTGCTTCTTTCGATTGCCTTGATGTTGAAAGAGCTCCGCGAAAACCCCAACCCGCCTGCGGAGTTAGAAGCGGATCTCGAACGAATAGTCGACACCCCGACGCAGCGTTTGGAATTTTTGGCACTTCGACTGGAAGCGTCACTGCGGCACAAGGATGTCACATCGGCGGCAAAGCGTCTGCTGGAACTTTCTGCGACCGCCGTCAAACTCGGACCAGGAAGCGAAAATGATTCTGTCGTGCTGCGTGAACCGACGCGTCATTGCGATCTCGATAGCTGGCTGTCCGCTCGAGCGTATGACTTGATGAAGCTTGCTAGGGAAAGCGAATCCTTACCGGAACTGCAATCGATTGTCGAAGACGATTTAAAGAGGCGATCTTTCGGCTCGGCTCAAGAACTGCTCGCTACGACGCAGCATCTGCGTCCGTTGGGTGAAAAAAGCTTGGTACGCTCGGCGGTGGATCGATTGACGGACGAAGAGAACGACTTTGCCGCCGAACGGTTGCTGCTCGGACCAAACCGAGTGTCTGAAGTCTTCCAATCCCGTCAAGGCGACGATTCCGAAAGCCCCCAGATTGCTAACGAAGACAAACTACGTCTGGCAAAGATCTATGAACGGGCCAAGATGTTCACCGACGCTCTTGGGCTGTTGAATTCGATCAGCAAGTCCGACGCTGGTGCATCGGAGGAAGTCGGCGAGATGATTCGCCGGATTGAACCCGAACGGTCCACGCTGCCAGTGATCGACGTCACACAAGCGGTCACAATGAATTGGCAACAAATCAATTCGAGTGGAATTCCGACAACGGCGCCGACGCAATTCATCGTTCGCCCTTCGATAGAAGGAGGCCAATCGTTCGACGGCTGGAACATTGTCAACTTGCCAAACATTGTCCGTTTGCAAACGCCACTCGGCCAATTGATCCCCATACCAACGGACGAGCCCCGCTCAGTTCGAAATAGCGATCGCACGGCAAGTATCAGCGGCGGACTGATGATCTCCGAGCGTCCGGGCAGGATCTCGGCAATCAACTTGGCCCAGATGAAAGGTGGCCGCCGAAGTGAAGCCCTTGTTTGGACGCGAGACTTTGGATCAACGGCGTCCAACTACAAACGCCAATCACGACCGACGGCTTTTGGTGACACGACGTACTCCTACCCAACAAACTCAGCCGCCGCGAATGTCATTAGTGAACTTCGGATCGGTCCGACGCTGGGTGACAGACTTTTGGTCTTGAATTCAGGTGACTTACAATCGATCGACTTGCGAACAAACGAAATGATGTGGCGCAACTCCGATGCGCCAACGATTGGTCACATGGTCGTTAACGAAGGGACGATAGCGGTCGTTTCACAAATGAAGGGAGTGGTTTCCGAAATCACGACGTTCAACTTGTTTGACGGTCGGAACCTCAGCGAATCGGCGTGGGAACATGGTGAAATCTGGACCACTTCCGGCAACCACGTCCTGGCCTATGAAACCAATGACGAGCAGTCTGCTGCAACGGTTCGTTTGATCAATCCGTTTACAAACGAGATCGTCTTGGAAACGGAAGCAAAAATAAAACAACCTCTCGTTCAGGGCAAAGGCGCGGGTGCCGGACGGATCATCCAAGATCGTTTCATGGTGCTATTCGATAGCACCGGGCGGCTACTGGTCTGGGATTTGACGGCAGGCACTCAGATCTGCGAACACACCACGAAGCCATTCGAGCAACTTCAATCCATGCATGCGATGTGGATGAATGGCCGGCTGATCGTATTCGCGGCAAACATGATCACCCAAGGTCGCGGCGACATGCGAACCCAGCAAGGCGACTTCCATCAACCCGCTCACCGAATCATGTCAATTGACTTGAATTCAGGCGACCTGCAGTGGGAACGAAACTTGGCTGACCCTTGGGGCATCACGATTCACCAACCGTTCAATTCGCCAGTCATTTTCCTCAGTCGTTCCCAAACGGCGTACACGGTCAACCGGTCGGTGCCCAAAATCGACCTCGCAATGATCAGCTTGAACGATGGCAAGACAATTCACGCAGAATTCGAAAAAGAAGTTCAGCCACGCTCCAACGGGCTAACCACGATGGTCACCCTCCAACCGGAGTTCAACATCATTAGGGTTCAAATCGACGGTGAGATCATCACGTATCAGTTCGAAGGCCCGGTGACGAGCACCGAGGCGTCAGACCCATCGGCGGAATCCGCCACAGACGTGATCGGCGAGTAGCCCCATCGATGCCTCCAACTTTGACAACGATCTTGCTGCTAATCTGTAGCAACGTTTTCATGACCTTCGCTTGGTATGGTCACCTCAAAAATCTCTCTACCAAGCCATGGATTGTCGCTGCCCTTGTCAGCTGGGGCATCGCGTTTTTCGAATACATGCTTCAGGTTCCGGCCAACCGACTAGGGTCAACGGTTCTGAAACTTGGGCAGTTAAAGATCATGCAAGAAGTGATCGCGCTCACCGTTTTCATTCCCTTCGCGTTGTTTTACATGAAGGAAAAACTGAGTTGGGATTATCTCTGGGCAACGCTCTGCATCATCGGTGCGGCGTACTTTATTTTCCGCCGTGGTTAAGCGATCGTCACTCGCCGGCCAATTCAAAAAGATCTTGCGATTCGACCAACAGATAGTCATGTCCGGCCGCAACGTTCCCGTAATTTGTGACATTACCTGACGGCCAAGTGACCGAAACGTCAGTGACTTCGGTCGCATTCGAGAGTCCGACATGAATGCACTTTTCGTTGGTGCACATGTATCCGTCACCGGCAAGCAACTGGAAAGTCTTGCTGCGCCCGTTGATGGTCATCGTGACTTTTGCCCCCACCGCATCGCGGACGGATTCGGTTGCCTTCAAGAAGAAACGCAATGAATGCCCCGTCGTATCGGTGTGATTGATCAAGATCGAAGATGGCTCGGCGACATGGGTCACGACCAGATCGTTTCGCCCATCACGATCAACATCTGCGTATGCGACCGCGCGTCCAAGATGCTCTTGTTCGAAGTAGGTCCCAATTGTTGCTGGCTCGTGTTCCTTCCAACGGCCATTCGGTTGGCGTGCAAACAGTTGTGGTCTCATCATGTACCCACCTGAACCGTCTGCCGGTTTGTTCACATGACCGTTGGCAACAAATAGCTCGAGGTTGCCGTGATTGGTCATATCAACCCACTGCGTTCCGAAACCGAGCCAGGTCATCGTCGGTTCCAACATCCCGGTTTGGTATGTCTTGTCGACCCAGCTTCCTGGTGCGACCTGTTCGTAGTACGTGTTGTAATCGGTTGAAAAGTGTGTCACGTAAAAATCGATATCGCCATCGAAGTCGGGATCAGCCGCGGCGATTCCCATTGAGGCTTGCGCGAGCGAGATCCCACTCAGACCAACGCCACGAACCGTTCCGACTTCAGTCCAATTTGCTTCGTCACCATCACCTGACGGAGACCACAGATGGTTCGCCGACATATCGTTCGCAACATAAAAATCCATCCCCGGAATCTCATCGAAATATCCGGCAACGATCCCCAACCCTCGCCCGGCTGCGGCGACTTCGCCCAATGATGTTGAAGCGTTGCGAACCGCCAAGGATTCACCGCCACGCCACAACACGTCGTCTTGTGCCGCGAAGAACAGGGGCGAGCAAGTCGTGACATGGCTGTCGCCACCACAATGCTTTTCATACGGCTCCATCCCGTCACAGTAACAGGCCTCATAAAAATCCAACGCTCCGTCGGAATCGAGGTCGGCGATCACGCCCGATGTCGACCAACGCTTTCCCTTCAACCCAAGCGTCTCAGTCAGATCAGTAAACGTCCCGTCGCCGTTGTTTTGGTAGTACCGATTCTCGCCGATGTTCAAATCGATCATGTCTGGAAATCCGTCGCCATTGACATCACCAATTGCGATCCCTTGTCCGAACCCATGATCAACATAGTTTGCGTGCGCATCGCAACGCATCATCTTGCCTTGAAGATTGCGGTGCAGCTCATTTGGCGATGAATCGACCTCCATCGGTGTTCCGTTCAGCATCGCCGACGCTAAATCAGGCCAACCGTCGAGGTCAAAATCCAACACTGAAACGCCACCACCAACGGTTTGGTAAATCCAATATCCGTTCTTGCCCCCTTTGACGTCTTTCAATGACGAATGTTCGTAGCCACGCAGCACGGCTTCGTTGACGAACCGCGGAATCGGGGCTTTGGTCGCGATGTTTTGATTGGAACCTGATTCGGGGAAATGCCATTGGGGCGGAGGCAGGGTGGCGAGGTCTGCCAACAAGACCGGCAGCGACTTTTTGCGTTGTTGCCACGGAGTATTCTTTGTCAGTTCGCTACGGATCTGTTTGTACGTTGCAGTAATCCCAGCGACCTTTTCGTTGGGAAGTCGCAAGGCATGGCGTGCCCAAGCCTCCGCGATCCAAGGACGACCGAGTTGATAGACCGTCGTCGCGATCAACAGCCCCAGACGCTGTGAGGATTCCTTGGTCTCGAAGAAATCATTGAGAGCGCTTCGCAGTTCAGTTTCTAGCTCGATATAGCGAGCAACCGTTTCGGCGTCGTCAAGCTTCCCAACCTGAAGCAAACTTTGGTGCAAGCCGATCATCGCTTTGAAATTACTTGGGTCACGGTCGAGAGCTTCCCAATAGGCCCGGCAGGCCTCTTCGTGCTCGCCGCGGTTTTGCGCCCAAAGCGCGATCACGTTCCAGTACTCGGGACTGTCGCTCAGATCGACCTTCAGATTGTCGACCCAGTTGCGTAGCCTTTCGACGTCGTTAATTTCGACCAAACACTTGCCATATAGCAACTGTGCTCGCGCCATTTTCGGACGCCGCTCAAGCAGCATCTCAAGTTTCTTAGCGGCATCGTCGTAACGCACGTTTGAGATGTCGATGGCGGCCAAACCGAGTTGCAATTCTTCACGCTCGGGGTGCGTGTGTACCAAACGAAACAAGTACTCCCAGTCCGGTTTGACTCGCCCGGGGTTGGTGGTGATGGTGACCGTTTCCAGATCCGACTGGCCATGCATAATCAACGTTTGCAGCGAAGGCACACCTTCATCGGTGATTCCGACCGCGGCGGCAATCCCAGCGATGTCGTAGTGGAATTGCGTGAAGCGAGGGTAATGCTTGATTGCGGTCTTTAGCGTTTCGACAGCGCTAAAGGGCTGGCCGGTCTGGATGTAGGCATCGATCAACTTGACCAACAATGACCTCGCGGGCGTTTTGTCGGATTGGATCAAGCTTCGATAAACTTCGATTGCCGCATCATGACTGTTATTTTTCCACAGCAAGTCGGCATTCAGTTCAATGGTCGCTTCGTCGCCGGGATCAGCGATCAAACGTTTGTTGATCGCCTTTTGAGCGTTAGCGATGTGCCCTTGCTCAATCTCTTTGGCGATGGCCTCGATTGACAGGTCATCCTCGGGAACGTTCAGCGCCGCTTGCTGAGTGGATTCACTCACCCCTTGTAAGTCGTTCGCGTGATCAACCGACCCCGCCGGCTTGACCTCATTGGCTGATTGCGAGCACCCCACCGACAAGACACAAAGCAGACCTGTGACGCAGACGGTGATCGGACAGCGAAGAGCGAGCTTGACGACCTGTTTCATCGAAGATGCCGGAACAAAAGATTCGGTATGAAAGCCATTTAGACAGTTTAGGTGCGGCTTACACCGATACCAAAAGAAGAAGCACCCTCGCCGTAGAAAACGACGAGAGTGCTGACCAGAAAGAATCGTTGTGTTGCGAGAGAAGTCAACCAACAGAATGCTGATGTCTTGTTTCCCGCATGTCGCCGCCAAGACTAGAATTCTTGATCGATAACTTCGTGACCTGCACGAGTTCCGAGAGCACCCCAGATACCGTAGGGGCTTGGCTTGCCGGCACCCAGGCTAGTGTCTGGAGGGTTCGGTTCGCCGTAAGGAATATGCGTTTGGTCACCGGTGTCGATAGACTCGGTAATAAACTTCACCGCACCGTCAGACATCAAGACGTGCACGCCACCGGGGTGACGACTCGATGCACTCAGCAAGCCGCGGCTTCCGTGTGCTTCGATGACGTTGTAGCTATTTGGCGGGCGAATCGTGACGAAGCCAGACGATTGCGGACGACCATCGCTCCAACGGTGACCACGACCGTGGTTGATGTTGTCGTCAAGCGTTGCGGTTTCAGCCCAGAACCTTGGACGTTCCGGATCGATCGCACCGCTGGTCTCGTAGTAGTTCGGCGTTTGACGCTCGACTTGGTTGTCAAGAAGAGCCACGGTCATGATTTCGCGTGAACCCAGGTCGCAAGCGATTTCGCCGGCAGCGATCGTGTTGCTCAAACCGTCTTGGAAGTCACGGAATCGAGTAAAGTGACGGGCTTGGAATGCTCCACGGCCCCAACGCTTTACGATCGATTCATTCCATCCGCCACCGGTCCAAGGTTGGCCGTCGTGCCAAACACCCGAGTGGTGCTGTTCTTTGATCGCATCACCAGTACACGCGGTGTAGTTGCTGAATGCGACGCGACCTGGTGTGAGGGTCGCAGGGTCACTGGGGCAACGGAACGTTTGCACCTGAGTCAGCCATGGTGCGTAGAACTCTTCCCACGGCGGAGGTCCCATTGGTGGGTACGGTGGGTTGATGGGAGTAACGCGGTCACGTTCAAACCCATAGGGATTGCTGATCTGATCCCACAAGCCTTGCTGCTCCATGAAGGGCAGCGTGCCAACCATCCAACTCAGCCAAAGAGAATTATTATAGCCCGAACCACCCGATTTCGTGCCGCCGGCATTCATCGGGAGACGTTTGTAAGCTGAGTGGTAGTTGTGGAGTGCGAGTCCGATCTGTTTGAAGTTGTTGCTACAACTCATTCGGCGAGCTGCCTCACGAGCTGCCTGGACGGCAGGTAGCAACAGCCCCACGAGAATGCCGATGATGGCAATCACGACCAACAATTCAACCAAGGTAAAACCTTGGCGTCGCGCTGGTTTGCGGAGAGAAGTTTGCTGATGGTTAGTCATTTGGAAAAATAGAAATCAGAAAGGGGTGAAAAAGAGGTTCGTTCGTCGTCTTCAAAGCCGCCTTTTCAACCGAGTGACGCTCGAAACATTACTGAAAAGAAAACAAGAACTAAGTGCCCGGTCGTTTGAGCATTTGTTCTGTGTACGCCTTAGCGGCTTCACGCTCCTCAGGTGTAGGGGGCGCTACTGGCAGATAGGTGGTGTCGTTGTTCGAACCACCACATCCGCTCGATAACATAACGGGGGCAAGCAAAGCCCCCGTCAGCAACCAACGGGATAGTTTCATCAAGATGACCTCTCGATCGTGTGTAGGATCAACAGTGCAATGAACTGCATACATCGCACAGGATATTAACCGAGACTTTTAAAGCGTCACGAATTTTGTTTTCGACCGTCCGCGCAACGTGGAGTGGTCATTCTTTGACAGGTTTTTTGCGGGCGATGAATTGCCCCAAACGCCTGAAAAAAATTTCTCGCGTTCGGGTTGTAAGTAACCCTTTTTGAAGCGTTTTTTGAAGGATCACAAGGTGTTTTCGACGTCCGCTGCATGCGATGTAAGGCGCATCGAGCGATCGCGCAAGTAACACCTATCGTCTATTGATGCGTGCGCCGCGCGACATCAATAATCGTGCGTCCACAAACGATTTCAATCGGATGAAAAAGAACTTCAATCAGCACCAGTGTTGTTGCTTGACGAGATCGTAAAGGACACCGCTATGCTGGGGACTCTCACCGCCAAGTTGAGATCCGATCGTCGCCTTTCAAGCAGCTCACTCGATGGGGAATTCAGCTCCCGTAGTTGCCCGATAGTGCAGGCGTACTTTCGTAGAGAAGCAACAGCATCGCTGTGGTTGCCAATGCGAGCTCAGCAAGAAGACGAGATACCAAGAGGACGAACGACTTGGCAACCGTCGAGCTGTGTTGAAGACCGGACGTTGTCTCACACGCCGTTGGCGGCGATCAGTGACTTCGTTGGATCCACATAGTCTTGATGGTCGGCGATGATTTCCGCGTCACTTTCATCAATTGCTGGAGTCATCGTTCCGAAGTACAGCAAGCATGTCGTCGCGACCCCCATGCTGATCAAGGTCCAGAACGGCTGGTACGACGGCCCCAGTTCGGTTTGCGTGACAAACATCTGAGCCCCTTCCCACCCGCTTGACGCGATACGGTCAAGCGACACCGACAATGAGTTATTCGTCACATGGATAAGCACGCAAGGAAGGATGCTTCCGGTTCGTAGCGTGATCCAGCCCAGCACGATGCCCATTAAAGACGCGGCGATCGATTGCTGCAGAACACCATGCGAAATCCCGAACATTAGCGCGGTGATCGCAACCGCCCGCAGCTTACCCCGCTCACGTACCAGGCCGCCAAAGATAAACCCTCGGAATGCGAGCTCTTCACAGAACGCCGGCAGGACGGCCATCAAAAGCACCACCGATGTCCACGATGCCGAACCGATTTGTTCGGCGAACGGCTTCATCGCCTCGGCAGCTTCGGCGCTGACCGGATACAAGTGATTGATGAACTTGGAAAGCATCACATAGGTCGGGTGCAACGTGACACCAAACAGCACTGCGAGTGGCAGTACCGTCCAGTGGGTCATACGAATCCGCAAGCTTTCGCGAATCGAGGTTGTAAACATCGTCGCCATCAGTAGCGGTGGGAACACGATCAAGACCTGAGGCAACATGATCATCTTGGCGATCCCGGCAAAGTCCGTCGGCGTAATCGCCACGCTCAGACGTGCGAAGAACAATGTCACCAGGATAAACGCGCCACAGGCATAGGCTTGTGCCGGCGTTGCCGCTTGCTGACGGTCTCTCCAAAGGTGGCGGACCCACATCCCAAGTTCCCATTGTTCGCCGCCGCCAAACAACACCGACTCGTTTTCAAATTGGTGCCTCGCCCAGCGCGCGGCAGCCCACAGACAGACTCCCGTGACGGTCGCTACCATCGGCAGATAAAACAGTGCGGTGGTGTATTGGCCTTCGACCAATGCCCGAACCAGCAAGAACATTCCTGTGACAGGAATCAAACTTGTGCCGATGTTCAATGTTGAACCGGGCAGCATTGGCAACATCACCAGTGGTAACGTGACCATCATCAAAGGCATCAGGTAATACTGTCCTTCTTTGCTGCTACGTGCCATCGCGGCAACGGCCAATGCGAGCGCGCTGAACAAACAAGACAACGGAATCAGTGCGACGAAAAGCCAAAGCATCGGAACGAGTGGCGGTGCACCAAAGGCTTGCGACGTTCCGGCGATGTTGATGTGTTTAAAGGCCAATGAACTGGTCATCAGCATACTGCCCGCGTTCAACAACGCTGTCAGCATACTGAAGGTTGCGACCGCACCAAGCTTGCCCCAAACGATCTCGCAACGAAGTGCGGGACTGCAAAGTAGCGTTTCTAATGTCCCGCGTTCTTTCTCACCTGCGACTAAGTCGATCGCCGGATAAAACGCTCCGGTCATCGCCCACACTAGCATGATGAACGGGAGCAGCTTGCTCCAGAATGCAGTCTCGCGTGTCTGCTTGGGCGACATGTCTTGATCAGCCCAATCAAACGGTAGTAAAACCTCCGGATCGATTCCTACTCCTGACAAGCGTTCTTTGATCCACTCACCTCGCCACGCGGTAAGAATGGATGCGACGCGTCCCCGTGCGACGACCGACTGATCGCGACCAGCGTTGAAGTACAGGGCAATTTGCGAATGTGGCGTAGCCGTTTCTTGATTGGCCGAACCGATTAAGTTCTGATCCAATGAGGTTTGTTTGAAATCCGGAGGGAACAGGACCACCAAATCAAACGCGCCTTCGGAAACCCAACGCTTGGCCTTTTCCCTGACCATTTCATCCAAGTCGCTGGCGTTTCGCTGGGAAGCATTCTTTGATCCTGAATTCCCGGTGAGTTCATCCCACCGATACGCCATCATCTCGATCGCATCGGAGTCTTCTGTCAGATCGGTTGCAAAGGACTCACCTTCGAGCAGTGGCGGCCCGTCGACCAAATGCTCGGTCCCAACCAAGCAGACGGCGGTCGGATGTTGCCGCGAAAACTGAGCGATCTGCAACAACAACATTCCGACGAGCGGATACAGCATGATTGGCAGCACTGCGATCGTGAACAGAGTTCGGCGGTCACGCAGTTGGTCACGCATCTCGCGGAGATAGATTAGCCAAATCGCGCTCCACCGAGCCTGGTCGGACGGCGTCGCATTTGTGCGTGATGCGTCGGAATGCCTACTCATGCCAAAACGTCTCCTTCGCAGCGTTCGACAGCCGTGTCACTGACCCGACCATTTTCACGCTCGTGCTGGCTTAGCAAACCGAAGAAGAGTTCTTCGAAGTCGTCTTCTTGGTGCCGTTGCCGTAGTTCATCAAGGGTTCCGGTGTCGAGGATTTTGCCTCGATACATGATCGCGATCTTGTCACAAAGTCGCTCGACTTCGCTCATGATGTGAGTCGAGAAAATCAAGCACTTGCCGGCATCACGCAGCGATCGAATCACCGCCAAAAGGTTGCGTGCCACTAAGACGTCCAAGCCCAATGTGGCTTCGTCAAAGATCAAGACGGGAGGGTCGTGAATCATCGCCCGCGCGATCGATACTTTCTGTTTCATCCCGGTCGACATCTTTCCGCCAGGCACGTCGCGGAAGTCGTCCATTCGCAACTGACTGAACAGTTCCTCCATGCGATCACGCAATTCATCGCGTCGCATCCCATGAAGACGGCCGAAATACTCAACCATCTCCCACGCGGTCATGCGATCGTAGATGGCGGTGTTATTGCTGACGAATCCGATGCTTCGCCGGACCTCGGCAGGATCACGAACCACGTCATACCCTGCGACTGTCACAATCCCTTCGCTTGGCTCAAGCACGGTGCTTAAGATGCGAAGCACCGTCGTTTTCCCTGCACCGTTTGGCCCGAGTAGGCCGAAGATTTCTCCACGCTTCGCGGTAAAGGAGATGCCATCGACTGCGGTAAAACGACCTCGCTGCAGATCCTCGTAACGTTTGGTTAATTGTTGGACGTGGATCATGCGGTGGGGTGAACCCGATTTGACGGTGAATGGGGAACGCGACGCTGTATGAAGCTAGCTCATCACTATCTATCCGTGTCGCATTTCCGCGGGCGCCAATTCGGATCGACCGATCGCAGCCGACACAACCGACAAAAGCGTCAGGCCTTCGTCCACTGAAGGCGAGCGGATCACGGCTTTGCCTGTGGAAACCCCCTCCATCAAGCCGACTCAGGCATCCCCGCCATGACAAAGTGCTGAAAAAACAGCCAGATGCACTGAAATCTTTTTCCAGATTAGATATCGTGGAAGGAGTGTGTCGGACCGTACCAAGCGCTTTCTTTACGTCCCATGTCCCGGTCAAAAATCAAGGCGAACCTTCGTGCAGCTGATCGTCGTCGGCGTCGCCGACACGAAGGCAATGTTCGTCCTACCGACTCAGCCCAAACTGGATCGAGCAGCGATGACTCCAGCAGCAACGATTCGCACCAAGCGGCTCCAACGAGCAGCGTGTCGATCGATGTTGCGGGGTTGATGATCGAAGCGATCCTGTCGAACAGCCACTCCAGAAGCCCACTGCGTGACTCGGTCGTGATCCATACGCTGCGTTCGATCAGCCGAGACGATGAATCGGATGAAGGGCTGTCTCCCGCAGCGCAAGCGTTGCGACAGCAAGTATTGGCATACCTCGCCCCTCACCAAGTCGACCACGCATCGATTATCAAAGCCGCACGAGACATTCTTGGAATCGCGAAGAATCATTTACGCGATGATTCCCCGGACGGCTTCATTCAATACTTGGCTCTGATCGCCAATTGAGGGAACGGCTTCGCTTGATGGCGGAGTAGTTATTGGTGCCGATGTATTTCGCCATCAACGACATACTCGATGTCTTCTGCGATATTGGTCGCGTGGTCGCCGATCCGCTCGACAATCCGCGAGGCGGAAAAGACATGGAGGTAGCCAGACACCCACTCCGGATGGGCCGTCATTTTTTCGGTGAGCTCTAGAATTACTTGGCGATTCATTTCGTCGAGTTTGCAATCATCGCCGCGAACTTTCATCGCCAGGCCTTTATCGACTTTCAAGAATGCCTCGCGTGCATCTCGCAACATGTTGATCGAGAACAGCACCATATCCGTCAGGCGACTGGGAATTTCCAAATGAGGAAACTCAACCAGAGATTCGGTGCGTTCGGCAAGGTTTAAGGCGAGATCAGCAATCCGCTCCAAATCGGCGTTGATTTTTAATGCCGCCGCAGTTCGCCGCAAATCACTTGCGACCGGTTGATGCAACGCCAAGACGGCGAGGCAATGCTCTTCGATTTGAACTTCGTTCTCGTTGATGCGTTCTTCCATCGCCAACACATTGTCGGCGGTTCCCATGCATCGCTCACAAAGCCCACGGTAGGCAGACCGGATCATCGCTTCGATTTGGTCACACTGGCCGGAGATCGAATCTTCGATCATCTCCAAGCTCTGTTCTAGTGATTTCCTGGCGATCATTCGCTTCCCACTCCTTGCTAAATGCCCTCACAGGACACACACAAAAACCCAACCGTTCCTTAACGCATTGTTAATAATACCCGAGGTTCCGTGACCGGACTAGAGAAAACTTAGCGGTCGCGAGGGTTGCGAGACGGACCTCTACCGATGACGCAAACTTTTCAGTCTGTGTGCGTCGCAGGGGTCATCGCGATCGAAAGATGAAGCCGCCCCCAAACCGCTAATTCTTAATCGGATCAATCGATCCGTTTTGACGATTGCAACCGATCGCCTGTTTCTGAGGCAGATAATTTCGCAACATCGAAATTCGCTTCTGTCTCAAAAGACTTTGCGAGGTTGCTATGGTGAGCGCCAAAGGATTGGTGCTCGGCGGCCTGCATCTTGCCTGTCAACTGCATGGATGCAATGAGACGATCACTCAGCACACGTTTTAAACGTTTGTCATTACTTCTGGCTTTGAGCGCCGGAATGACCGCTTCGGCGGCTAACGCCGACGAGCCGTACTTGGATTTTGGTCCCGAAATTCCGGAGCAGCGAATCGCGTTGCTGGAAGACGACGGGCAAGCGATCGCTGACGATACCGAGTACGGCGCGATCGAAGGCGACAGCGTCTCGCGTGCTGATTATGACGCACTCGTTGAACGTTTTGAAAACCTGGAAGGATCTTGGACGAAGTATCAAGACAAGGTCAAAGCCGACGCGGACGCTAAAAAGAAAAAGCCTTCCGGCAAACTGAACGGTCGAGTTCACCTCGACAATTGGAGTTTCATCGACGAGGACGCCGGCACGAACTACCTGGAATCGGGTGACCCGAATCAAGACCCCGAAGACCGTTGGGATTTCCGCCGTGTCCGTTTGACGTGGTCCGGTGATGTACCAGGCGGAATGCTGTACCGCATTTCGATCGACTTCAACAACCCAAGTGCTCCGGAGATGAAGGACGCTTACATGGGGTTCAAAAACCTGCCCCATAACCAGCAGTTCTTGATCGGAAACCAAAAACGCCCCATCGGCTTGGATCACCTCAACAGCAGCCGCCACAACATCTTCATCGAACGGCCGCTCGTCGTCGAATCGTTCAACGAAGACGCGCGTCGATTGGGTGCGTGCATGTACGGCTACAGCGACAGCGAAGTTTACAACTGGCGTTACGGTGCGTTCCTGTTGGAAAACATCTCTGGCGATGGGCGTTATCGTGGCGACTACGACGAAGCCGGCATGTACGGCCGTTTGGCAATGAGCCCTTGGTATGACGAGATCAGCGGCGGCCGCGGCTACTACCACTGCGCGATCGCTGGATCGGTCAATACGACCGATGGCGACGGTACGCTGGACAACGACAGCAATTCGAATGAAGGCCGATTCCGAACTCGACCGCTCGCTCGCAGCAGTTCACGTTGGTGGGATACCGGTCGCTTGCTCGGTGCCGAAACCTATCAGCAATTGGCCTTCGAATCGATGCTCAACATCGGTGCGTTCCAATTGACCGGCGAATACATCAACACCTGGGTGCAGCGTGATCCACTCGGCGGCTTCAACGGAAACGACTTGCACTTCCAAGGTGCGTACCTGTTCGCCAACTACTTCTTGACCGGCGAGTATGTACCGTTGGATCGAACCAGCGGAACGATCGATCGGGTCAAGCCATTTGAAAACTTTTTCTTGGTCGACCGTTGCTGTGGCGGCACGGGAACGGGCTGGGGTGCTCTGTCAGTTGGCGTTCGCGGAGACTACTTGGACTTGTCGGATGCTGACATCCATGGTGGCCAAGGCTACGCGGTAACACTCAGCAGTAACTGGTACTGGACGGCGAACTCCAAGTTGCAAACGAACTTGGTGTTCGGTGAGATCGAAGATGCGGGACAAGGTCGATCGAACGTCCCATTGGCACAAGGTGTTGATGGAGACTTCACGATTCTCGGCTTCCGCTACATGATCGATTTTTAATGCGACGCATTAGACAAACCAATGCATCGCTTCCAATAAATCATACTTATGCTTGAGACATCACTCATGACCAAATTGATCCTCCAACGAGCGAACTGGGCCCTGCTTTTTGCAGTCGCCTTGATGGTCTCGCAATCGCCAACCGCCGAAGCTGGCAAACTGTTCAGCCAGACCGGAGCGAGCTGCCACTGCCCCGTTTGCGACCACTGCTGCGAGTTAAAAGCCGAACAAGTCGACGTCGAGAAGACTTGCTTCAAAGTTGAATCGAAACTGATCTGCATTCCTCGCGTCGTGTTCCCATGGCAAAAATCGAAGCAAGCCGCGTGTGCCGCGTGCGATAGCTGCGACGGACAAGGCTGCACCAACTGTGTTCACAACGGAGCGCGTGTCCGCAAAGTCTGCGTGCTGAAAACAGAGAAGTACACCTGCCCGGCTTGCGAGTACTCGTGGACACCGGTCAAAAAAGATGTTTGTTGTGGCGACGGTTGCGACGGTGGTTGCACTGGGGGACCAGCGGAAACCGGGGCACCTGTGGAAATGATCGAAACCGAACCCGGCCAACCCTCGATCGTCGCACCTCCTGCCGCGGCACACCTGAACCAACCAATCGCCGAACCGATCTCGGCTGCGGATTACTTCCGAATCCCGGCACCGGTCGTCTCACGTCAACCATCGGTCAGTCGACTCCCGATTGCACCGGTACGTTAGTGATTGGCCCACCAATCGCCGTCATCGAATTGAGGAATCACCCTCAAAGCCAAACATGACCGCAGGGCGTGAACACGCCCACAGGTATACTGAAAACGCCACAAAGTGGTGAATATTTGAACCTCGGGGCAGATTTGCTTCGAGGTTTTTTTATTGATTAACTCAAATTCGCAATGTCGACAAATGTTTCCATTGTGCGTGGGTCTTGGCTCAGTTTTAATCTGGTTAATCTTTTCATAATGTCGGTCATGAGCGGTTGAGATGGATCATCAAGAAATCGAGACGCTACTCCGAAATGCTGTCGAGGGTTGCGAAGAGTCAACGACGCAATTTGTGCGTGAGTTCGAGACACAAATTCGGCTGGAAATCCGTACCCGCATCGCCAGTTCCGAAGTACGGCGCATGCTGGATTCGGTTGACATCGCGCAGAGCGTGTTTACCGATTTTCTGATCGCTTCACGCACCGGCTGCACCAGCCAGATGACTCCTAAGGAGGCACTCTCCAAACTGGTCAAAGCGTCGCGGGAGAAGGTGCAGCAAAAGATCCGATTCCACACTGCAAGCAAACGTGACATCCGCCGCAATACGGCGACCATTGATGAACACCGCGATTTGCAAAGCGACGTTCCTGAACCGCTCGACCATGCGACACAAGGCGACCTGAGAGAGTATCTGCAATCGCGATTCGGAACGCTGGACTACCGCTTGGTCGAATTGCGAATGCAAGGCTGCTCGTGGACTGACATTGCCGATGAAATTGGTTTGACGCCAGATGCATGCCGCATGCGCCTGCAACGTCTGAGAGCACATTGGCCGCTTGAATTGAAGGACCTGTTGCCCCAACCTCGTGACTAGAACCGCGACGCCCCGCGATGGTTCAATCCCCCGAACAACCTTACGGTGATCCGCAAGGCACCGACGTACGACTCGACCAAGCCCTGACATTCCAAGTTGACTTGGCGTCTCGTGGTCTGGACTGTTCGCTGGAAAGAGTGCTGGAGCAGTTCCCCGATCTGGACAAAGACGCCGAGTCTGTTCTCGCCATTCTGTACAACAGCTATCGGCTGACTCCCTGCGAACAACGCGCCGAGCGTCAGCGTGAACTCTGTGATCGATTCCCGCAGCACGCCGCCGCACTGGATCGACAAATTCACTTCGGGGAGATCGTTGATTCTTGCTTGGGTGTCGACGAACTAAGTGACTCTTGGTCCGGCGACGATACCGTGGTCGAATTCGATGAGCAAGGTAAAGAAGTTCGCGACCGAACGAACCCGCTCGCTTCGATTTCTTCGATTGGCCGCTTCCAAATCGAACGGCTGATTGGACACGGCGGGATGAGCAGCGTCTATTTGGCCGTGGATACAGTGATCGGTCGTCAAGTCGCAATCAAAGTCCCTCGCATACGCAAGAACTCTGCTGGTGCGTTCGATGAACGATGCTTTGAAGAAGCCCGGATCGCTGCCAAGTGTGACCATCCGGGGCTGATCGACATCCTGGAGGTCGGTCGCTGGCGTGATTGTTTTTATCTGGTCACTCGCTACGCCGACCGTGGAGACTTGGCAACTTGGATGGAAAACAATCCCGGTCCGCAGCCAGTCGATCAAGTCACCGATTTAATCAGAAAGGTGGCCGAAGCTGTCGCCCATTGCCATAGCCAAAAAGTTCTGCATCTGGATCTTAAACCGGCAAACCTACTGTTCACATCGGACCCCGAACGCCCCGATGACGAATCAATCTTCCCCGGGAAAGTGCTCGTTGCTGACTTTGGATTGTCGCGAGCTGTCGAACTCGATGCTTCGGACGCTTCGACGACCAAACAGTTTGGGACGTTGCTCTATATGTCCCCCGAGCAACTCGATGCCGATCCGGATCGCCTGAAGCCGACGATCGATGTGTTCGCACTCGGCGTGGTGCTTTATCAACTTTTGACTGGGCACCATCCGTTCGCTGCCGCAACACCATTCGGATTGATGCAACGCATCTACCAAGGTGACTTCATTGGGTTCAAACACCAAAGCCATGTCCCCGGTGACCTGCAAAAGATCTGTTTGACCTGTTTGGCGACCGAACCAAGCAATCGGTACCAGACGGCCGGCGAATTGGCAGCGGATCTCAATCGGTTTCGAAAAGGCGAAGCCGTCGCGGGCTTACCAGAATCCTCCCTACATCGATTTGTCCGTTGGTGCCGTCAACCCAAGCGGATTGAACAAGCAGCCATCGTCTCTGCGGTCGGACACGGTGCGATCCTGATCGGATTCATCGCGGCATGGACGCTCTTCTGCTTTGTTGACTTTGAGTTCCCAATCTCAACCACGGAAATCTCGATCGACATAGCGAAGCTTTGCGTCTTTCCCCACTTGCCGGCCGTGCTGCTTAGCTTGGCGGTGCTCCGTGGACATCACTCGCTGCAATGGGGAAACGTCATGCTCGGAGCCAGCACGGTGGTCCTTGTCGCCGTGACATTCATCACTGGCGAAAGTCCGATTCGTCGCTACGCCGGAGAACCATTCGCCTTTGTCGTCTCGCACGTCTTGGTATTTGGGATGGCCATTGCGACATTCATCCCACAAGTGTTCTCGATCCCCGCATTAGCGGCGATCAAGTCACGTCGATCCAAACACGCGATCGGCTAGGTTCAGCTGCTTGCCAAGATCAAACGATCGCCAAGATCAAACGAAACCCTGACGTACGGCCCGCACCGCCACATCTGTACGATCGCTCGCGCCTGTCTTTCGCAAGATGTTTTGCACATGCTCTTTGACCGTTTCAACACTGATTGATAGCGACTTGGCGATCTCTCGGTTACTCAAGCCATATGCGACGTGACGCAAAACCTGTGCTTCGCGTCCGGTCAAAGGAAAAGCTTCTGGCAGATCCTTCGACTTGATCGATTCGATCAATTGGTTGCGCAGTTGGTCTAATCGACCGCCAGGACAACTCGTCCGGTGTTCGCTCGCATGCTTGATGACTCGCTCGATCACGTCGGAGCGATCGCTCTTGAGGACATAGTCTTGTGCACCGTTTGCAACCGCTCGCGCCATGTAGACGGGGTAGTCATAAGCGCTAAAAAAGACGACCGGCAACTCCGGGTGCTCACCGCGGATCTCCTCAAGGAGCGCAAGTCCATCCATCTTTTTCATTTGGACGTCGATCAGAATGACGTCAAATTCTTCTTCGTTGATGCAGTGAAGAGCTGACTCACCATCGCAAACGGATTTTGCGATGGAAACCGACGTCCCATCCATCAACTGTGCGATCCCGATGCGTGCCGCCTCGTGATCATCTACGACCAACGTTTTCAAAGACATCTTGTTCTCGATTCACGTTTTCCTAGTTGTCTCACAGCATTCCGAGAGCCAGCGTCTCCCGTCATTCGTGCTTTTCAAAGCGATTCGACCCGTTACATCCGTCATTGGCGTAACATCGCCGAGGTAAGAGTATGGCTCGTCAAGTGGGAGCCCCCCAGCCATCCCCCCCGAAAAATGGACAACAAATTGCCAGGAATCCAGCATTTCTTGTTCGCAGGACGGTTCCCTCACAATGAGGGGCCAGCGATTTGTGATTCATCGGGCACTTTTTTGCGTTTTTCCTAATGGTGACCTAGGAATTGGTGCAGAACTCTATCCCGGCATTGCCGGCACCATTTGATTTCGAAGACGACCGAGCAATATGACCCCGACGGCCTCTATCCTGCTTGTTGACGATGACTGGCACTTAGTTCAGTCGATGGCGGATTGGCTGCGCGAGCTCGGTCACAGCGTCGATGTTGCCGACTGCATTGAAGGCGCGAAGGTCTCTTTGGACCAGCGTCCCTACGATTTGCTGATTACCGATTTGCGGCTTCGCGATGAAGACGGTTTCCAGCTGATTGGGTACACCAAAAAGCGGCATCCAAACACTGTTGTGCTGGTGATGACTGGCTACGGTACACCCGACACTGCGATCGAGGCGATCAAGGCAGGTGCGTTTGACCTGCTGACCAAGCCGATGATTGATGACGAGTTGAACCTTGCCATCAGTCGTGCCGTTTCACAGCGTGACATCGAGCGAGAAAACGAAAAACTGCGTGAACGTCTCGACCGCCGCGCAGGTCTCGAGGGCATCATCAGCCACGACTACCGGATGATGAAAATTTTCGACGTGATCGATAGCATCGCCGATGCTCGTGCGTCGATCTTGATCACCGGCGAAAACGGAACCGGTAAGAGTATGATCGCTCGTGCGATCCACGAACGCAGCTCACGCCGCGGCAAACCCTTTGTCGAAGTCGCTTGTGGTGCGTTGCCTGATAACTTGCTGGAAAGCGAATTGTTCGGTCACGTCAAAGGCGCGTTTACGGGCGCAGCTGCTGACAAAGTGGGGAAGTTCCAACTCGCCGACCATGGCACTCTGTTTCTGGACGAGATCGGAACGGCGACGGCAGCGATGCAGGTCAAGTTGCTGCGTGTGTTGCAAGAGTTTCAGTTCGAGCAACTCGGCGGAACGAAAACACATTCGGTCGATACGCGCGTCATTTTGGCGACCAACGAAGACCTGTCCAAGGCCGTCACCGAAGGCAAGTTCCGACAAGATTTGTACTATCGGATCAATGTCGTCAACATCATGTTGCCGTCGCTCCGCGAACGTGTCGGCGATATCCCATTGCTCGTCGATTACTTCCTTCGTGAGGCAGCGGAGACCTGCGGACGGAAGGTCGAGGCATTTGATTCGAAAGCGATGGCACAAATGCAGGCCTATCGCTGGCCGGGTAACGTTCGCCAGTTGCAGAACGTCGTCGAGCGTGCGGTACTTCTTTCACGAGGTGACCATCTGACACTCGAAGATTTGCCGCCAGAGGTCCTTGGTAAGATCGCCGATCCGATGGGCGCGGCACTGCCGGAGCTCGGCATGCAGTCGCCAAACCTTGCCGTTACGCCAGCTGACTTTGAAGACAAAAGCCTTCGCGAAGCGCTTGAAGGCCCCGAGCGCGAGATCATCTTGCATTGCCTGCGTCGCCACAACTGGAACCGTGCCGCGACCGCAGACTCACTCGACATCAATCGTACAACGCTCTATAAGAAAATGAAGCGTCTGGGGTTGGATGACCCGCGGCTTCAATTCGCTCACTGATCAACCTGCCACGATCACTCGCTATCGCGAATCCGATCCGTCAAAGCCTCGCGCAACGGATCATCATCGGGACCACAGAATCCCCAGTGCAGATGTTTTCGCCAGCCTTCGGCGAACTCGAACACTCCGCTCATCCGTCCTGTTTCCGCGTTCACATCACGCAGTGCTTGTAGATAGCTATCCATCCCCTGACTTTGATCGAGCCACTGTTTCTGGCTCGCATGGCACGCCAACAGTTCGACCTTTTGCTCAACGACATCGCTGACATCGACATAGAAATGTGGGGGCACGACCTCGCAAAGCTGGGTCCGATTTCCGACCGGTTGGCAGTGATAGACCGTTACCGGTTCGTAATACGGTTCGACGGGCGGATCACTGATCAGATTCGGCATGCCGTGCGAGAACGCCGCGCTGACAGCCAACCGGCAGCTATTTTGGTGGTCTTCCATATAATCGATCGGTGGCTGTGTGAGCACGATCGACGCTTTTGCCTGGCGGACGAACGCGGTCACCTTTGCGACGTTCTGGATGTTATAGGCCGCCTCCATATCGGGAAAGATTGGCGGATAGAACGTCGCCCCTAGAAGCTCGCACGCGTGCTGAGCTTCCTGCAGTCGAGTCGCGGCGCATTCCTCACGTGATAGCGTCGTGCTGCCGCGTGAACCGTCGCACAAGTTGACATAATGCAGGTCCCAACCGCGTTGCTTGAGAAGCAACATCGTCCCCGCCATCATGTATTCGATATCGTCAGGGTGCGCCGCAATCGCGAGAACGGAAGGCATCAAACAGTCTCCACAAATCCTAAGGGGCACGGACCGTCGCCTACAGCGATCCGGCAAACAAGTTTGGCAACGAGCGATCAAATTGCCCGCGTGTCATGACATGCTGAACACCGATCGCTCGTGCCTGTTCAAGGTGCTGTGTCTGCACGTGTGGCGCATAAGCGATCGTGATTGAATCCGGACAAAGCTTCGCCCGATCTTCCATCAGGGTTTCCAGGATGCCGCTTCGCGTTGCCAAGTCCACGACGAGGTAGCGAACGGAGGCGATCTCAGGCACCCGTCCGGAAAGTTTAAACGCCAAGCCAGCCTTCTGTGCTGCGGCACGAACCCGCGACGCAAAGATCAAGTCGCCGGACAAGAACACCACAGTCGAAGTTTCATCCGACGACGAAGCGTTGTTGTTATCGGGGGTCTCGCTCACTTTCGCTTTGCCACTTCCGCCGTCATGAACTCGAAGCCTTCTTTGGCGAGCTTGATTTCGGTATCAAACATCGTTCGCCAAATCTTGGTCGCGGCGGCGATTTCAGGAAGCGCCAAACCGAACGCTTCGATCACCATCCATCCGTCGTATCCGCTGTTGCAGATCGCGTCAAAGTTTTCCTTCCAGTTGATCCCACCTTTGCCAGGTGTGCTGCGATCGTTTTCACTGATGTGGATGTGGATCAGCTTGTCACCGCCGGCATTGATCGCCTCGGTGATGCTTTTTTCTTCGATGTTGGAATGGAAGGTGTCATACATCATGCCACACGCCGGGTGATCGACTTCGCGGACGAAGCGTGCCGAATCGGCATGAGCGTTGAGCAGGTAACATTCGAAACGGTTGAGTGCTTCGACACCCAAACGGACCCCCACATTGCCAGCATGCTCGGCACACTCACGCATGCTTTCGACGCCCCATTTCCATTCGTCATCGGTTGGGCCTGCGCCACTGAAAAGCCCGATCGCGGAATGGTAAGGTCCGACCAGCGTTTGGATGCCGGCCTCGGCTGCCAGATCAAGAGTTTTCTTGGTCAGTTCGACGCCTTTCTTTCGAACGGCGGGATCAGGCGAAATCGGGTTATCGTCTTCTATGCGGATCGTGACGCCGGTCCGTTGCAGTCCCAAATCGTCGAGGTGTTTTCCGATCGCCCCGTAATCCAAATCCAGATTGAACATCGGCAGCTCGACGCCGTCGAATCCGATTTCTTTGAGCTGCTCACAGACCGGGAACATTGCTTCGGTGACTTCGCCGGTCCAAAGCAACAAGTTCATTCCGTATTTCATCGATCGTCAGGTCCTAGCGGGGGGAGGGAAGGGAAGGGCGTCGAGCCATCGGGACGCGTCAACAAACCCGTGCGACGAGATTCTACCAAGTCACGTGCATCGTGCAGCCATGGGAGGATCGAATGCGGCAATTCGGCCAATCGGACGCGTTTCATCACTTGATTGAGCCGCATCAACAGACGCTCGTCATCGAGGTAGTCGTATAGAAACCTCGCTTGACAGAATCGCTCGATCACCGCGGCCAGACGATCAGTGGGCTTGCCGGTGATTGTGTTGACACAATTTTCGAGTAACGCATGCGAACTCGACTCCACAGCCGCGTAGTATCGCCGCGCGATGTCTTCATCATCCCGAATCCAGAATGCATCGAGAAAAATCTCGATCAAAATATGACCGACAAACATCGGGCGAAATCCGCGATCACCGGGTAGCTGATCTCGCAAGGTCACCGCAAGCTGTAGGTTCAATTCGACAAACGCAGCGGTCTGATGAAACCAGCGGTCGTCTTGGATGTGATGCAAGATTCCTTGCGCAACTTGGACCGTCGCCAGATCATCGGACTGTAATGCCTCGGAAGCGTTCTTTTGTCGCGCACGAATCTTGCGATCGACGACACCCAACCAATCAGGCACCCCCGTCGAAATCGCAGTCAGTGGCTGATGCAAATACGGGATGGCATGGGACAAAAAATTCATCGATCAACAACTTGGTCGGACGGCGGCTTGGCAATAAGAGACGTATCGCAATGTCGACATTGCAACGTGGGCAGGCCAGCCAACCAGCTCGCTCGCTCGCTACAAATATCGCTTGATCGTGGACTTCGGATAGCCGTTATAGAAACGCTTGATCCAGTGTCGGCCGGAGCGGTCTTTTAAGTGTTGCTCCCATCCCAATCGGATCAAGAGCCGATCGGTAATCGCAGACGTCGACACGTGGGCCACGATCGCACAGGCGTTTCGGATCCGAGCGACTTCATCCAACACATGACAGGCCCCGACAAATGTTTTGTAGCCGGCGGTTCGCCCACTATGGATATAGTCGAGCGTCAAGAAGCCAGGCATTCCGAACGGGGTGTGGTAGTCCAACCAACAGAAATCGTCTTCGGGGCGCCCGTACCGACTTTGCCACCAAACCTGTGCCATCGAAACACTGCCGGCCATCAAGCGACGTTCGACGGAAACCAACTTTCCGTTTCGCATCGTAATACGCGCACAGCGCCAGCGGCGAATCAACTCGCAATGTTCCAACGGGTTTTCGACCACTTGTCCAAACACGACAGAAACTCACCTAGCAACCGTTAGAGATCCAGCAGCAAGTTCAACAGCGACACGCCCCCACGCAACAACGGATCTTGTTCTTGGTGGCCAAAATTACTGACTGGTCTTGCAGGTACGATCGGCGACGAACCTCGGGCAGGACGCTTGCCGGGCGCTCGGATGATCGCAGCCAGCTCCCAGTGATCCAGCCACGCAACGCCACAACCATTGCAGCTGTTAATGACAACGGTCCCAGGCCCGTAATACGGATGAGTCTCCATCGCTTCTAGACAAGCGGGGCAATCCAGTTGCCCATCAAGTTCGCGAGGATCCATCGGCGTCGGCGCTGCATCCTCGCCTTGATAAGCCATTCGTTTCTCGTGAATGATCGTCGCCAAGCAACCTTTCTCGATCACATAGCCACGACACCGGGTGCAAAGACAAACCCGCCACTTGCCGTGCAGGTTCGCAAACTCGAGCGGCACATGGCACTTCGGACAAGCAACGCCGGGTGCCTGCCCGAGCCGTTCGAGTGGCTCGGCCGGATCGTCGAGTTCGCTGGCGAAAACGTAGGTGTCACATGACAGACATCGGTGATGATTTCGATTGGAAATCCACCGCATTTCTTCGTGACAGTCCTGGCACTGCATCGTTTTGTGACCTAGTCGAAAGGGCTTCGCTGAAGCACCGGCGACTGGGAAACAACAGAAAACAGGCGACCAACCGCTGGTGTGGTTCAAACCTAGCACGCGTTCGAATGGGAAAGCCGCCTAAAGCGATTTCACGATTCGACTGACCGCTTTGAACTGCTCATGCTCGGCAGTTTCCAACCACTGATAGATCACCGATTCCAGACTAGTGATGGTCGCACCAAGGGAACGTATTTGTTCGATCGCCAAGTCGTGCTCCCAGCCACCGCGAGCGGCAACCGCTTCGGAAAGAACGACCGGGCGGAGGCCTTCTTGGAGTAAATCCATCACCGTCTGCAGGACACAGATGTGCGTTTCGACTCCACAGATCAGGATCTGATCACGACCTTCTGCGATCCAGGGATCGAGTTCTCGTCGGCATACCGCTGACGAGAAAGCGAGCTTTTCCTCGGGATCCGGAAAACGCTTGTCCAACGGTGTGACGAGCTTTCCCAACCCCTTGGGATACTGCACCGTCGCTGCCGCCGGTACGCCCAAACGGTCAGCGACCCTTAACAATGATTCGGTCGAATACAGGACGTTCTCGCCAGACGGGATCGCGGGCATCAACTTGCGCTGCAAGTCGATTACCAAGACCGCTGACGTGTCAACCGACAACCGATTCGACGAACGTTGGTACGGCATCTCAGCTTGCCCCTTGGTGTTGGCAATCCACGATTCAGAACGCAGGCTAGTCCTTGCCCTTGGACTTTTTACTCGCCTTCGCGTCGCCCTTCCCAGAATCCGATTTGCTTTCCGAAGGCTTGTTGTCAGCCTTGGCAGCCTTCTTGTAGCTATCGCTCCGATAATCGGTTTGATAGAAGCCACTTCCTTTGAACACGATCGCGGCGCCACTCCCGAACAAACGGCGAAGCTTCAGCTTGCCGCACTCCGGACACTTTTTCTTGACCGGGTCGTTAATGCCTTGAAACAGTTCCATTTCGTGCCCACAGGCATCGCATTGATAGTCATACGTTGGCATGGACAATCATTCTTGCAGAGGTACTAAAGAAAGTTAAATCGGTAGAGTCGTTGGGGACGTATCGCGAGCAGTCGCCGTTCTATGCCGGGCCAGTGCTAACAACGACTTGGCTGGGGCGGATCACACGGTCGTGCAACCGGAAACCCGATTGTGCGACGTGGGCGATCTTGCCGCTTTCGACATCGTTGCTGGGCATTTGCGAAATCGCTTCATGCAAGTTCGGGTCGAACGTTTCACCTTCGGTTGGGATCGGCGTGACACCATGCTTGCCAAAGACGTCGTCCATCTGCTTGGCAACCATCGCGACGCCTTCTTTCAGACCGTCGGTTTGGCCGCTGTTCACAGCCGCTTCCATCGCGCGATTCAAGTTATCGCGGACTTGCAGCAAATCGACGATCAGGTCTGTCGACGCGAAGCGAATCTGACTTTCGTAGTCACGACGCATGCGTTTGCGAAAGTTCTCGGCTTCTGCCTGAGCCTGCAACACTCGCTTGTCAGCTTCGGCAGCAGTACGGCGCAAGCGTTCCATTTCCTCGTCGCGAGTTTCCGGTTGGTCGAGCGTTTGCTCATCCGAAAACGCCTGATCGACGGCTTGATCTTCGACGCTTTGACCTTCACCTGCATTCGCTTGTGCGGATTCGGTTTCTGCTACTTCAGGATCGATTGGTTCACTCATGGTTCTTTTTGAAGATCACTTAAAACGGTAAGCACTAAAACAGGTCGGCGACCTTTTCAAGAAATGTTTTGCGATGAGGCAACACTGCCTCATGATCCAGATCGGCAAGCTTGCGAAGCAGTTCTTCTTGCTCGACAGACAGTTTCTTGGGGACCTCGATAAACACCTGGACCAGAAGGTCACCAGGCCGACCACCACGCGGGTCGATGACGCCTTTTCCGGACAAGGTAAACACCTCGCCATTTTGGGTCCCCGCCTCGATTCGCAGTGGCTCGGGACCGTCCAACGTCGGCACTTCGATTTCCGCACCGAGCGCCGCTTGTGTGTAACTGATCGGCAACTGCAGAATCAGGTTGCTGCCGTCGCGGCGGAACAGGTCGTGAGGTTTGACACTGATGAAACAGTAGCAATCGCCGGGTGGTCCGCCACTGGAGCTTGCTTCGCCTTCACCCTGAACGCGAACCCGCATGCCATCGTCGACACCCGCAGGGATCTCAACGGTCAATTCGGCCTTTTCGGTTTGCAGTCCAGTTCCACGACAATCGGTACACGGCTGGCTAATTCGCTGGCCAGCGCCACCACAGTGCGGGCACGCAGTTTGAACACGCAAGATCCCGGCCGATTGAACGACCTGTCCGCGTCCGCCACAGGTCGAACACACCTCGGGCTGGCTGCCTGGCGCCGCGCCGCTGCCTTCACAGGTGCCGCAACCGACATGACGCCGGAACGTGATGTCTTTGCTGACGCCTTTGGCAGCTTCTTCGAGCGTGAGCGTGACATCACAGCGAATGTCGGCCCCACGTTTCGCGCGACGTGAACGGCCACTTCGTCCGCCGAACAGATCGCCAAACATGCCGCCGCCACCGAACATCTCGCCAAAGGCTTCGAAGATATCCTCGACGTCGTTGAATTGGCTCGCCCCGCTTCCGCCGACTCCGGCGTGCCCGTAACGATCGTATCGGGCGCGTTTGTCCGCGTCGCTCAATACTTCGTACGCTTCGGACGCTTCCTTGAAACGTTCGACCGCGTCTTCGGCTTTGCTGCTATCGGGATGGTACTTGATCGCCAGCTTTCGATAGGCGCGGTCAATTTGTACCTTCGTCGCCGATCGCTCGACGGTCAGGACTTCGTAGTAGTCTCGCTTATTACTCATCGACACAAACAGTCGTCGTGTATGTGTTTTGATCAATGGGAAAAGGCGCCGTCACGGCGTCGCCTTTTCACCACGTGAAGTGCCGCACACAAAAACGGGCCGCCTACCGGTAAATGGCAGCGGCCCGTCGAAATGGTTGCGACACGGTTATCGCATCATGACTAGGAGACGACGCCTTCGGCACGAACGCGACCTTTGTCTTCCTTCTCAAAGTTCGTGACCATCGCTTCGGTGGTCAACAACAATCCGGCGATACTGCCAGCGTTGGTCAGCGCGGTACGCACAACTTTCACTGGGTCGATCACACCGGCTTTGAACATGTCGGTGTATTCACCGCTGTGGGCGTTGTAACCGATGGTCACGCCTTTTTGACGGACTTCGTCAACGACAACGCTGCCGTCGATTCCGCCGTTGTCAGCGATTTGCTTCATCGGAGCCGCGAGGGCACCCAACACGATATCGACGCCGATCTTTTCGTCACCACGAGCGCTCTTCTTGGCCGCTTCGACGGCTTCGATGCAGCGAACGAGGGCAACACCGCCACCTGGCAGGATTCCTTCTTCAACCGCAGCACGGGTCGCGTGCAAAGCGTCTTCCAAGCGAGCCTTGGTTTGCTTCATCTCGGCTTCGGTTTCTGCACCGACGCTGATGACCGCAACGCCACCGGCGAGTTTCGCCAGACGCTCTTGGTACTTCTCTTTGTCGTAATCGCTATCGGTTTGCTCGATCTGGGCGCGAATTTGGGCGACGCGTTGATCGATGTCTTCGCGTTTGCCGCCACCTTCGACGATCGTGGTGCTGTTCTTGTCAACGGTGACGTTCTTCGCACGTCCCAGTTGATCCAGCGTCACGTTTTCCAGTTGGATGCCCAAGTCTTCGCTGATCAGCGTTCCGCCGGTCAACGTCGCGATGTCACCCAACATTGCTTTGCGGCGATCGCCAAAGCCTGGTGCTTTCACGGCACAGACATTCAACGTTCCACGCAGCTTGTTGACGACCAACAGGGTCAACGCTTCGGCGTCGACGTCCTCGGCGATGATCAACAAAGGCTGGCCGGTTTGAGCCGACTTTTCGAGCAATGGCACGAGATCACGGATGTTGCTGATTTTCTTTTCGTACAGCAGCACCAATGCGTTCTCGAGGTTCGCTTCCATCGTACCCGCATCGGTGATGAAGTACGGTGAAACGAAGCCTTTGTCGAACTGCATCCCGTCGACGTAATCGACGGTGGTTTCGCGAGTCTTGCCTTCTTCGACAGTGATTACACCGTCTTTGCCGACGCGTTCGAGAGCTTCGGCGAGCAACTGACCGATTTTCGGGTCGTTGTTCGCACTGATCGCTCCGACGTGCTCGACTTCTTTCTTGTCTTCAACGGGACGTCCCATTTCCAACAAGTGGTCGCAGGCTGCGTTAACAGCTTTGTCGATTCCGCGGCGAACCGCGGTTGGGTTGCTACCAGCGACGATGTTACGAAGACCTTCTTTGAAGATCGCACGTGCGAGCACGGTCGCGGTCGTCGTGCCGTCACCGGCCAAGTCGCTGGTCTTTTGAGCGACTTCGATGACCAACTTGGCACCCATATTTTCGAATCGGTCTTCCAATTCGACTTCTTTGGCAACGGTCACACCGTCTTTGGTCACAGTCGGACCGCCAAAGGACTTGTCAATGATCACGTTGCGGCCGGTCGGTCCCATCGTCACAGCGACGGCGTTGGCCAACTTGTCGATCCCGGCCAGCATTCGAGCGCGAGCGTGATCGTCAAAAAGGAGTTGTTTTGCCACGAGAGGATTCCTCTATCAGTGAAAACGCGTACGGGAACGACTACAGAACCTTTGCCAAGATGTCGCTTTCGCGAAGGATCTTCATCTCTTGGCCATCGACTTCGATGTCGCTTCCGCCGTACTTGCCATAGATCACGATGTCGCCAACAGCGACGCTCAATTCGCCACGGTTGCCGCTTTCGAGCAGCTTGCCAGGACCAACAGCGACGATGGTTCCGCGTTGTGGCTTTTCTTTGGCCGAATCGGGAAGAACGATGCCACCGGCGGTGGTGGTTTCAGCTTCGACGGGTTGAACAACGACGCGGTCATCCAGTGGACGCAGTTTTACAGTAGCCATGATGCGATGTATTCCGTTTTTTGGTGATTGATATGTTTGGTTCGACAACCGCCCGAACACTGGCGAGCGGTCGATGGTCGCCCCGCTGCGGATCGTTCCGATCGACAACGGGGCAGTGAAGAGCAGGGGAGTGCAGGATGGATCACATCATGCCGGGCATGCCCATGCCGCCCATACCACCCATGCCGCCCATACCTGGCATTCCGCCCATGCCACCCATGCCGTGGTCATGGTGGTGATCGCCACCGGCGTTGTCTTCTTCCACTGGGATTTCGGTGACCAAGGACTCGGTCGTCAGAAGCAAGGTCGCGACGCTAGCTGCGTTGGTCAGCGAGGTTCGAACGACTTTTGCGGGGTCAACGATACCGGCTGCCAACAGGTCGCAGTACTTGTCGGCATTGGCGTCGTAGCCTTCGGTCTTGCCCTTCAGTTGGTTGACACGGTTGACAACAACCGCGCCATCCAAACCGGCGTTTCCAGCGATGGTACGCAGCGGTTGATCCAGAACGTTACGGATGATGTGAGCACCGAGTTGCTCGTCGCCGGTCAATTCCTTGGCCAGTTTTTCGACGGCCGGACGGCAACGCAACAGGGTCGTGCCGCCACCAGGAACGATGCCTTCTTCCAAAGCCGCTTGGGTCGCCGCACGAGCGTCGTCGATCAACGCCTTGCGTTCCTTCATTTCGGTTTCGGTCGCAGCACCGACGTTGATTTGTGCAACACCGCCGGCGAGTTTCGCCAAACGTTCTTGCAGCTTTTCGCGGTCGTAGTCGCTGTCGGTCAACGAGATTTCGCGGCGAATTTGTTCGACGCGACCTTCGATGTCCGCTTTCTTTCCGGCGCCACCGACGATGGTGGTGGAGTCGCTGGTGATGCGGACCTTCTTGGCTTTACCGAGGTCCTTCAGCTTGACGCTTTCCAGGTCGATGCCGAGGTCCTTGAAAATCGCTTGGCCGCCGGTCAGGGCAGCGATGTCACCCAGGATGGCTTTGCGGCGATCGCCGTAGCCAGGTGCTTTGACAGCAGCAGCCGAGATGATGCCACGCATTTTGTTGACAACCAACGTTGCCAATGCTTCACCCTCGACGTCTTCGGCAATGATCAACAAAGGCTTTTTGTCTTTGCTGATTGCTTCCAACAAGGGGATCATTTTCTTGTTGTTGCTGATCTTTTCTTCGAACAGCAGGATGTAGCAATCGTCCAGTTCAACGGTGACGTTGTCTTGGTCGGTGACGAAGTGCGGCGAAAGGAATCCGCGGTCAAACTGCATCCCTTCGACGACGTCGACATAGGTCTCGTTCGAGCGACCTTCTTCGACGGTGATCACGCCATTCTTTCCAACGCGGGTGAACGCGTTTGCCAAAACGTCGCCGATCGACGGGTCGTTGTTGCCAGCGATCGTCGCAACTTGCTTGATCTCAGACTTGCTCTTCTCGCTCACTGGCTTGGCGAGCTTCTGGATCTGATCAGCAACCGCGTCGACCGCTTTGTTCACGCCGCGGGTCAAGCTCATTGGGTCGGCACCGGAGGCGACCATTTTAAGACCTTCGCGGAAAATCGCTTCGGCGAGCAGAGTCGCCGAGGTCGTGCCGTCACCGGCAATTTCATTGGTCTTGCTGGCAGCTTCTTTGACGAGCTGCGCGCCCAGGTTTTCGAACGGGTCGTCCAGTTCGATATCCTCGGCAACCGTCACGCCGTCTTTGGTGACTTTGGGTGAGCCCCAGCCCTTATCCAGCACGGCGTTGCGGCCGCGTGGGCCAAGCGTGCTCTTGACGGCTCGCGCCAATTTGCTGACGCCGGCCAGCAGTGGCGCCCGGGCGTCGTCGTCGAAAACGATTTGCTTTGCCACGACGTTCTCTCTCCTGTGAGGTTTCAATAGGCATCTCCGCTAACCGGTTTTGCCAAGCCAAGATGGCGACGGCAAGGTCTGCGAGGATGCAACTTGTTAAGGGAAGTTCTTAGTTGGGACCCGCCAACGGACCATTCCTGGGGCGATCGTGCGAACACGTCCGCGTGCCAGGCTCGTCCGGTCAACGGCCTACCTTCGGGATCTGGATCGACCTTCTCGGGGTGTCCGGCCAGCCCGCCAGTTCTCGCTCCGAGACGGAGGCTCGGCGAAACGCAGTTGGGGCCAGTTCTGTCGACGTTTTGACAGTCCCGCTGATCGACCCCCGCACTAAGCAACCGCCGTGCCAACAAGGCCGTTCAATGAAATTTTCGTCGTCGGGTCGAGCCCCGCATACCATTTGATCGCCCATTATCGGCCCGGTAAAGCCGACTGCGGAAAAGCACGCGTTTTCGCCGTTTTATCGGCGGACTGGCGAGATGGCAGACGTGTCACGATGGCAGGCCAGCCGCTTCGCACCCCCAACGCGGCACAACTGTCTGCCATCGCGGCGGCAGAGTCAAAAATATCGACACGATCGGAAAACAGGTGCCAAAATCGCTTCCCAACCGCAAACTCTTCCTGGCGAAATCATTGACCAAACCCTATCTGCAGCGTCCACTTCAGCGGGAGAACTGTGGACTTTCCACAACCACAGCCCCCCCCGAAAGGACACCCCACAGACAATCATTGCTGCGACGGAAACGTTCCATGACCATTTGCCGGCTGACAACCAAAATCGCTGCCACCTTCATCGCGGCATCCGCAATCGGATGCTTCGACAATGAAGCGACGGCTGGATGCTTGGACTGGCTCTTCGGCCGCTCACCGGTCTACACCTCCAACTATCCCTACGCGCCCGTCTCGTCACCGATGACGATCGTCCCGGGAAGTACGCCGGTCAACGGAATTCCAATGGCCAACAGCGGTGCGGTCGCGGTTCAGCGTCCCGCATTTGGTGCGACGGCAACTCCCGGATACGGCTGGCCTGGCTACACCCAGGTTCAGTCCTACGACAACCCGTCGGTCTACACCGGTCTGCCGGTCAGCGATCCATCGACGACGACGTACAGGCTGCCGCTGACAACGTCTTCCTCAAGCGTCCCCGTGACCACGTGGTCCGGCAACACACTGCCTGCCAATGTGACGCCTTATCAAGCCTCACGCGTCCCGATCGCACAAACGCTGCGTGGGACAACGAATCCAATCCTTCCCAGCACCACCTACACCTCAAACTACGGAAGCGTCGCGCCGACGAGCTACTCCGCCCCGATCTCCACCGCCGTACCAACGACCGTGCCGCTGTCCTACGAACCTCGTCGCTGGCGCCTCGGATCAGGGCTGGCACGCTTTTTCAATTCGTTGCTAGGACGCAACACCGATTACGTCACGTCGTACTACAACGCCCCAATCACGTATTATCGCCCGGTAACGAGCTTCGACCCGACAACCGGTTCGACCGTCACGGTTCAGCAACCCTGCAGTTCCTACGTTCAGCAACTACAACGCGTCCCGTACAACACGTTGATGCCGACTACGGTCGCCCCCACCCAGACAATTATGCCGATGCAGTCCGGCGATCCGTGTACCATTCCGTACGCATCATCGAACAGCTACGGACCGTCAAGCTTTCCACAGTCGATGACACCCGGAACCTTTTCGACTCCGTCGCCAATCGGCCAAGTCGGTGGCGAATACACCCCAGGTAACTCAGGTGTCACTACGATTCCTTCGGTTATCCCCAACAACAATGGGTACCCCAACGAAACGCCACTCACCGGCGGAGACCCGGCTGACATTCAAGACACCGGGCAACCAGAATTGCAGCAGCAGAACCCCGGTTATCAGTCGAACTTTCCAAACTCACCTAGTGAAGGTTCGAGTCGGAATCTCGATGAACCGAACCTCTACGACGATTACTTTCGGCACGAACAAGAACAGCCAAACGACAGCTCAACACCCGGAAGCAACGCTCCTGTCAATAACAGCCCCGGCAACAGCAGCGAATCGAACATCCAATTGGATCCTCCGGTAACGGGCCGCACACGCGGCACGCGTCCCAACGATCTGTTCCGAAACGACGAGCGTTTGACCACGCGGACGCCACCTTCGCTGAGCAGTCAAACGCCCGCTCCCATCGCGCCGACCTACAGTTCGGTCCGCCCTGTCGGCGTCCCTCCCGGCAGCCAAAACGTCCGGAACAGTGTCCCCAACAGCGTGACCCAACCGCAACCAGTCGATCGCACACCGGCCTTCACCGGCAACCAAGACTCGTTCAATGACAAGACGCTACAACCGCCACCGTTGCCAGCACCTTCGCCGCGAACCGACGAACGCTACCAAACCAACGATTACCGCAATAGCGTCCCCGTTAAAGAAGTAACCCTCCGCGAAAACTCAATCCAACAGGTTTCCGCGTGGGATTCACTTGACCCACTGCCATCATCCAATGTGGTGCGTGCACACGCGGTGGGGTCCGGTAATCTCGCTCCTCAGCCGACCAGCTACCAAGGCAACTCTTCACAAACCATCCGCCAAGCCAAACCTCAAACGGTGACGCAACCCGCTCCTCGCAAACAACGAAGTAGTGCGGGCTGGGTGCCGGTCAATTGACCGGAAAAGGAACGATCAAACGATGGACAACTCTGGAATTGCCGCTGTCTTTGAAGAACTAGCGGAGTTGCTGGAATTCAAAGGCGAGAACCCTTTCCGAATCCGCGCTTACAAGCAAGGCGCACGGGCAATCCGGGACCTTGACGAATCGGTCGCCGACATCGTAGCCGATCCGGATCGCAAGCTCTCTGACCTTCCCGGCATCGGTAAAACGCTTGCCGATAAAACAGAGGTTCTTTTAGAGAGCGGGGAACTGCCACAGCTTGCGAAGCTGCGTGCGGAAGTTCCTGAGGTCATGATTCAGATCTCGCGCATTCCTGGCCTGGGTGCTAAGAAAGCAGCGATGCTCCAGAAAGAGTTAAGCATCGAATCGCTTGACGACCTTCGCAAAGCTTGTGAAGACGGCTCCGTCGCCAAATTGAAAGGGTTCGGCAAAAAGACTTCCGAGTCGATTCTCGAAGGACTCTCGATTGCCGAACAAGCGGCCGAACGGATCTATTGGTCTGCCGGCGACGACTTGGCCAACTCGATCAGCAAGCACATGAAAGGCTGTCGCGGAATCGAGAAATTGGAATGGGCGGGGTCCTATCGCCGCGGACGCGAAACGGTTGGTGATCTTGACCTGCTGGTCGTCGCGAAAGACCGAGACGCCGCAATGGATCACCTGGAAACCTATCCTGAAAAATCACAGACGATCGGTCGTGGTGAGACCAAGATATCGATCCGAGTTGGCAAGGCATTCCAAGTTGACATGCGCTGTGTTGATGCACACCAGTTCGGCGCCGCACTGCAATACTTCACCGGATCACAAGCTCACAACATCCACACGCGACGAATCGCCAAAGAGAAAGGCTTGAAGATCAACGAGTATGGCGTGTTCAAACTCGATGACGATCAGCAAGTCGCTGGTGAAACCGAACAGGATGTCTACGCAGCAATCGGATTGCCTTGGATCCCACCAGAACTTCGCGAAGACCGATTGGAATTCAAAGCCGCTGAAAAAGATTCACTTCCTGAACTGATCGAAACGTCCGACGTTCGTGGTGATTTGCACATGCACACCACAGCGACTGACGGACAAAATACGATTCGAGAAATGGCAGACGCCGCGATTGAACGCGGACTGAAGTACATCGCGATCACCGATCACAGCCAGCGCGTTAGCATGGCAATGGGTTTAACCCCGGATCGACTGCGCGAACAATGGAAAGCAATCGATGAGATCCGCCCCGAATACGAAGGACGGCTCGAAATCCTGAAAGGCATCGAGTGTGACATCCTGGAAGCGGGCGGAATGGACCTGCCCGACGACGTGCTCGCCGAAGCCGATTGGGTTTTGGCGTCCGTCCATTACGGCCAACGCCAATCGCGTGAACAGATTACCGAACGAATCTTGGGTGCGATCGAAAACGAACATGTTGATTGCATCGCGCACCCTACGGGTCGACTGATCAACCGTCGTCCGCCATACGAAGTCGACATGGACGCGGTAATGAAAGCGGTCGCCAAAGCGAAAAAGCTGATGGAACTGAACGCCAATCCAGCCCGCCTGGATCTCAATGAGATTCACCTCGCAGCTGCCAAAAAACTTGGCATTCCGATCGTGATCAGTACTGATGCACACAACATCCATGGATTGGATGTGATGCAATACGGGATTAAGCAAGCGCGACGCGGCGGATTAACCAAAGCCGACGTCGCCAACACAAAGACCTTCAAGCAGTTTCAAAAACTGCTTTAGCTGAAACGTGGTGAACTCAGAATTCCACGCAGATGCACTGTGGCACGAATACGGCATCGCGTGTGAATTGCAATTCACCAGTATTCTGATCGATACTGAAGATCGAAATCGAGTTGGTATTCTTGCCAGCCGCCAGCACCCAACGCCCAGATGCGTCGATGTTAAAGTTCCGTGGCCATGCGCCATGGATTGGTTCGACTTCGACCAAACTCAGACGCCCATTCGATTCATCCACGCTGTAAACAGTGATTGAATCATTGCCGCGGTTTGCGGTGTAAACGAATTTGCCTGACGGATGAACGCGAATCTCCGAGGCGCTATTGAACACCTCTTTCGCTTTGACGCTTTCAGGCAACGTTTCGATGGTTTGAATCGGTGTCATCGCCCCGGCTTTAGCGTCGTAGTCGAATACGGTAACCGATAGAGCTAGCTCATTGAGGACATAAACACGCTGACCGTCCGGGCTAAATTTCATGTGACGTGGGCCGCCACCGGGAGGACATTCGCCGTATCCATGTGGAGTCAGCGTTCCGGCGGAGGAATCAAGTTTGTAAATCACAACCTTGTCCATCCCCAAGTCCGGCACGAATACAAATCGATCGTCTGGCGATGTTCCAGTCCAGTGTGCATGCGAGGTCTCTTGGCGTCCCGCGACAACCCCCGAGCCTGGCGGGTGTTGTTGAAGATCAGAACGCTCGACCAAACCGCCAGATTCATCCAAGCGGAAACAAGCTGTTGATCCGGTGCCATACTGTGCCGTCAAAACCACCTTGCCGTCTCGACTGACCGAGACATGTGCGGCCCCGCCGTCACCCACCGGCAAGACGCTGTTTTCGACGAGCTTTTTTTCACCGACATCGCCACTGATTTCGTAGGCGATCACCGAAGGAGTGCCATCTTTGCTGGCAACGGCATAAAGCATTTTGCCATTGGGGTGTGTCGCCAGAAATCCTGGCCCGCTCGCTTCAGCAGCGAGATCGACTTCACGCAATTTGCCGGTCTCGGTATCGAATGCGCCATGGTAAATCCCTTGGCTCAATCCGCCACGCGGTGTCGACGTCCCGAACCACACATCCACCACTTCGGCGGATGCGTTCTGACATGTGGTGGCCATCAACAACACCCCAACAAGCGAGCAAAACAGAAAACGCATCAAAGGTATCCCCACCTCGGTGACCAGAGTCAAAACGGATATGGAAACTGGGACCATCGCCCGACTTTGTGAAACATTGAATGCGGGAAACATTGCATTGCAACCCGACAATCCGAACAACCGGCAAATTCTACTCAACTGAACCAACACGCGTTCCGATATCGAGAGTGTTAGGCTGTATTTACGCACAATATGAGATGGACGCATGCATCGCGGACGCATCAAAAACATCGCAATCTACTCGCTCATCGGAATCATGACCGGCGGCCCCGCTTGGTCAGCGACTCCGGGCGGTACGTCGCGAGCCAATCACCGTCGAACGTCAGCCCCAACCAATGCGGTTCAAAATGCGTACGGCGTTCGGTCATCCGATCCCTCGGCCAACATCCGACAAGTCGTTGGGAAGCAACCCACCGCACCGGAGAAAGACTCCGGCCGGACGCTGTCGTTTCTTCCAAAGCTACTGGGTGGTTCCCCAAGCGATTCCGGCACGACTGCGACGCGCCAACACAATCACGCGCCCCAACAAGCCGACTCGCCAAAGCCTCGCGGAATCCTGAACGACTTGTTTGGGATCGCCGGGAACGACAATCGGAACAATCACCAAGAGTCGCACGCGGCAACTCCGGTTCGCTCTCAAAACGATCCGGCACCGCCGGTTGACTGGAGCGGAATTCCGTACCACCAGGCGAAGTCGCAATCGCGGTCGAATTCTCCCGCGCCGATCCGGGATCCTCGTGCGGGTGAAGCACGTATGTCTTCGTCCAGCCAAATGGCATCTACGGGGTCTTCGCGGCTTGCACCGCAAGTTGAAACGCCAAGGCTCTCGACTCCTTCATTGCCCAAAGCTCCATCCTTAGAAACGGCGAGTAACAGCACTAGCAGTCGACGTACAGCGACCGTGCCGAGCACCGTCGCATCCGCCAAAGTTGAACGCGAGTCGGCCGCAACACTGTCACCACTATCGAGCAGTCGACGCAGTGGTCGCCGCAGCCTGCCAACTTTGGATGCATCCGAAATCGCAGCCGCCAATGCCGGTGGCATCGAAGAAGATGACTTGATTCCAAAGATCTCTCGCCGACGCATCAAACCAGAACCGCAATCGGCAGAGATGCAGTCACTGAGCGACAAGCCTGCGATTGCGACTAAAACGGCTTCGGCCCCCACAGCGGTGGCGAAACCCGAACCAGTCAATAGCGAACCGCAACCGGCTCCCCAACACACGCCTTCCGCTGACGTCGCTGCGAAAGCTCTCGAGCCAATCCAAAGGAAGGAACTGCCACGAAGCGTCGAACCATCGATCCCCGCAGTAGATTCCACACCCGATCCGATCGCCTCCGATTCGCAAATCGCAAGCAACAGCGATCCCGACTCTGGTGTCGCCGCATCGATGACTGATCGCGATCAACCAAGCGTCGAAGTCCCGACGATTTCCATGCCAACCACCCCATCGTTCGGCCCTCGCGGCAATGTCGCGTCAGCACGAACGAGCGTCCCGACGGCGACGCTGCAGGTGGAAACCAAACAATCGGTCGCTCAATCACTGCCTGAATACGAGCCCACACCAGAATCGAATCACAATCGCCGTGACGCTGCCCTAAAACCAACGAACGCAGCTCTACAGCCAGCGACGACGGCAATCGGTTCAGGATTGGCCAACTCCGCGCCAGTGGCGAACGAACCAAAAGCAAACTCGGCATCGTCGATCGGCATGCCACAGTCGACCCAACCCCAAAGCGATCTGACGTCCAACACCCCTCGTCAAGATTCGCCATACGAGCACACACCCGAACTGCCTGCCGCTAGGGTTGCTGAACACCATGTCGCCTCGAATCCATCTACTGAGATTGAAATCGAAAGTGCGCCGTTCACAGCAAATCCGCAGCGTGCTTCCGAAGTCCCAGCACCACAAGCCAACTCGGTTGCATCGGAACTTCCCGGTCTTCGCGTTGTCACTCAAGGCCCACGCCGCTTGATCATTCGACAGACCGAAGTCTTTGAAATTCATGTCGAAAACCGTGGCTCGATTGACGCTGAAGGCGTCTTGGTTCGAGCATTGGTTCCCGGCTGGGCGGAGTTAAAAGGTCAATCGACGTCACGTGGTCAAGTAAACCCGCCAAGCGAAGCGAATGACGGTCACCTCGTCTGGGCGCTCGACCGCTTGCCTGCCGGTGGAAAGGAAACTCTTTTTGTTCGCTTGCAAGCTCTCGAAAGCGGCGCGCACGAATTGGACGTCGACTGGACGCTGGTCCCACAAAAGAGCATCGCCAAAGTCGAAGTCCGTGAGCCCAAACTTGAATTGGTCATCGAAGGGCCAGACGACGTTGTCTACGGCGAATCGCAGACTTACAAGGTCCGCGTCCTGAACCCAGGCGACGGTATCGCACCGAACGTCGTGTTCACGCTTTCGCCAAACTCGCCTACGCCTCAAACTCAACGAATCGGTAATATCCCAAGTGGGAAAGAAGCCCAATTCGAGGTTGAATTGACCGCGCAAGATCTTGGCGACCTAAAGATCCACGGCTTCGCGGCTGGCGATCTGGAGCTTAAGTCCGAAGCGGAAAAGAAAATCAAAGTACTCGCCGCAGAACTTGAAGCGGTCTTGATCGGCCCCGAACTGAAGTACCAAAACACCGATGCGGTGTACCAGCTTCAACTGACCAACAACGGAACCGCTGATTGCCAAAGTATCCAGGCCAGCCTAGGGCTACCACCGGGAACGGAATACGTCAGCGGACTTGATGACGCCCGCAAACACGGCACCAAGTTGACCTGGCAGATCGAATCGCTTCCTCCAGGAGCGACTCGCGAATACGAGTTCACTTGCAAAATGGTCGCCCCAGGCAACCATCTCTTCGACTTCATGGCCACTGGATCCGCAGCCGGACAAACAGCGGTCGAGCTGGAAACCCAAGTGGAATCGATCGCTGACTTGGTCCTCAGCATCAACGACCCTGCCGCACCGGCTCCCGTCGGTTCTGAAGTGGTCTATGAAATCGTGATCAAGAACCGCGGAAGCCGCCAAGCGACCGATGTCCGAGCTGTCGCACAGTTCAGCAAAGGCATCGAACCACGACGCATCGAAGGCCACTCCGGGCAAGTCCTCACCGGACAAGTCCTGATCGACCCGATCGCAGCAATTCGCCCAGGCGACGAAGTTCGTATCCGAGTGATTGCCGAAGCCGAATCGGACGGACACCATCGCTTCCGAACGGAAATCCGCTCAGGCGAAACCGTCCTCGTTTCCGAAGAAGCGACACACTACATGAGTCGCAAAAGCGAGCGAGTGAGCCGTCGCAGTACAACGACTCGCTAACGCCCAAAAACGAAGTGCGTCATCTGATCAGCCCGGTTCGAAAGAATCGGGCTGATTTCGTTTCGTTACCCAAGAAAGTTGCACGAAGCGCGGACGTACATGCGGGCTCCAATTTGAGAACAGCCTTCAACAGTCAATCACGCGCGTCTTCGCGATACACCACGGAGCCACGGACGATGCAACGTTCTCTACTACTGTGCTTTGCGCTGATCGTTTCTCTACAGTGCCATCGACATCAGGTACACTCCGACGAACACAACCTTTCGGAGCACCAAGAGCATCAATCGATGACGGATCGCACCAATTTCAATTTGCCGATCAAAACCGCTGGCGGAACGCAGCTGTGGACCGATCACCAATGGCGAAATGGCTATCGCATTCAACAAAACGCACTGACTGGTCACTGGCGTTTACTCGATTCACAGAACGTCCGACGTGCATGGGGAAGCCGCATGCAATGCCAAGCGGCGCTCGAAGGCTTGTGCCCCAAAGCTGAAACGTCCGCTAGCACGCACTATGTCATTCTGCTTCACGGTTTGATGCGAACTTCAGGCAGCATGAAATCTCTCGAACCAGTCCTCGCCGAGGCTGGACTTCCTGATTGCATTCGCTTCTCGTACGCGAGCACTAGGTTCTCGATCGGAAAGCACTCCGCCGCACTGCGTGAAGTCCTTGAAGACCTGCCAAACGATGCGACTTTTAGCTTTGTCGGCCACAGCATGGGAAACATCGTCGTCCGCCATCTGATCAGCGACCTACAACTCGAAGGCGATCCACACCACATTCTCGACCGCTGCCAGACCATGGTAATGCTTGGACCGCCAAATCAAGGCGCCGCAATTGCTCGGCGACTGGGCAAATTAAAACTCTTCGAATGGGTGACCGGACAAGGCGGCATCGAACTTGGACCTGAATGGGAAGACCTACAAGCGAAGCTCGCCACACCACCATTTCCTTTTCACATCATCGCAGGTGACATTAACCCACCCATTGCCAACCCGCTTGTCGATGGTGAAAGCGACTACGTCGTGAGCGTTGATGAAGCCAAGCTAGATGGATCCGCAAGCTTCCAAACGGTACCTGTGCTTCATAGCTTTCTGATGAGCACACCGGACGTGATGCACAAAACGGCAGAATTGCTGAAACCGGCCAGCTAAAAAAACGACGCTCGTATCGCTGGCTGTGAAACCACAAGTCAGTCTCAATCGCGGTCGCGCAGTCGCTGCTGCAGTAGAACTTCCACCTCAGCCAACTCCTCGGTAGACAGTGCACGAAGTTGATCAAACGAGTGCTGAACGTCGCCGACAAGAGACTGCAATATCTCGACACGCCCGATTAGCGCACCACGCTCTTCACCGATCGCTTTGCCGCGTGCCTCACCAATCGCCTGACCGCGCGCCTCACCAATTGCTTCAGCAGCGTCCAAACGCGCCTGCTCGTCGCGCTGCATCTTCAATCGAGCGTCGTAAAAGCGTTTTTCGTTGGGGTTCCTGGCGATCATTTCCAATACACCTACCGCTTCGGTGAACACGGGATCCGGTAATTCACTACACAACACTTCGGCTGTCGAACTTGCCGCGTATCGAAAAAAAATGGATCCACTGACTGATCGGATCTTCGGGTATTCGATTATTCGTGGGGCGAACGTACTTCGGCAACTGTAAAAGATGAATTTGCAGACAATCGGTCAGTGGCAAACCATTTGACGTACGGAGCTGAAAATCGAAGTGTAATTGATCCGGCTCAGCATAGAGCACCGCATCAAGAATACAAATTCCAATCACCGAACGGATGTCGCTGTATTGGTCCCCCTCGCCAATCTGATCTGCCAATTGAGTTGCCGCATAATAGGCGAGCCTTTCTGCCAGCCCGGCCTGCAGCGTCGTTTGAATTTCAATGTCGATCAACCGACCGTGGTCATCCGTTGCGAGGATATCCAAAATCGACAATTTGTCCTCCTCATAGCGTCTTTCGACGATCGGATTCCGAAATTGGACTTCTGTGATCCTGGGATTTCCTCCCAGCACCGAATTCAGAAAGTGAATTGTGATTGCTGGATGGCTTGGATTTCCCAAAAGCAACTTACACGCAAAGTCGACACGCGGATCGATTCCTATCACCACTTCGCCACTCCGTTGCAAACCGCTCGATCCGCCTCGGCACCAATCTGCCGAGATCCCGACTTGGCTGAATCGACGCAAACGCTTGGCGTCAGCCGTTCACAACCATTATACCCCATCTGGATAAAACTGATCGCGATACGAAAACAGCCGGTGCGAAGTTTCGCTACCGGCTGTTTTGTTTTATCGAATTAGTCACCAGTTGAAGTCAGACTTCGGCTGGCTAGGCATCAAACTGGATCAGTCGCGACGCGAACGTCCGCCGCCGCCACCGCCATTGCCGCCACGACGGCGACCGCTACCACCACGACGACGAGGACGGTCTCCGTCTTCGCCACCACGGTCACCGCGATCTTCGTCTTCTTCGCCAACCATTGCAGCGATTTCGTCGGGCTCACCCAACTCTTCGAGTGCTTGGCGGCGGCTCAGCTTCACGCGGTCGTGCTCGTCGACATCGATCACCAAAACTTTCATCGCATCGCCAACGCGAACGACTTTGTCGATGCTGCTGATGTATCCGCTGCTCAGTTCGCTAATGTGGCACAGCCCGTCGCGTCCTGGCAGGATCTCGACGAACGCACCGAAGTCTTTGATGCTGCTGACGATCCCGTCATAGATCTTGCCGATCTGAACGGTCGCGGTGCAAGCTTCGACTTGCTTCATCGCTTCGGCTGCGGAATCCTTGTTGTTGCCGGCAACCAAAACGGTTCCATCATCATCAACTTCGATCACACATCCGGTCGACTCTTGGATACCACGGATATTCTTTCCGCCAGGACCGATCAAAGCACCGATCTTGTCAGGCGAAATCCGAGTACGCAGCAAGCGTGGTGCGGTCGGTGCGATTTCACGACGTGGGCGTGGAATCGTGGTCAACATTTTGCGAAGGATTTCGATCCGAGCTTCACGCGATTGCTTCAGCGTTGCACGAATGATTTCGTCGCTAATCCCGGTGACCTTCAGGTCCAACTGGATACCGGTGATACCGTTTTGGGTACCAGCGATTTTGAAGTCCATGTCACCGAAATGATCTTCCGAACCGAGAATATCGGTCAACAGAACGAAGTCATCTTCCGACTTGCGGACCAGACCGACCGAGATACCGGCAACGGGATTGCTGATCGGGACGCCAGACGCCATCAGTGCCAACGTTGCACCACAAACTGACGCCATCGAGCTCGAGCCGTTCGATTCGGTGATATCGCTGATCACGCGAACGGTGTAGGGGAAGTCATCGGCCGTAGGCAGAACGGGCGCGACGCTTCGTTCAGCCAAGCAACCGTGACCGATTTCACGACGTCCTGGGCCACGGATTGGGCGACATTCACCAACCGAGAACGGTGGGAAGTTGTAATCCAGCATGAACTTCTTGCTGAACTCGTCGTGCAAACCGTCGACACGTTGCTCGTCACGAGCGGTGCCCAAGGTGACGGTGATCAACGCTTGGGTTTCGCCACGTTGGAAGATTGCCGAACCGTGAACGCGTGGCAACACGTCGGTTTCGCAGTGGATATGACGCAGGCTAGTCGTGTCACGACCATCGGGACGGGTGCCCGAAACGATCAAGTCACGTGCGACGTTGCCTTCCAAGTCGTGCCAAACGCTCTTGAATCGTTTGACGCAGATCGCGCCTTCTGCATCTGGATCGGGAATCATTTCCGCGATTGCTTTGTCACGCAGTTCTGAGCACGCTGCCGCACGGTCATGCTTTCCGGAGGTTTGCATCGCGGTCTTGAAAGCGTCGTAGTACGCTTCGCTGACCTTACCCAGCAGACCGTCGTCTTCCGGCGCGACGTATTCAACTTTCTCAGGTCCGACCTTGGCGATCAACTCGTCCAACAGGTCAAGGATTTCGCGGATGATGCCATGTGCGAATTGAATCGCTTCGATCATCTGATCTTCTGGCATTTCGTTGGCGAAACCTTCGATCATTGCAACTTGCTCGCGCGAGCCGCTGACGATCATGTCCAGTTCGCTTTCTTCCAATTCGGAATTGGTTGGGAAGGCGACCAATTCGCCGTTGACCTTACCAACTCGGACCGACGCGACTGGGCCGAGGAAGGGCAGGGGGCTGATCGCCAAAGCAGCCGATGCACCGTTCATCGCCAAAACGTCGCCGTCATGCTCTTGGTCGCTGGCAACGACCATTGCTTGGATTTGGACTTCGTCCATGAAGCCTTCTGGCCACAAAGGACGAATGGGGCGGTCGATCAAACGAGAGCTGAGGATCTCTTTGGTTGATGGACGACCTTCGCGTTTCAAGAATCCGCCCGGGAACTTCCCGGCGGCGGCAAATCGCTCGCGGTAATCGCAAGTCAACGGGAAAAAGTCGATACCTGGACGGGGGTTGCTGCTTGCCGCGGCAACCAAAACGACCGTTTCGCCATACTGCACGAGAACGGAACCGGCGGCTTGTTTGGCCAACTGCCCGGTTTCGAACGACAGAACTTGGCTGCCGATCTTCTTCTCTACGCGAATTTTATTGACAGTCACTTTTCTTTCCTTAACTACTACACTCAACAACAAACGACCTTGCTTGGCTGTCCCGGCCCCATTGCCGACCGCCAGTGCAAAATCAGAAATAAACGCCGGATCACGGCACCAACTTCCAGGCTGCGCAAAGAACAGGTCTCGTCCATAAGAAACGCGAGCCTAGCAACCAATCGCAACGCCCTAATGATCCGACGAATCAAGGCGCCACAACCAATCCACTTGGAAAAACTTGGCTGATGTCAACCACGTGGCAGAGAATACCACAGAAAGACCAGGTGGAAGCTGCTCCTACGGGGTCGATGGTTAATCGAAAAATCAGCCAGTATAAAATCTGCCGATACAGCGGCAGGCAACAATGCCTGCACAAACCCCGCCCGGCGATTAATAAACCACCGCCGGCTTCAGCATGAATAGAAAAGATCGGGAGAAGACTCTTCGATTGCCGCCCCCATGGCGACATTTGGCCGAAGCCATGTCATGCCGAGTGGCGGCTGAACCCTGGGCTACTTACGGATGCCCAATTTACCGATGATATCGAGGTACCGCTGTGGGTCCTCACCGCGGACATAGTCCAACAAGCGACGGCGTTTGCTGACCAAACCAAGCAAACCACGGCGTGATGCGTAGTCTTTATGGTGCGTCCGCATGTGCTCAGTTAAGCCATTGATACGCTCGGTCAGAATCGCAATCTGAACCTCTGGCGAACCCGAGTCACCTTCTTGCGAACCGTGCTCCTTGATGACCTCAGCCTTACGTTCTTTCGAAATCGTCATTCGACTCTACTTCTTATTTCCTACGACTAAATTCTCTAACGCGTCTCTCTTTCGATACAGAGGCGGTAGTGTACCGGCATCGGACAATACCGCAACGGCAAATAATCCTAGATCCGTGACCGCTTTTCCAAGTAGTCGCGAACCTCTGCCGCCAATTCTGCAATCGTTCGACCAGCCCCCCCATCAAGCCGGACCTCTGGGGCCTCCGGCGACTCATAGGGGTCGCTAATCCCGGTGAAATTCTTGATCTCACCGGCTCGAGCTTTTTTGTACAGCCCCTTGGGATCGCGAGACTCGCAAATCTCCAACGGAGTGTCGACAAACACCTCGATAAAATCGTCACCGCCTGCCGCATTGACAATCTTTCGCACTCGCTCGCGGTCCTTTCGGTAAGGACTCACAAATGCTGTCAACGTGATCAGCCCGGCGCCCGCCATCAAGGCAGCCACACTGCCAATCCGGCGGATATTCTCTTCGCGATCGACCGCTCCGAACCCCAAGCCGAATCGATCCGAAAAATCCTGCCCATGCTCACCCGCCAAAACGGCGGGCGGAGCACACAAACCATGCCGAACATTGTCACCATCCAACAACGTCGTCGCACGACCTTGCTGGTTCAACATCACATCCAACGCATTGGCCACGGTGCTTTTGCCACATCCGCTCAGCCCGGTAAACCAGACCACACAACCTCGCTGCCCCAAGACCTGCTCACGCATCGAACGGTCGACACTGTGATCGTGCCAAACGATGTCCTGGGAAATGTCAGTCGATTTGTCAGACATGGTGCTGCAACTGGAATGGGAATCGCAAATCAGATGGGATACAGATAAGATGAAACACTGGGGTGTGTCGCGTCAGCCATTCTGCTGGACGCCGCTTCCTATTCCAAGGTGGTTATCGTGCACAACACTGGCAACCAGTTAAACCAACTCGAAATTTCACAGCCAATTCCGCTTGCCACGGCCCCTGTATCGGGCGTCACTTGCCAAACCACTTTGGCGCGAAGCCCACTCAGCTACTGGCGCTGCGGTAACTCAGCAAACTGCGGCGGAACATCCAGCGACTCGCCACCACGCTCAGCACCGTTGCGACGGCTGCCCAAACGACGAACCAATGTCCGCCGTGCTGCTCCGACACCGGTTGCGCAATGATCCGAGCGGGGACGTTGACGACCAACAAAATCGGGATCACGAACGTGAAAAAACCGTAGAGCGGACGCCCCCAGGATCGGTCGTATATCTCCATCGGGTAGCGGCTGAAATTGGTGATGTAAAACCAAAAGTTGTACAGCGATTGGTTTCGCCCCAGCCAAACACTTGTCGCACTCAACGCCACCATCAAGCTGTACATCATCATCACCCCGCAGGCGACAAAGATCACGTACAGGAACACTGACAACACCGACGGAATCATCGGGTCAACCTCCCGTGTCCCCAGGTTCCAAAGCGAAACGACAGCGATCAGCCCACCCGCAAAGAAATTCGACAACTGGCTCCAATCGATCCGCCGAAACGAAATCAAGAACTGCGTGTCGATCGGCTTCAAAAGGGCAAAATCCAACCCGCCCGTGCGGATCATCTCGCTGAACTCCTGCGCGTTCGGCATAAAGAACGTCTGCACCAACGAGTTAATGAACCAAGTTGTCGCGATGAACAAAAAGAATCGGTCGCGATCCCAGCCGGTCCCTTCACCGATCGAACCGGTGTGCTCAAAGATGATTAGATAAAACCCGATGTTCATCGCGGTCCAACCCAAACTGCTGACGCACTGCAGCAAAAAGTTGGTTCGGAACGTCATGTCACGGACCAAACTGTTCCGTGCAAACGTCATGAAGACTCGTGCGTACCTTCCCAGATCTGACATCGCATTAGCCTCCAAATCCGCTGTAACGCCGCACCCCACGTGCATAGGCAACGCGGCACAGAACGATAAAGAATACCAACCAAAGTGCCTCGATCCCGATCTCGATCCAAAGTTGATCCTCGGGAATCTTGCCTAAGAACACTGCCGCCGGGAAATACGCCAAGTACTTGAACGGCAGGAACTGCACGACGGCTTCGATCCCGTCCGGCAGCATCGTCAACGGAAACATGTGACCGGACAAAAAGAAGCTAAACAGCATCACGACAAACAGCAGCGATGTGACTTCGAGAAACCAAAACCCAATCATTCCGATCGCCGCTTCCAGGAAAAACCCGATCAGGAACCCCATGATCAGCGACGCACAAAACGCGACAAAGACTTGCGCACCTGGGAATCCGTCGACGAAGTAATCGCGTGCGAGATAAAACACGAGCGCGAATGGCGCCACAGCGATCGCGTAGTACGCCAACTTGTGAGCCACCCGGGTCAGCAGCAAAAACGCGATGAAATCGATCGGCTGGATCAGGTACCGCTTGATCTCGCCATCGCGTATCTGTTGTGCAATCCCAGACGCCAACCCTGGCATGCTGGAAAATGCCCGTGCGATCATGGTCAGCAAGTAGTACGCAACCATATCGCGGAACCGAAATCCGCCGATGGTCGTCGCGTCATTGCCTTCGGCCGCCCCGATCGAATCGAACACGGCGTACCACAGAAAAATCTGTGTGATGATCGGCAGGAACCGCATTAATGTGCCGAGCGCAAAATCCCCGCGATACACCAAGCGTTCGCCCAGCGAAGTTCGCAGAATCATGCCCCACACAGAAAATCGATGCCCAAACCCAGGCGCCGGTAGCGACGTGGCTTCACCAGGAGTGACGGGTGCGACAGACAAAATAAAACTCGTCAAATCGAAGGAATGGTCGAGATCGCCAGGAGAATATCGCACGGGTTAGCCTGCGACCAGACTCCGCGCCCGGTCGGTTCCGCCTCACAAAGCCGCTTTGGCACTAGCCCTACGCAGCGGCGTCATTTGCCGCGGTTCCAGCGACGGCCAATCACGATCAACGATAAAACAACCGCACCAATGATCAGCGTCGGCCACCAAATCGACACGCGTTCCAGCACCAACAGCGGCAGCGCGATCGTCAGCAACCCACCACCGATAAACGGCGCCGAAATCGGCACCGCCAACGCATAATCGTTGGCCGCCGTCGATTTCAAATCTGGATCGACAACGCGCAACAAAACAAATCCCGTCGCAGTCGTTCCCGTCGACATGCCGTAGTTGATCAGCCCGAGCGGAAACCAATTCTCGCGAGGCAATACCCAGCGGGAGATCAGCATCAAACAGACAGCCGTCCAAATCGCACCAAAAAGGAACAAAATCGCAAAGGGCAGGGCATAGGTCACCACCGTTTCGATCTTCAATGACGTGATCGCGGCAACAACCAGCACCTCCATCGCCGACGCAGACAGACGCTGCAGCGTGCTGTTGTCCAGCCATCCTCCCACGCCGAAGCGAGCCATCAAGTGCCGCAGTCCCCACCCCGCCAACATCGTGTAGATGAATAGCGGAAACCCTAACAGCGTCGAGGCACTCATTCGCCGGGTCAGCTGAGACTCCGCCTCCTGCAGCGAATCCGCCGCACTCGAAACCGCGTACTCGCCCCATCCCCAACTCGCGTCAATCCAATCGGCCGCTCCCTGAACCATCGCCTGCGACAACATTCCGATCCCAATCGCAATTCCGATCCAAACCGCCTGCAACAACAGCGGATCGATGGTCTCGGAACCTGTCACCTGGAAACCGATCGGCTTACGAGCGACGTCACCCTCTGGTCCATCGTCGTCCGACTTGTCCGCCAGATGCGAGTTAAACCAGCCCAGTCGTGAGCCAAAATTGATCCACACGATCCCGCTGACCACGCCGTAGACCAGCCCGCAAGTCGCCATCAGCATCCCCAAATCCAACCCGGCATCGAGACCAATCGTGGGGCTGCCCAAGACGACGCCCATCGCGCCTGCTGTCCCGTGGCCCCCGGCAAATCCGGTCTCGATCAACATTCCAAACGAATTCGGAATCGCCATCGAAGGGTCGAGCGACCCCATCAGCGGCTGAATTACGGTTGCGGTTGCCAGCAAACCGACGAAGGTTTCACCGAAGACGATGATCCAAACCATTAGTCCCTGGCGAGCCACTCGTGACGATGTCGAACGATCGATCGGCCCGCCACTCGAATCCGCCGACTGCAACATCATCGCGGCAAACACCACGGAGATCAGGGGTCCTGGCCAACCGCTCAGCGAGGACGAGGTTCCTTCGGCCCAGCCGACCAACGACTCGTCGCCTGACCGCAAACAGATCTGAACCAGCAGCAGCCCGACAAAACCGGCGACTACCGACGCGGGAATAAACAGCCAACGCAGTGGGGCAATCGCTTGGCGCAGCAGCACGCCGACTAACAACAGCGCTGCGACGACTGCGATCGCAACATTCATCGAGTCGCCATTCCGGAACGCCGGATGGGTGTGATCGTCCCGGTTCCACTGGGCGAACTCGACGTAGTGCGTCGCCCGACGATCTCGGGCCGACCTTGGCAGCGTGCCGTAATTCGCTCGACTTCATCCGGATCGACGATTTCTGCCAGCGTCACCGGATCGCCATTTTGAGTCTGTCCGATCAACAACAGCCTTTCGCCGACACGGACATAACTCACTCGCGTCCTCGCATCGATCGATGAAGTCCCCAGTACGCAAAAGACGTCGTCCGGCAATGAACCGGCTGCTTTCCGTGTCCCGCCATAAGACCTGGAAACCCAGACCAATCCTCCGAAAACGGCTAGCACGACTGCCAACGCACTGACCGTGGTCAACACCATCGGGGGCAGAAGGCCTTCGGATTCAGCATTCTGCACTTCGCCGGCTTCGTCTGGATAAACCAGTTCCGGAAACTCGGCCATCGCAGGCGAGCCACTTGTGATGCAGAGCAACAACAGACCGCAAATCGACAGGGCAAGGCGTTTTGACATGAATCCTATGTCGCCGAAAGACGCGACAAAATCAAGGTCAGTGCTCGCAGATCAGCCGCGCGCCGGACGATACAAATCCAGATCCGCCCGGCCGCCCAGCGAAGCGTAGACGGCGACAATTTCCTTCAAACCGGTCCAGAAATCACGTTCTACATCCCGCCCCGTTGTCTCAACATCCGGGACTAAGCCGCCGATGCGAAAATAATAGTCCGTCGGCAATTCGAACGAACAGTCGATCTCTGCGCCCGCATGTCCGGTCGCGACGATGATCGCTTCAAAATCGCCGCCTTCATGGCCGGAAACGTGAACGCGAAAGTCCGGCGGCAATGCTTCGCCTGTCTCGTCGTCCGTCAATTCGACCTGCTCGATCCGTTCGACTTTGGCACCTTCATGCACTCGACCACGGAGCAAGTCGGTTGCTGCCAATGGACGCCAAACTTGGTCCAGCCATTCGCCCACGGTGGTCGGACTGGTCGCCGGTCCGATCGCACCTGACTGTGCCGTCAGAGCCGATCGCGAAACCGGAGACACACAACGATCGGGGCTGATCGGAATCGGTTCGCCTTCACGTCCGATCAAGACACTGGCGACGCATTCGGCTTCGAATAAGGTGACTTGATATCCGAGGTATCGACCGTAGATTGCCGCCTCCAACCCCAATGGACCTCCGCCGATGACCGCGATGGATCCTGGCGGGTCAAGCGTGGGCTGGTCGTCAAATTCCGTGTCGATGTTTTCTTGATTGTTTTCCATCCGGTGGATTGTAGGCATCCCTTCCGAACGCGAAAGCCCGACGGACTAAGTTCCGCTTCCCAATGATTGCTGCTGCGTCGGGTGCGATTGCTGTTTGCCGACCGAGAACGGTTCCAACGACAGCGGCGGTGCTTTGCCTGCAATCAAGTCTGCCATGCAAACCGCTGTCGCAGGAGCCAGATGGATGCCGCTGCGGTAGTGCCCCGAAGCGACGTAAATCGCAGAATGATCCGGCAACTTTCCAAACATTGGGAATCCGTCGAACGTCATCGGACGCAGTCCCGACCAAGCGGTCACTTGCGTCGCTCGCGATAACTCGGGGCAAACCGTTGCGACAAAGTCTCGCAAGTCCTTCATTACCCTGGGAGTCGTCCCGTGCTGCAAACCGACTTCCTCTTCACACGAACCGACCAGCACCAACCCGTCTTGCCGCGGAACGATGTAACGGTTCCCAAAGTTCAGCACACTGGTCAGTTTTCGCTCTCCCATGTCCAACAACAAGATCTGCCCACGCATCGGGATCACACTACGAGACAGTTTCAACCGTGGCGAAACCAACCCCGTCCACGATCCTCCACAAACCACCACAAGGTCGGCTTCAAAGGTCACACGTTCGGTGTTTAACGAGTCACTACCTAAACCGCCGCTATGTCGTTCGACAAACACCTTGGCAGTCTGCCCACCATCATCGAAGTCCAACACACGTACACGATCGACCAAGGCGACGCCTTTCGCGCGGCATGCTGCTGTCAATCCATCGAGGAACAACGGCGTCCGAATTTGATATTCGTCGGGAACCCACCATGCTTGTGCACGGTCGACATTTGACGCCCAAGACTGCATCAGTGGCTGATGCTTGGCGAGGTCCTCCAAAGACCGATGTTCGCACTCGATCGACAACTCTTGCCAATAATGAACCATCCCCATCATCGATGCGGTTTCGCCAGGCGTGTCGGCAAGGTACCAACCGCCGCAACGTTCCAGCTCGCAATCGATGCCGGTCTCATCAATGAAACGCTGCGCCCATTCGGGAAATAGCTGGTGACTTAGTCCTCGCAAACGGTCGATCGGATCCGTTGCCGTTTCGAAATTCGCCGGCGGCAGAATTCCAGATGCCGCCCACGAAGAGGCCGACCGCCGGATCGATGACTCAGCCGCATGATCAAATACGGCATCGCGTTCGAGAACCGTGACGGTAATTCCACGATTGGCAAGCTCGTAGGCAATCGACATTCCGATCGCCCCCGCACCGACAACGATTGCTGTTTCTCCCACTCAGTTATTCTCCACCTGCGAGAATCCGTTCAATTTGTTCCGCTAAATCTTGCAACATGCGATCAGTCGAATGGTCGAGCGTCTGCCTCAGTCGCAACAAGTCGTCTTCTGTATCGACATCGCTCTGTATTGGCAACGTTGCCACGCGAAGGCCAGCCTTTTCGGCGTGTTGAATTGTTTGCTCAAACACCGACTCGCTACTCCAATGGATGCCCTGAAACAAACCTTCATATCGTGTCGACCAACCGCGTAGCCCGATTAGATAGTAACCGCCATCTTCGGCGGGGCCGAGTACCACATCATGTTGCTGCAACTGCTGCCAAGCGTCGTTAATGATTGCTGGTGAAACCAGCGGGCAATCGGCACCAATCAAGACACGTGCTGGACAACGACTCGCGCCCAACGGTTCACCATCCAAACAGCGTTCGAACCAGTGCCGCATCCGCACACCGAGATCTCCATCGACTTGCTGCTCAAGTTCCCATTGCGAATCCAATCCGATCGCGGCGAGCCATCCAACGAAATCGGAATGTCGTTCTGCCGGAGCGATCACGAGCTGTTGCCGTTCGGCAGCCCCCGCCAAGCTTCGGACGAGGTGTGCGCAGAACAACTGGTGCAGCCGAGCCGCGTTTGCCATCCCGATCGAGACACCCAAGCGAGTTTTCACCGCAGTGGGCTGCCAGTACTTGGCCATGATGCCAAGTGTCACGTGGCCGAGTTTCATCTCCGCTCCGAGTTTCGAAACGTTACCTGCTTCGCCGCCGTGACAGATCGATTGGCCAGAATGATGGTCCACGTTGCACTTGACGGTATTGGGAACTGAAAACGTGTGAAAAACTAAAACGGGGGGCACGAACCCTGCTACCAACGCCTCGCGCGCTGTCAGCTAGTCAGCGGAACATAGCCAGGGAAGACAAACAACCCTTGTCGACTAAAACACGATCCGAGTAGGGGAGACTGACCTACGCCCGATCTGTAAACGACCAACCAACAATCGCTGCAATCACACCAAGCGGACCTTGTCCGTCCAGAATATCCAGAAGTTCATTATGCTGAGTTAGCGGCGGGGAGTTACGATAGGGTCTGTCTTGCGTGCGAACTAGAAAGCCCGACTTTTCTGAAAAAAATCGTCAGCTCGACGACACCTGACTCTCCTCGGCATAGTGTTGTCGCTTAGACTTCGACTCGCAAACTTTTCGACCCTGGAAACAAACCTTCGCGGCGGCGTTAAACGAACCGATCAATGTTCGTTGAAAACACAATTGGCCTGTCGCACGGAGGGTTTGGTACCCTGACCGCCTATGTCCACCCTATCTCCTGAAAAGTTCCTGGAACTGATCGAGAAAAGTCGCTTGGTCGACCCGACCAAACAAGCGCGGCTGGTGGAAAAAATTCGCGAACAGCTTGGCGGAAAGCTGCCTTCCGATGCAAAAACGCTGGCCCGCGTGTTTCAAAAGAAAGGCCTGCTGACCGAATGGCATCTCGAGAAGCTTCTTGCCGGAAAATACAAAGGCTTCTTCCTCGGCAAGTACAAGTTGCTCGGGCATATCGGCACCGGCGGAATGAGCAGCGTTTATTTGGCCGAACACACGGGGCTGCATGACCGACGTGCGATCAAGGTTTTGCCAAAGAAACGCGTTGGTGATTCGTCTTACTTGGCACGGTTCCAGCTCGAAGCAAAAGCGATCGCTTCGCTAAACCACCCCAACATCGTGTTAGCGCACGACATCGACAACGAAGGCGATGTGCACTACATCGTGATGGAATATGTCGACGGGCTGGACCTTCAAGCACTTGTTAAACGTGACGGGCCACTCGATCCTTCGACCGCGGCGGACGTGATTGCACAAGCCGCACGCGGTCTGTCGCATGCACACAGCAAAGGGATCATCCACCGCGACGTCAAACCAGCCAACTTGCTGCTCGACTCTAAACACGTCGTCCGCTTGCTGGACATGGGCCTGGCCTTGATGGGTGCCGAAGACGACGAGTCGCTGACCGTTGCCAACAACGAGAACGTGCTCGGTACCGCCGACTACCTTGCTCCCGAACAAGCACTCAACAGTCACTCGGTCGACCACCGTGCCGACATCTATGGCCTGGGCTGCACTATGTATTACGTGTTGACCGGCCAGCCGCCGTTCAACCAAGGCACCTTGGCTCAGCGGATCGCGATGCATCAAAAAGAGATGCCGAAGCCGATACGCCAAATCCGCCCCGATGTCCCGGGTGAACTGGAAGGCATCTGCGTCAAGATGATCCAAAAGGATCCTAAGTTTCGTTACCAGACCGCCGACGACGTTGCCGAAGTCCTCGAGCGTTACGTGGCAAAAGTCCCACGCGGCCAAAAGGTCACCATCGGCTTGGGTGAAAACAGCCAATACATCGACGACGGATCGTCATCGATCTCACTCGATGATGCCGATCTCCGTCCGCCCAATACCGGCGGCGATACCGTCTCGAACAAGAACAACGACACATTGGCTAGCAGCCGCAGTCGCTTGATCCAGAACGAAGGACTGAGCAGCAGCGATAGCGGGAAAATGGTCAACGTCGCCCGTCGGGACTTCGATTTTGGCGAAGGCAGTTTCCTGGACCTACAGGTGGAATCCGGTTACGCGGGCGGACGATCGGGAAAATCGAATCGTTCGGCAGCGAGCCGATCGGGTACCGGCCGCTCGGGTGTTCGATCCGGCAACGCCCCCGCCACTCGCGGACAGGGCGGCCGAAATTCGCAACGACAACCGGGCACCGACAAATGGCTGATCGGGTCGTTGCTGCTCGCGTTCTTTGTTGTCGCGGTCGGATTGGGATTCATTTTGGCGAAAGCCACCTCACAACAACCGCCGACGCAAACCGAAGTCGCGCAATAGGCAGCTTGCCCAAGGCTCTCTAAACTCTTGGCGTGGTGCCGGCACACCACCTCATAAACGGCGTCGTAGTGTTACGTCGAACTCCACTCCGTTTTTCGCCAAGATTTCTGAAGCATGACTGTCGTCTTCGATCGGCCCTACGAATTTATCCCTCCGATCCGCTCGACAGTGTGGCCTTGGGTCATCCAACGTCTGCGGTTATACGATTATTACTTGCGACGCAAGGAAGGCGTGGTCGGCTACGAACTACGCGGCATCGAACACTGCAAGAAAGCAATCGATGACGGACATTCGATCCTGCTAGCTCCCAATCACTGTCGCTACGCGGACCCACTGGTCTTGGGCTGGCCCGGCCGCCAACTCGGATTTCACGTCCACGCGATGGCATCTTGGCACCTGTTCAACGAAGGTGCACTCGACTCGTTCGCGATTCGACGAATGGGTGGTTTTTCAGTCTTTCGTGAAGGCAACGATCGCAAAGCACTCGAAGCCGCGATCGAGATTTTGACTGAAGGACGCCGCCCACTGATCGTGTTCCCCGAAGGTACAACAAACCGAACCAACGATGAACTGAAACCGCTGCTCGATGGCGTCGCCTTCATGGCCCGCACCGCAGCCAAACGCAGACGGAAACGCAAGGATGATCCTGAAACCGCGGCGACGGCGGGCAGCGGTGATGTTTACATGCAACCGGTCGCGATCAAATACGTCTGCGTCGAAAAGATTGATCACTGGGCCCATGAACAACTCGATCGTTTCGAAATGCAGATCGGCTGGAACCACATGCCAACGCGTGACATTCGCGCACGCACGCTTCAGCTTGCCGAAGCGATGCTTGCCCTGAAGGAAACGCAGTACTACGGGCGATCCTGCGGCGGACCACTTCCAGAACGCCGTGACACGCTGATCGAACATATCCTGACGATCACCGAACAGCAGATGTCGATCGACAATACCTCTGATGTCGTTCGTGAACGCGTCCGCAACATCCGAGCGGCAGCATCCAGCCGTTTCTTCAGCGAGGGCCAACGCCCCGAAGTCAAACAGGAACTGCGCCGCCATGTCGACTCGGCAGATCTGGCACAAGACCTGTCGTCGTACCCTGACAGCTACTTGACGGAAGACCAGGTCACGGACACTCGGATTGTTGAAACGATTCAGCGAATGCAAGAAACCGTCAACGGCAAAGCTGACCACTCGATCCCGCTGAAAGCAATCATCCAATTTACCGATCCGATCAAAGTCGACACCGGTCGCCCACCCAAGGGCCAACGCGACCCGCTGATGCAATCACTCGAAGATTCCCTCTCAGCAATGCTCCGCGAGCTTTCGAGCGAAGCCAGGAAACTGTAACGCGTTGTCATGCTATTGATTCGCGATCTCGCACCGCTTTTCTGCATCCATGCGAGCCTGCTACTGGGCACGCTTGTGATTGGCGGTGGGAATGCTGCCGATGTTAGGTTGCAATCGCTATGGCTGGCATTTCTTTCCACCGGTTGGCTGATCGCTCCGCAATGGCAAGGCCGTACGTCGTCTATCCTGACACGCTATTGCGGCGGAATGATTTCGTCGATCGCGATCTACGCGGTCACGGTCGCAGGACTCAGTTGGCTGGGACAGGGCATGCAGGCGATGCTTGTTTGCTGGTGTGGCATCAGTTTGGCTGCAATCACGAACCGTGCGATTCAGCTTCGGCAATGGCTACCGATGCGATTGCGCATCTTGCCAACACAGGTCGCTTTGATTTCTACCGCGATCGTTCTTGCGGTGTGTGTGTATCAAGCACCACGATCAAATGACATCCATCAATTCATATTGCAACAACAGGATATGACGCTGTCGTCCAGCTTGCAGGTTTCTTCCATCGGAATGACCGCAATGGACGTCGACCAACCGATGCCTCGCTGGCGGGCACACTATTTCCACTTGTTACCAAGCTTGTTCAGCAAAGCGAGTGGCATCGCGGTTGACTTGGTCCTGCAGCGATACCTCACGATACCGGTCGCCTTTAGCGTGATCGTTTGCTTGGCCTGTTTTGTCAGGACGCTATCGCTACATCGCGCTGACTTGCCGCTGTGCATCCTCGCGATTGCCGGGCCTGTCTTCTTTTGGTTTCGAAACTTCAACGCGTTTAACTATTCGTTTCGCATCACCAACAACCTGCTACTGGACAAAGACTTTGCGTTGTTCTGGCTGATCCCTGCGGTAGCGGTACTGTCACTTCATTGGGTGCGTGGACGCTCGCGTGCCATCGTACCCCTGTTCATGCTGAGCCCCGCAATCGTGCGTTTCCATCCGCTCACTGCGGTGTATCTGCTTTTGCTGATCACTCCGTTGCTACTTGCCCTTGCTACGTCATGTCGTTTTCAACCGCGACGGGCGCTCGCGATTGTCGGATACGTTTGCGTACTATTCACCGCCGTCGTTTTCATTGGAGACGCCCAAGGGAACCACGATCAAATTCGTGAAATTATCTTGATGGATTACCAGCAGTCACTGGATGATCGACCGCTGCATTACTGGGTTGGCTTCTACAACACCATTCCGAACTCTGATTTGCCGTCGGACACACTGGCGTACGATGGCGAACGACTCACTTTGAAACCAAGTGTGATTTTAGGATGCGGGTTGCTGCTCGCGATGCATGGGGCGTGGCTCGTCCTATTGGCGATGCGTTTGTGTCGCCGAATCGGAAACATGCACGTTTTATTTGCCACAATCAGCATCATTGGGCTGTGGGGTATCTGGTTTGTCAGCCCTTTCATTCTGACGCGCGCCCCACATATCAGCGGAGGCTACGAGCGTCTGCATTGGTTTGCATACCCGGCGGCATTGACGACAGTCGCGATCGCCGGCAGTTTGATTATTCCTCGTCAGCTTCGAAGGCCAGCGCATTGGTTAATCATGACCCTAATTGGCCTCAGTTGTTTGCTCTCACGATTGGAGATTGCATCGCCGATCACGTCGGTACGCGGGCTGAACAGCTTGCTCGACTATGAACAGCACGACGCCATAAAACGTCTTGCGAGTTGGCAAGGCATTGATCCTTCACGAACACTCGTCGATCGAAAGCCGCAGGCATTGTCAGACAGCGATCGTGTGCTGCTGCTGGACCTATCCGCCACCACACAATACTGGTGGGTGCGATCGGGAAGCTACTGGCCGGATTGCTACGTCGAAGCGTTTGCGTGGGATCGTCGTGGCGATTCGTTTCTAAAAGATCGCCATTGGTTTTATCACTTTCTGGATCGACAGCCGTTGTCCGACAATGCGAAAGAAGAGGCGATCGAGTGGCTGCGCGAAAAAAGGATTACACTGATTGTCGATCATCGTCCCGGCGCCCTTGAATACCTGCAACAGTTAGGCGTACCGATCGAGCCGCTCGATGAAACGACTTTTCGCTTGACGATCGCTTCCCGCCCGTATGTCGACCAACCCGTACCAGCCGCCGAGTGACCCTTCGTCACTTGATTCTTCGACGACCGAAGCGGCGGTAACGCCACGGTATCACGGTGGCTTGACCATGATCACCGGATCGGTTGATGAAGCCGACGCGATTAGCTTGGCCAAGGCCTGCCAGTTGCCCGAAACATCCGACGTTATTCAATCGCGTCCCAAAACGTCGTGGTGGGGAATCTCATTTGTCCTGCTGATCTTGTTGCCGATAATCGTCCTCTTGGATTTGAACAGTGTTCGATTTCCAACATTGTCTTCGCTCAACCTGACGCTCGTCGCGTGCTTCCTCGTCGTGGTCGGCATTTTCGTGGCGTTGCTATTGATTTTGACAACACTCAATGCGCGCCGCTTTGTACTCGCAGATCCGCCGTTGGGTGGCAGCACAACGATCCGCCTTAATGAATTTGGCTTGTCGGTAGAAAAGCAAACCCGTGACGCACGCGAACTGGAAATCTTTTGTTCGTGGCGCCAGGTTCAAGCGACCGTGTGTGACTCCGCGTGGCTGTTGAACCTTGGATTTTCCAGCCCCGTACTTGTCATGCGTGACTGGGTTGCGGAACAGCACGAACGTGCGATCTTTGACGCGCTCGTCAGTGACATCGCACAGTGGTCGAGTGAACAACCGCTTGCCCTCGATTTGGAATCAATCCCGGCAGAAGCGGCAGAAGCTTTTCCCGATTACAAACGTGACGCAATACCACTCGTCGTTTCGACCAGGGCGGAAAAAAAAGCTCGACGAGCGATCCGCCGATCGGTTGCGGGTATCTTGCCAGACTACCGTATCCGCCCTGCCAACACTCCGATGCTGGCCTGGGCGATTGGGTTGTGGCGAGCACTGCTGGCAGCACTGGTCGCGTCGATCTTGTGGACCGTGTTTGAACACCAGCTGAACCATATCGGCGAAGGCCCCGTTCGCTTAGTCGCACTGGTACTGCCTCAAGTCGCGTTCTTACTCTTTAGCATTTGGTTGACAATCAAAGTTAACCGTGATGTCAAAATCGCCGGCGCGCTGTCCGGAAATGAGCTGTGGTTTGACCATCGCAGCCTGTTGCTGAGATTTCCGCTGGACTCATTGAGACAGCGTCTGAGTGTCGATCAAACACTTGTACTCGCGACCGAGACCGGTTCGACCACAATCGTTTTACCGGCAAGCTACTTCGAAAGTCGTGAAGATTTTCAGCGGGCCTCCGCCAAATTGCTTCCGTAGCAGCACGACAATCAAGATTGAAATCCACGATCGACTGGCATTCTAGGATTGACGACCATGCCATGGACTTGCCAAGCCGATCGTCGGGCCATACCAATAATGCATGTCCATACAACCTAGCCGCGATCGATTTCGCGAATATCGAGACACCGTCCGAAAACGCAATACGGAGAAACAGCCCCGTTCACAGCGTGGGGGAGGCTTCCACGGCTCATCGACACCCACGAAGAAACTGGGCAATCGTGAACGCGGATTTTGGGAACTGATCAAAGAATTCTGGCGGCTGGTTCGCCCACACCGACGCCAGATTTCGGTCGCGTTGTTTTTCCTCACAATTGCGATCGGACTAAGGTTGATCCCGCCACTAGGAACCAAACTTGCCATCGACTGTGTGCTGACCGATCCGCCGAAACCGCTGCCGGCGTACTTGGATGGGATCGTATTGCCGAGCGATAAGATGACGCGTCTGCTGTGGATTTCGATCGCCGTGGTGGTGACCACCGCCATCGCAACGGTGGTGCACCTGTTTAGCCGCTGGACGGGTACCAAAGCAGTTAACCAAGCTCAGATTGGTATCCGAAAAAACGTTTTTGAACACGCGATTCGGCTGCCGTTGGACAAGGTCTATGACCTGAAAAGTGGCGGGGTTGCCAGTCTGATCCGCGAAGACGCAGGCGGAGTCGCAGAGCTGATTTTTTCGATGCTCTACAACCCTTGGCGGGCGATCGTACAGTTTGTCGGCAGTCTGATCATCCTGGTCTTCGTCGACTGGAAATTGATGGTTGGCGGGCTCCTGTTGTTGCCGATTGTCTGGGTGACACATCGCACGTATATCAATCGAATTCGTCCGCTGTATCGCGACATCCGTAAACAGCGTCAACACATCGATTCCAATGCCACCGAAACGTTTGGCGGAATTCGTGTGGTAAGGACCTTTTCCCGATCACGCAACGAATCGAACCGCTTTGTCCACGAAGGCGGATTCCTGGTTCGCCAACAACTCTTCACTTGGTGGTGGACGCGGATCATCGAAACGATCTGGGAAGTTTTGATCCCGATCGCATCGACGGGACTGCTGCTTTATGGCGGATACCAAATCATCCACGGCGAACTAACACTCGGCGACATGATGATGTTCTTGGTTTATCTCACCATGTTGCTGGATCCTTTGGCGACCATCGCCGCCAGCGCGGTCGGCTTTCAAAACAATTTGGCAGGACTCGATCGAATTCTGGATGTCCTCGAAAGCGATAGCGAACTGCCGACCAATCCGAACGCGGTTCATGTCAGCCGGCAAAGCAGCGAAGGAGAACTGGAACTGCGAAACGTCACGTTTCATTACCCCGAGACTCAAACCGAAGTGCTCAAGAACGTCTCGATCCATATCGAGTCAGGCCAGACCGTCGCACTGGTCGGGCGAAGCGGGGCAGGGAAGACAACGCTAACGAATCTGATCGCAAGGTTTTATGACCCGACCGACGGAAGTGTTCTCCTCGACGGGCGAGACCTACGCGAAATCAATCTGGAATCGTACCGCAGCTTGCTCGGAATCGTCGAACAGGACGTCTTCCTGTTCGACGGAACGATCGCGGACAACATTAGCTACGCCCGACGAGGTTGTCGTCCGGAGGAAATCGTTGCCGCGGCAACCGCAGCAGCCGCTCACGAATTCATCGAGAAACTGCCCAAGGGCTATGACAGCGTGATCGGGGAACGCGGTGTCAAGCTCTCCGGCGGACAGCGACAGCGTCTGGCGATCGCCCGAGCGATCCTGGCTGACCCCAAGATCCTGATCCTTGATGAAGCGACTAGCAACCTGGATAGCGAAAGCGAACAATTGATCCAGCAGTCGCTCGAACGACTTCTGCAGGACCGCACTGCGTTCGTTATCGCGCACCGCCTGAGCACGATCCGCAACGCCGACAAAATCATTGTTTTGGAGGATGGCCGCGTCGTGGAGGTAGGGACACACCACGAACTACTCGCCAAAGGGGGGCGTTACCAAGACATGGTTCACCTGCAAATGTCAGAAACCAATCCGGCGGGATAACAAACCATCCGATACGCCAGTCAGGGGAGAACAAATGCCAGTTTTTGCTGCGCCGTAATTTTGGCTATGATAGGGGCCTTCCACTAAGCTCGCCTTAACGCCGCTCCCCGATACACTGATGAAATCAATTCAATTGATCTGTTTGGTCGCAATCACCTGCATTTGCACGATCGTGAATGCCCAGGATGCTGACTGGCCTCAATGGCGCGGCATTCATCGCGACGGACATGCGGCACCTCAATCGCTGTTGAAGTCGTGGCCCGATGACGGTCCCAGCCTGGCGTGGTCCGCAAAAGATCTTGGCACCGGGTATTCGGCCTGTGCAGTAGTCGGCGATTCGCTGTACACGATGGGCTCCAGTGAAGGCGAAGCGTACGTTTATTGCTTCTCGATGGCTGACGGAACGCCCCGCTGGTCAAAATCGGTCGGCCCGGCAGGTGAAGACAGCGATTACAACACCGGCTGGGGAGCCGGCCAGCGCTCCACCCCAACGGTCGACGGTGACCAGGTGTTTGCCTTGACCGACAAAGGCGTTGTTGCCGCACTGGATCGCCATACCGGCGACGTCAAATGGACCGTTGACCTTGTCGAGAAGTTCGGCGGAAAGATCCCAACCTGGGGCTACAGCGCATCGCCGCTCGTCGACGGCGACCGCGTGATTGTCTGTCCTGGCGAAGCCAACTTTCTAGTCGGACTGGATCGCAACAGCGGCGAAAAGGTCTGGGGATCGCAGGAGATGAGCGCGTCTGCCGAATACGTTTCACCGATCAAAGGGACCGTCGGCAACGTTTCGTTTTATGTCACAGCCAGCAAACCAGGATTGGTCGGCTTTGATGCCCAAACTGGCAAAAAACTATTCGAGGATTCAACCACCGGAAACAACATCGCCGTCATCCCAACGCCAATCGTTGCCGGCGACTTGGTTTACCACACCAGTGCCTACGGTGCTGGCAACACGCTGCTGCGCCTGGTTCCGGCAGACAACGGACTGACCGCGATTTCGGTTTACGCACTCAACAGCAAATCGATGGAAAACCATCACGGCGGTGTCGTGTTGGTCGATGGTGTGATCTATGGCTTCACCAAGCAAAACGGCGGTTGCTGGATGGCGCAGGATCTCGAGTCCGGTCAAGCGTTGTGGTTCGAACGTGCACGCCCCAACAACAGCGGTTCAATCTGTTACGCCGACGGTCGACTGTACTGCTATGGCGATAAAGACGGCAGCGTTTTGTTGGTCGAACCGTCACGAGAAGGCTTCAACCAAGTTGGCAAGATGACGCTTCCTCAAGAAACGTCGGTACCGCGAAAACAAGGCGCGATCTGGGCACACCCAATCGTTGCAGGTGGCAAACTGATCATTCGCGATCAAGACCTGCTTTACGCGTTTGATATCTCGGCAAAATAGTCGCGATACGATGACGACTTGTCAGCCGGCGTTAACGATCCGTTAACGCTGGTAGATCGGCAAGTATCCGTAATCGAGCTGCATCATGATCAGGTTGCACGCGGTGACGTATACCGGATGGATCTGGCCTTCCCAGTACCCATCGGAGCGCTGCTCACTCGCGATTCGGTCATAGAGCCGTACACGAAACGGCTTCCAAAGCTCCTCGCCTTGGCGATAAACCACCTGGCTGTAATACAGATACGTGTAATGCCAGTGGCCAAAACTGTGCGCACCGTCACTGATGCCGTGCAGTTCCTTTTTGGCGTATTGCCACATCTCTGGCACATGGTCGCTGTCGTAGTCACCGGCGTTGTAGAGCGCCGCCAAAGCAGCCGCGGTAATCGCAGGACGACTGTTCCCGCGCTGTCGACTGCTGTAGCTGATCCCGCCGTCTTTGTTTTTGCAGTCGTAGATATACGTTTTCGCCCGATCAATGACGTCACCGCTGACAGGGATCCCGGCGTTGCGACAGCCGCGCAGTCCTTGAACCTGAGTGATCGTCGTTGAACCTTCGTCAAAATCATTGCCTTCTGCTGCCGAGACATAGCCCCAGCCACCGGCGGCCGTTTGTGCATAGCCACTAAATTGCACCGCACGAGTCAGTACATCAACGATTTCTTTGCGGCGATCCAAGAGGCCCTCTTCGCCGAGCACCTGGGAGAGGAAAAGCATCGCGAAGCCGTGACCGTAGGTGTATCGCTGGTCGCTTTGCGGGTCACCGATCAGTCCGTTGCTTCTGCTTTTGCTGATCAGGAAATCGGCGGTCCGTGCGATTTCGCTGGCATAGGGCCCCTGCGTTGTTGTCGAACCGCTGCCAATCATCGCGGTCCCGGCGAGCGCCGCAATCGCCGTCGGATAGACCTGCGTGTTCCAGTGTCCTCGTGAGGACTGTGTTCGCCGCAGCCAAGCGAGTCCCTTCTGTGTGGAAGTCTCCCAAGCGGCATTGCGCTGGGACTGAGCCTGTGCTCGACGCCCGAAGAGCAGACCGGCCGCAGCCAGGGACGCAGAGCCGCGCATCCAATTTCGTCGGCACAGTTTATTGCTCATTTCTGATTCCCCCTCAAACGGGCCTGCTTGGCGAAACCTGCGGATTGCCCACGCGTTTCGCAGACGGTGTCCGCACAGTGTATCGTCTATTCCAAAGAAGTCGAAACTTCGATTTCTGCCACATCAGGGTGTAACCCCCTCTTTTTCTGACAGACGCCGCAAAAAAACGTACTTCGCTGGGCCTGAACGATGCGGCGAATCGAATCCTCGCCACAACGGGGACAGATCTCGTCGGCCCGATCGTAAACGCGGTGGTAATTTTGGTAGCCGCCCGATTGATTCAACGCATTGCGATACGTCCCGTCAGATAACGTGCTGCCTTCATGTGCGATGGCGTCCTCAAGCACCACTCGTGTCGCCATGACGATTCGTTTCCACTGGGCTTTGGTCAATTGATCACAGCGTGAACGCGGATCGATTCCGGCCAAGAACAACAACTCAGCCGCATAGAGGTTTCCGATCCCAGCCACGACGGACTGGTCAAGCAACGCGACCTTGATCGCGCGACGGCTGCGGTTCAGTTTCTCACGGAGCGATTCAGCATCAATCAGCAATGCATCTTGCCCCAATTTCGACCGCACCTGCTGCTCCAGTTCCGCTCCTTTGAAAAGTCGAACGGTGCCCAATCCACGCCGGTCCCAAAACAGCAATTCGCGAGGGGCATCGAAAGCCGCACCTGACGGTTCCAACTGCAGACGAAACCGCAAGTGCTCTCGTGTGGGTGGATCGGCAAGCAACACCAACCCCGTCATCCGTGGTTCAATCACGACCGACAATTCACCTTCAATACACAAGATGACGCGTTTGCCCAGTCTTTCGACACGTTCAATGCGTCGGCCTTGAAGCTGCCGCGCGATCGTCCGGATCGAAGGCCGCATTAAAATCGGACGACGCTCGCACGGCGGGCAATCTGCAGCGACGATTCGCGAACCGACGATCGGTAGCACACCGCGACGCATCGTTTCGACTTCAGGTAGCTCAGGCATAGATACAATTCATTCGAACGTCGAACCAAACTAGCAGTAAACGTAGCCTTCTTTGGGGTACCGTTGGTGCGATGCAATCTGATGGTGATCGGCGCGCTCGTACCCTTGCCAAGCCCCGACCCCAGCCAGCACCGCATCCAACGCGTCGCCACCAGGATCGTTCAACATTAAACGACGACGATACGGCGAAATTTCCACCAAGTGTCGAATTCCGGCCAGGATTTCACGCCGCACACCTCGCTGTGCCTCCGTCGGCGATTGCCCTCCCGATTGTTTGTAATTGCGATACGGCAAGCTCATCCGTTTCAGCGTCGACGACGGGCAGGCCTCTAACACGATCGATCGTAACGGCACCGCCTGTTTTCGGTTGTATTGAAACGGAAGAACCGCGACTCCGGGATCGGCAATCAAATTGGCGAGGACATCACGCATACCGTGGAACGTTTGATAGATGATCCGGTAGTGGTAACAATCAAACGGTGTCTTGGTGTCCTGATCGGTTTGCCGGCGGACGTGCAGAGCCCCCGTTTGATCTTTCGAAATTTCGACGAGGTTCAAACCAAAATCCTTGGCCGTGCCGTTGAACTGCGAAACCAATTTCAGCTGGTTCTTCCACGTTCCCAACGCGAGTTCGATCGGCAGCCCAAATGGGAAATCGCATCCCCAGACGGTTTCCTTTTGAACCCGAATGCGGTCCGTTAAATATTCGTTGACGCGTTCGCGTTCGTCATTTGCGGCGAGTCGTCCGAGTGGCTGCAGCGAGACCAAACGAAACGGCGGGTCGCCGTCGTCACCCTCCCCCAACCGGGAAAGCTCCGCCGCCCATGCGGTTCGGCCACTTTTGGCCGCGCCGCTGTAGTCGATGCCCATGACGGTATGGATTGGCATCGATTGGAGTTCTGACTTAACCTTGGACTCGGAATGAACTTTCGCCACTGAACGTGAAGACTCCGAACCTGAAGACGCCGTACGTGAACCTGAAACAGACGGCAACGCGCTGGATTTCGACGGCTTGGAGCTAGCTGCGTTGACCACGGGACTTCAGCGGGGGAAGATGTGTTGCGAAAGACGTTCGGCATGTCCCCACGCCGAACCAACGAAAAAATAATTACACCAAACGATAGCAGTATGAGTACCGCCCCTTCGACTGGTGCCGCCTCGGCGTCAGTTCCAGATCAACGCGGCCGTTTTGGCGATTTTGGCGGCCGATTTGTGCCCGAGACACTCACTCGCGCGCTCGATCAGCTCGCCGAAGAGTACGAGATTGCCAAGAAAGACCCGGAATTCCAGCGTGAACTCAACGGCCTGCTGAAAACATTCGTCGGCCGGCCGAGCCCGTTTTATCATGCCAAACGACTTTCCGATGCCTGTGGTGGGGCACAGATCTGGCTCAAACGCGAAGATTTGAACCACACCGGGGCGCACAAGATCAACAACACCATCGGCCAAGCCCTGCTGACGCTGCGGATGGGTAAAAAACGCGTGATCGCCGAAACCGGCGCCGGACAGCACGGCGTGGCGACCGCCACCGCTTGTGCCCACTTCGGGCTACCTTGTGTGGTTTACATGGGCTCGGAGGACATCCGCCGACAAAAGCCCAACGTGTTCAGCATGCGATTGCTGGGCGCCGAAATCTGTCCGGTCGAAAGCGGATCACGCACACTCCGTGACGCCGTCAACGAGGCGATGCGGGATTGGATGTCTTCCGTTGAAGACACGCACTACATCATCGGTAGCGTGATCGGACCACACCCGTTCCCAATGATGGTTCGCGATTTTCAATCTGTCATCGGTCGCGAAACCCGTGACCAATCGCACACCCTGCTGGGCAAACTGCCCGACTGCGTTGTCGCCTGTGTCGGCGGTGGCAGCAATGCTGCGGGAATGTTCTATCCGTTTATCGAAGACGACGATGTGCGTTTGGTCGGGGTCGAAGCCGGCGGCCGCGGCAGTTCGCCCGGTGACCATGCCGCCCCCATGACCTTCGGCTCACCGGGCGTTTTGCACGGCAGTTACAGCTACGTGATGCAAGACGACGACGGCCAAACCTGTGACGTGCACAGCATGAGCGCAGGCTTGGACTATCCCGGGGTCGGCCCCGAACACAGCTACTGGAAAGACACCGGACGCGTCGACTATGTGCAATGCGGCGACCGCGACGCGATGGAAGCGTTTGACAAATTGGCGCGCTCCGAAGGCATCATCCCGGCTCTCGAATCCAGTCACGCGCTTGCCCAAGCGATCAAATTGGCCGGTGAAATGAAGCCGGACGAAAACCTCGTCGTCTGCCTTTCAGGTCGCGGTGATAAAGATGCGATGGAGATTGCCCGATTACGTGGTGAAGAGTACTGAGTTGTCGGTGACGAGCCGATAACCTGCTACGGATACTTGTTAACTGGACGTTCATCAACCGACGCGGAAATCCAATGATTAAATTGACATGGCTGTCGCACGCCAGCTGGTACATCGAAACGAAATCGATGCGGATCTTGCTCGACCCGTTTTTTACCGACAACCCGGCAGCCCAGGTCAGCGCAGACGACTTCGCCGACTGCACTCATGTGTTGGTTTCCCACGGCCACTTTGACCATGTCGGGGACGTCGCTCCCGTCGCCGCCAAATCGGGCGCCCAGATCATCACCAACTTTGAAATTGCGCAGTGGTTCCAAGAGAAGCACGACCTTTCAAATGTGTTGGGCATGAACATCGGCGGACAAATCGACCTCCCCGATGGCACGCTCAAAATGGTGCCTGCGATTCACAGCAGTATGTTGCCCGATGGCAGCAACGGCGGATCGCCGGCCGGTTTTGTGCTCAAGCTCGGCGATCGCAGCGTGTACTTCGCCTGCGACACGGCTTTCTTTAGCGACATGCGTTGGTACGCAAAGAGCGTCGACATCGTGGTGCTGCCCATCGGCGACTTGTACACGATGGGCATCCGCGACAGTTTGGAAGCGATCAAAATCATCGAGCCAAAGATCGCTCTGCCGACACACTACGGGACTTGGCCTCCGATCGAACAAAACGCCGCCCACTGGGCTGCTGCCGTTCGCGCCGAAACCGATGCGATGGGCATCGCGCTCGAAGTCGGCGAGACCTTCGAAGTCTAAGCTGCTCTGGCAGTCAGATTAAGCCGCAGAGTCATTGCCGGCTGCGTTGTCGCTCCGGCAGAACAAACGTTTCTGCCGAGCCGCTACTCTTTTTCCTTTTCACGGACAAAGACCTCGTCGCCCTCGACCTTGACCTCGAAACAATCGACTTTGACTCGCGGGTTGTCTTCCCAAGTTCCGTCGGCCACGCAAAACCGCCATGCGTGCCACGGACAGGTCACCGAATTGCCCTCGACGTACCCCTCTGCCAAGGACGCGCCCATGTGTGGGCAGAGGTCATCGATCGCATACCAATGACCATCGTCTTGTCGAAATACGGCCACCATGCGGCCGTCGACAGGAACTGCTCGTCCACGTCCCTTCTCGAAATCACTGACTTTTCCGACAGATTCAAATTCACTCACCGGTGGATTGCCTACGTCAATTGAGTTTGCCTTGCAAAAATAGTCCCTTAGCAGTCACACTTTAGGCGTTCGCAGTCTTACTGCCCACTCCCGCAAATCACTGTGCGTCCCGCATGATCAACGAAAAACGGCGAAAACAGCTGGAATCCAGAGTCTGGCCCCACGTTCAAACCCCAGCGCAATACGTTGGCGGCGAGCGAAACATCATCGTCAAGGATCACCGGACGCTGCGCGGAAAGCTGGCGGTGGGGTTCCCCGATGCTTACACGATCGGGATGAGCCATCACGGATTGCAGGTGCTGTATTCGCTGATGAACCGTCGCGAGGATTGGTGTGCCGAGCGTGTCTTCACGCCCTGGCCGGACATGGAGGAGCAGCTCCGCAAAAACGACATTCCGCTGTACTCGCTAGAAACGTTTACGGCGCTGTCTGAATTCGATGTCGTTGGGCTGAGCTTGCAATACGAAATCAGCTCGCCCAACGTGCTAACGATGATCGACCTGGGCGGCATTCCGCTGGAAGCATGCGATCGCACGATGGCGGACCCGCTGATGGTCGCCGGCGGCCCGTGCTGCCAGAACCCCGAACCGATGGCCGAGTATTTCGATGTGATGATCACCGGCGACGGTGAACCGGCGCTGCCAACGATCTGCGACCTGTGGTTGAAACTCAAGGACCGCTATCGACGCGATGACGGATCGTTTGCCGACGGCGAGATTGGTCGTAAACAGCGTGAAGACGCGTTGGCCGAGGTCGCCCGGTCGCTGGACTGTGCCTACGTGCCTCGGTTCTATCAACCGGAATACAACGGCGGACGCATCGCAGACTTGAAACGCACCCGCGACGACGTCCCCGCAACGATCGCACCAAGTGTAATCAGTGACCTTGATGGCATCCCGTTGCCGACGTCGCCGATCGTGCCTTACATCGATTGCGTTCACGACCGGATCGCGATCGAAATCATGCGTGGCTGCCCACACCTGTGTCGCTTCTGCCAAAGCACCGTGATTAAACGGCCGCTGCGAATTCGTGAAGTCGAAACCATCGTTGACGCCGCCTGGGAAAGCTACCTCAACACCGGCCACAACGAAATCAGCATCCTGTCGCTCTCTAGCAGCGACTACCCGCACTTCGAACCGCTGGTCAAACGCCTGCACGAGGTGTTCAAACCTCTGGGCGTCAACATCAGCGTGCCCAGCCTGCGAGTGAATGATCAGCTACGTTCGCTGCCACAATTAATTGGTACCGACCGCCGAAGTTCGCTCACGCTGGCACCGGAAGTCGCACGCGATGACATGCGTGAACAGATCCGCAAGAAGATCAAAAACAGCGACTTGATCGAAGGCTGCCGCAACGCGTTTCAAAACGGATTCGACAGCGTCAAGTTGTATTTCATGTGCGGCTTGCCAGGGGAACGAGAAGTCGACCTGGACGGGATCGTGGACTTGGCCGAAACGATCGCAACGGTCGGCAAGGAAGTCCGTGGTCGTTATGCACGCGTCACCGCCAGCGTTTCCAATTTTGTGCCGAAAGCCCATACGCCATACCAATGGAACGGCATGCAGCGGCGCGAGTATTTCAAATGGGCACACAAGTATCTGTGGAATCGTCGCCAGATCCGCAGCGTCAACGTGAAGTGTCACAATATCGAAACCAGCTTGCTCGAAGGCGTGCTCAGCCGCGGTGATCGCCGCACCGGTAACGCCATTCGTTTGGCTTGGGAACGTGGTGCCCGCATGGACGGATGGACCGAGTACCTTGATCCAGAACGTTGGTGGACCGCAATCAATGACGCCGGGATCGATATCGAAAAACAAGTCCACGAAAGCTACGAGATGATGGACAAGCTTCCGTGGGACCACGTGAACGTTAAATTCGGACGCGGCTACCTGGAAAAAGAGCAGGGCAGGGCAACCGTTCAATTGGCCGCGATGGCGAATGCCGTCTGATCAACGGTCACCGGGCCGTTGAGCCCGCATTCATATTGCGTCATTGCCCGCACAAGTCTGACAAAACGCGATACCGGAATGGTTGATACACCAAGTCCGGTGTCGCCCCTCTAGCGATCGAATCTCATTTTGTAAGGACACCCCTGCGTCCACGTCCTAGGTTTCACTGTGAGTAGTCAAAATTCCCACAGTATTCCCACACAGTGCAACCCCGACGCAATGTCCATCGTTGATCCGTTACCGCGTTCATTAGGGCCGGCGCCCACAAAGACCGCGATCAACGTGCGCTTCATGCGATACAACGAATTGCTCGCTTTGGTCCCACGTTGGGAGACGCTCATCGACCGCTGCCCTTGGCGGAATCCCTGCTACGAACCAGAGTTCCTGCTCTCGCTGTTACGCGCGATCGACATCGGCTCGGTTCGTGTGATGGTCGCCGAGCGGGGCAACGAATTGGTGGGGCTGATGCCAATTGCGACCAAACAGCAATTTCACCTTCCAATTCGAATCGCCGAAACCTGGCGACCGGATGAAGCGTTTGACGCGACCCCGCTGCTCGATTCGTTTTGGGCCGGTGATGCGCTGCAGGCCTGTTTCAAATCGCTTCGCCGCCACGGGTTCCACTTGCTAAGCCTAAACACGGTGTCGGCCAACCCGGAATTCGTATCGGTTTTCCAAACAGCGACCACTGCGACGTCGTTAGCGTATTTCACTCGCGACCAGTTCCAACGCGCCGCTCTGCGACCGGCAGGTGGTGCAGAGGAATACTTTCAGCGTGTGCTTTCGAAGAACCGCCGAAAGAAATTCAGCCGCGCGCTAAAAAGCCTCGAATCCCGCGGCACCGTTCGATTCGAAACGGCAGCCGTGCCCGCCCAAGCCCGTGACTGGATGGAGGTGTTCTTAGACCTCGAAGCATCGGGCTGGAAAGGCAATGCGTCGACCGCGTTCGCTAGCGAAGATGACTCACTGAGTTTCTTTCTCGACATGATTGGCCGTCTCATCGATTCGGAAAAACTGCATATCACGCGGTTGACCGTCAATCGCAACCCGATCGCGATGTTGATCGACATCCGGTCTGCGGATCACGTCGCCTGCTACAAAACCGCATTCGATGAACGCTATTCGCAATACTCCCCGGGCGCACTTCTGGAATGGCACAACGTCCGAAGAATGTTCGACCAAGGCGTTTCGCTTTGTGACAGCTGTGGCGATCCTGACAACGAATTGCTGAACGCGTTGTACAACGAACGTTTGGACTTTCAACACCTGATTGTCAGTCTTGATCGCTGGACGAACTTCATTCCAAAGAGGGTGTTGCCGGCACTTCAGTGGATCAAACGCCGATTACCAAGCCAACGTGGCAACGAAAGTACGCCGAAGGGGTAAACCCGACGAATCAGTTTGCTTCACCACAAGCTGAAACCTACGCTTGCTCGATCATTCTGCCTTGAGTGTCCTGGACCTGGCTCGCACGTAGGGAAATCAACGTCAATGTCTGCGCACGAATCGCTATCCGCTTCCGATTCGATTCAACCGATCGTTGCTTCATCAACCAATCCCCCAAGTCAAACCGACGCGTCTGAATTAGGCGTCACGGATTCTGTGGGTGGCCGGTCGCTCCTATGGTTCGTGGCCACGACGCTGCTAAGCGCGTTCTTGGTATTCCAAGTTCAACCGATCATCAGCAAGTGTGTGCTGCCTTGGTTTGGCGGCACACCAGCGGTTTGGACGACATGCATGTTGTTCTTCCAAGTATTGCTGTTTGGTGGATACCTTTACGCACACTTGTTGCGAACGTTTTGCACGCCGGTCTTTCAAGCCATCATTCACCTGACATTACTGGGCTCTGCAGCCTTGATGGTTCCCATCGAACCGTCCGATGCATGGAAGCCGATGGGAGACGAATCGCCAACGTTCTATTTGCTTTGGATGCTTGCCCGCCACGTTGGGCTTCCATACTTTGTGCTTTCCAGTACCGGGCCATTGATCCAAGCCTGGCTCAGCCTGCAAGACGACAGCGATCGTGTTTATCGCTTGTACGCGCTTTCCAATGCTGGTTCGCTCTTCGCGCTGCTCAGCTATCCGTTTCTCTTCGAACCAGTCCTGTCGGTGTCAACACAATCGACATTGTGGTCATTGATGTTCTTGGCCTTCGTTTTGGTTCAAGGATACGTGGCGGTGGGGCTGTTTCGCATGCATCAAAGAAAGAACACGACAGCGTCATTGGTCGCTCACAAAGGATCCGATCAACCGATCTCGCGATTGCAAATTGTCTCGTGGATCAGCCTTCCCGCACTGGCCAGCGTCATGCTGCTTGTGGTTACCAACCATGTCTGCCAAGACATCGCGGTTGTCCCGTTTCTTTGGGTCTTGCCGCTGAGTTTGTACTTAGCAAGCTTCATCGTCTGTTTCGACTCGCCCCAGTGGTATCGCCCCAAGCCGATCGCAGCAGTGACATTGGCAGCCTTGGCATTGATCCAAGGCAAAACGATGTTGCCCGGCAGCATCCAGTTGATCGCCGAGGCAACCTGCTACATGACGATGCTGTTCGGCGCGTGTTTGTTATGCCATGGTGAAGTCGCACGGCTTAAACCGGCAACCAATCGCTTGACACTGTACTACGCCATGCTTTCCGCCGGCGGAGCGTTAGGTGGGATCATCGTGGCCATCATCTGCCCGATGGTTTTGAACAACCATGCCGAACTGCCATTCTTCGTGGCCTTGGTAACGGCGTTAACGTTTTTGCTATTCTTCGCGTGCAAGGGCTGGAAGCAGCCCCACTATGACTGGGCCGCTGCCTCGCGACTAAAGTTCGGTGCGTTGCTGGTGATGATCACACCGATCATCACCATGGCACTTGTTTCGAATCATCGCACGATTGCTTCTCAGCGGAACTTCTTTGGTGTCCTTAAAGTTCGCGAGAAACCGCTAGGCTTGTGCTTGGTTCACGGCAGCACGCTGCACGGTATGCAACGCTACGCCCCCAATCAATCGCAGCCGACAACTTACTACGGCAAAGGCAGCGGGGTGGGATTTGTTTTCGAAGCACTCAAGGAAGAACGCCCCGAGTTGGAGATTGGGATTGTCGGATTGGGATGTGGCGTCCTGACAACCTACGGCCGGCCGAGCGATCACTATGACCTAATCGAAATCAATCCCGCCGTCATCGACATCGCCGATCGTTACTTCACATTCATGCGAGATTGTCCCAGCAAACTGGACCGCCATGTCGGCGATGGCCGCTTGGTGCTGGAACGGATGACCGACAAGCGTTTCGATCTCCTGGTGCTCGATGCCTTCAGCAGTGACGCGATTCCGGCACACTTGCTGACACGTGAATCCATGGCGCTCTACAAGCAGCGACTTGCTGACGAAGGCGTCCTTGCCATTCACACATCCAACAACCATTTGGAACTTTCACCGCTGGTCCATCGACTGAGCGCGGACGCAGGACTGGAAAGCCGTATGCTCGAAGGTATTGGAGATGACTCGATCGGCACGACCCATTCGACCTGGATGATCATCGCCCATACCGGTCACCTGATCTTTGAGATCCCGGGACTTGCCGACGCGACGAAGGCTACCGACCAAATGCTGCGTGACGCCCCGCTGTGGACTGATCAACACCATGATTTGGTCAGCGTATTGCGACTGTGGCAATAACAGCAAATCGAATTCTGAATTCATTCGGATTCGACTTGCTTTGCCTGAAGCCGGTTTGCTAACGTCCGATTCGACGTCGTCAGGATGCGCGCCGAAAGTGTTTAAAAAGACTCAGGTTCAGCCCTCGGTCATGCCGAGTACATACTCTGTTTCCGCTTGCTTTGCGCTAGCAAGAGTCTCTTTAAAGCTGAATGGATTGCATCCTGGGACATGGATCGCGGCGCTCTTGGCCGATGCGGAAACGATTTGAGGGCAACCACTCCGTGGATTGCTTTCCTATCCGGCCCCCGTCGCTCAATTTCGCCTTCCGATGCGTTTGCGTCACCGCTGACGTTCATCGGCATCGGCATAATCCTCCCATCGTCACCGGAGCATAGCTCAGATGCAAATCTACGGCCCCTTTCGGGTTAGCACTACTCAGTCGACTTCCAACGTCCAAGCCACCAGCAAGGTCGCAGGAAACGAATCCACTCGCGCCGCCGACCAAGCGACCAGCCGTGGGCCAGTCGATCAGCTCGACCTGAGCTCGTCGGCAAGTGCCGCAGGCCGAATCGAATCTCAAGGCGCTGTCGCTGGAGAAGGCATTCGTTTTGATCGAGTGGCAGAAATTCGCCGCCAAATCGCTGACGGTGCATACGACACCCCTGAAAAAATGGACGCGGCCCTCGATCGATTCCTCGATCTGTTGGGTTAATCCTGCATTTTTGTCCAGGAACCGGGCACCTTCCGGTCACCAGACCAATTTGATCTCAACCGACACGGCTAGTACCTGATTGTTACAAATCGGGGAACTAGCCGTCCGGCGTTTGCGAGGGCAATCAGATCCCCAGCAAGCCCTCAAACGCAAGCAAAATGCATCGGGCGGACGACAAAAAATTGCTCGGCGTGTAGACTGGTACGGTGCCGGCGTTCGGTACGGCAAAAACTTCTCTGTAATCCGCTTTTCCAGTTCATTGACCGACACGTCCAAGATGCCCGACCAGTCCAGCGGTGATCCCGTGGCAACCAAAGTGGAACCGCTCCAGGTCTCGCTCTCGCCACAGGAACGATTCAGCGAGTACCTGCAATCGCGTGGGCTACGTCAAACGAATCAACGCAAGTTTCTGATCGAGCAGGTGTTCAGCCAACACGATCACTTCGACGCCGAAGAACTGATCGAACGGCTTCCCCGCCGTGGCGAACCGAACTATGTCAGCACCGCGACCGTTTATCGAACGCTTCGCGAATGTGTCGACGCGGGGCTACTCAATAGCTTCCAGCTGGACGGGCGAACCGTCTACGACCATGACTACGGCTACCCGCAGCACGATCACTTGTACTGCACACGCTGTCAAAAACTGCTGGAATTTCAGAGCGACGAATTGCTAGCGATCCGTGACTCAGTCGCCTCGTTGCATGGATTTCGGGTCGAGAGCCATCGGATGATTATCCAAGGCGTCTGTCGTGAATGCTCGCGTAGCCGCCGCAAAAAGCGCAAGCAAGATCTCGTTTAGGCTGTGTCTCGGCGGTTCACGCCCCAACTGCCTTAACCCAGAATTTGCTTCAAGATTGCGCCCAAAATCGGCTCGTTCTTGTCGAAGTCACGGCTCTCGGCCTGCAACTGAACGACCAGGACATCGTCCTCGGACCAGTCCGGCAAATTGGTGAGCACGATCAAACGGCTGACAATCAGCAGATCGAGATAATAGAATCGCAAATCGGTCACAGCGGTCCCTGGCGGCAACCACTCCATCGTCGTCTGGTCTCGTTCTGGGTGATCGTACTCCGACGTAATCGCATCGACGATTCCTTCGATTAAGTCATCGACCTGATTGGCTTGCCTGCGTTCGAGACTGAGAAAACCTCCACCAGGAAAATCCAGCGTCACGCCCTGGTCACCCTCGTCTTCTTCGCGTTCGGCGACCTCCCAGTTCTCGGGGTACAAAAAGCGAAGGCCAAAGCTGTCGAACTGAGTCGGCATGTCGGATGGAGCGGGGCAGGGGAGTGGACATCAATCGGGCACGAAAAACAACGTCTTGCGACCGAAGGCAATGGGTTGCTACGGTGTATTTTGTCAGCTCCGGTCGATCTCAATAAGCCCCATTTAACGTGGCGGCGAAAACAGTCCATCGTTCGACACGGTGCGAGACAAACCTTTTCGGCGTCAGGCAATCCGTGACGATGCACTGCCCCCACCACAGTGCCCTCATTCCTTCGCCCTGTTTTCTCTCAAAACTTCACCTAGCACCAATCATGGAAGGTCGTGCCTGGCTGAGACGATCGCTGAGATCACTTTTGATCGCGACGCTAGCTGCGTGCTGCGTTTCGGGACTGGGCTGCCGAACCATCCGCAAGATTGGAAACAATGGCGAAACACTCGGTGCTCGCCGTCTGTCGCGAAGTGGCATGGAATTCATGCGTCAGGGGCAGTGGGATCAAGCGGAACACCTTTTCCAAGAAGCACTCGCGCTTTGCAAGACCGACGACCGAGCCCACCGCGGACTCTCGGAGGCTTACTGGAAACGCGATCAGAAAGACGCCGCGATCAAGCACATGGAAACGGCGGTCAAACTGAGCGAACAAGACCCACGTCTGGTCGTACGCCTGGGCCAGATGTATTTCGATGTCGGCCGTTTAGACGATGCCGAAGCCCAAGCCAAAATCGCGTTCGCCGCTCAGCGTGACATGGCTGATACATGGGTCCTCAGCGGTGATTGCTTGTCCGCACGACACAATCGTGACGAAGCCCTAGCGGCCTATCACCGCGCCCTTGCGCTGCAGCCAGATTTCGTTGACGTGAAAATGCGTGTCGCAGAAATCTACCTTAGCGACGAACAATACGACCGGGTTCTCGCGACACTTGATCGCGCCGAAGACGAAAGCTCCTTCGCGTCGCTTCCGACTCGCGTCCACATGCTACGTGGGATCGCGATGAAAAATCTCGGGCGCCCCGAATTGGCAATCAAGCATTTTGCCAAAGCAAAATTGCAGTCACCCGAAATGGCCGAACCGTGCTTGCAAATCGCATCCATTCGCCTCAGCGAAGGCGACACGATCGCGGCCAGCCAAGAGATCGCCGAGGCGATGCAACTTAACGAAGGCTTGGTGGTCGAAAGCGGGTGGTCAAAATTCCTCCTCACGCCCGAACAACTTGCCGCCCAAAAAGCAGACCAAGATCGCAAGCTACGTTAATACGGAACGGTCGCGGTTTCCCGCCTGCTCCTGCGAAGCGCATGGCGAGTACGGATTCTAGGGGTTTTGACGCTTAGCCGAATGAGTCAAATCAACTGCCCCACGTTCAACCGCCATCATCACCCCTGACCGATAAATGCGGGAATTCCGCCGGTCAGAGTTGCCGTATTTCTGAGGCATCTTGGGGCAGCGTCCACAGCGATAACCTAAGATTGATTGACGAACTGTGTAGGCCGATGCGGTTCAGACGAGCCATTCTCCTCGTTCGTCGACTCCGCATCTTCGCGGCAATTGCCCCACGCCGGTTTCGACCCCTTTCAACCGGCAACGCCCATTAAGGATTGGTAGACCGACGGACCGGAGCTTGCCCGCACAACCACGTTCCTTCATCCAATGAGACCTTTTCATGTCGCTCTCCAATACCGAGTCGCTCTCAGCGTCCGAACTGGTGAATCCTCATCCCCTGCCAACCAATTCCTCGACGTCCGCGACATCATCCTCCAATCAATCTCCCATGAATAATCCCGGGTTTGTCGATCGACGGAAACAGGGTGGGTCACGTGTCACAGGTGAACGCCGACAGTTCGGAAGCTCTCACAGCGGTCTTTCACAAGCCGGCCGAGAACTCGCGTTGGCAATCGACCAATACAAGCTGCAAAACCACCGTCGCTACATCACCTGCGACGAGATGCTTCATGTGATCTCGCAGCTCGGTTATCACAAAGACTGATCTATTTGATCATCGGCTGTAAAAGCTGTCGACGCGTGACAACCGAACGCGCATTGTTCGAATCATCGCACAACAATGCCACTTCACTGGCCGCGTCGTACAACCGCAGCAGCACTTTTAGATGCCGACTGTGAACAGACTCACGAATCACAGGGCGAACCTCAGCCTTCGCCCCTGCGGTCGCCAATTCTGAATAGCGGACGTATCCGACGATTCGCTTCTTGTTTTGAACCAAAACGATCGGGTGGTTTTGACGCCGAGCTCGATTTGCTTCGTCCTCGCTGAGCGGAAGGTTCACCGTCGCCAAACGGTCAAGCGGCACCGCGAACGAGACCGCGAGTTGGTTGCCAACATCGAACAGCTGCTCCACCAATGATCGCTGGCCGGAATGCAACACACCGGCTTCTTCACCGGCGCGTAACACCTGCATGAATTCGCCACGTGCCATCGCCAAACGTAACCGCAATGGCGTCTGCCCGGTCACCCAGCTCAAAATGATTGATAGTCCTGCCAGCGCCATCGACACCGGCAGAAACAAGATCGTCGCGATCAAAATCAGCGGGCTCACCAAATTCAACAGCCGATACGGCGCTTGAAAAAACCAGTACTTGGGAAGCAATTCCCCGAATACGAACACAATCGGCGTCATCAACATTGGGCCAATCAGTTCGGCCGTTGCGGACACGCCAAACAGGCTTCCGACCAACATGACGATCGCGAAACTGGTCAAGAAGTTGGCGAGATTATTCCCCACCAATGCCGTCGCGACAAAAATGGTAGGACGATTGATCAACCAAATCATTGCCCTCGCCGGTGGTGAACCGTCCAGCGCGTCCAACACCAACCGCGTTCGACTTACCCGGTACAGACCGGTTTCACTGCCGCTAAAGAACGCGCTGAGCACCAACCCGAATACGAAGATTGCGATTGCGAGCAGAACCATTAGATTCCCTCTCCTTCCATCGCGTTCGATTCGTCATTCAAGATCCGCTGCGCTTCAATCCGCACCGATTCGTCGTCCTGTTCAATCACCGTCAAACGGAAACCTCCCAGGATCGCTTCATCGCCAAGCCGAGGCAATCGTTCATTGTGTCGTTGAATAAACCCTGCGACGGTCGCCACCGATCCCTCAGGACTTTCGACGCCAAGCCGTTTTGCGAACTGGCGAAGCGACACACCGCCAGAGACACGAAACCTGTCCGGCGAGCAAACTTCAATTGCGTCAGAGATAACAGCCTCGTCTGACTGGTCATGCTGCGGCGCCAACATCCGGCGAAAGATTCGATCGATCGACAAGGCACCGATACCGTCCCCGTATTCGTCGACGACGACAGCCACACTGATATCCTGTTCGTTGAGCAGTGACAGCACGCGCGCGACCGGCGCCGACCAAGGCACATAGATCACCGGCTCGATATGTTGCTCGAAATGATCCAGTTGGCTCGGACGCAGCAAACGTACCGCGACGGTGCCGACCATCCGGTCGCCGTCGTCGTCGGTCACAATGACGTAGCCGCCGGGGATGGGACCTTCAAAAGTCGTCTCACGATTGAGTGGCGGTTCGACCAGTTTCAATTTACTGCGTGGACGCATCAATTCACTTGCCCGCATGTCGGCAATTTCAACCATGCTGCTCAGCGCAACACGCTCGCGTTTCAACAACGCCGCGTCATCGGTTCCCAATTCGACCGCTCGCTCGATATCCGCCAAATCGATATCGGTTTCCGGTTGAAACGTCGGCCAAAGTAAACGCCCCGCCAACTTGTTTGACGTCCGCACCACCGGCAACACAGGGCCAATTAATCGGACAGCAATGCCCATCGGCGGCGCCAATAGAATCGATGCCCGCGTCGGTTCGAGCACCGCAATGCTTTTGGGCAGCATCTCGCTGAAGAAGATAATCACCAGCAAACTAACGACCGTAAACACCGCCGCAACGCTCGCACCGCCATTCGGGTCCGCCTCCAGCTTCCCGGCGACGATCGATGCGATCGCGAAGTAGGTCATATTGATCAGCAAATTCCAAAACAGAATTGCCGACAAAAGGTGCTCGGAGTCTTCAAGCAAACGGTGCGCGATACGTCCGCCAACTCCGCCGCGACGGAGACGCCGACGGTCGCGAGCGCCCAGCGAGAATAACGCCGCTTCACTTCCGCTGAAAAGCGCACTGAGGACGATCAAGATCGCCATCGGCAATAGCCAGCCGGCGTGCGGCGAAAGAATACTCAATCAGCTATTCCCTTCGGAACCACGATCTCGCTCCAGTGAGACATCGAACTCACTGAGAGCGGGAATCATCAAGGCTGCGATCGTGAATCCGTATCCGACCGCCATCGAAAAGAACACGAACAGGTGGTCGGTCTGAAGCAAAAACTGAGTGATCGAATAGAACGTGATCAACGGCAGCGTAAACGATGCAAGAAAGATCGCGCTCGACGGGTTTCGCCAACCTAGCGATGCGAATAGGGCTGCACCGCCACCCAAAATCATGACCAAGAACGGTGCCAGCTGTAACTGAAACGCTCCACGGAAACTGACCATGATCGTCATACAAATCGCGATGCCGACGCACAGAAAAAACACCGTGCCGAGGCTCGCCAGTGTCGCCGTGCGGCCAGCCACGTAATTCATCCCCGAGTGAATGCCAAGGATCGTCACGAACAGATACAGCACCAATGCACCCAAGATCGCATAGACCATGTTTTCGTAGGTCATCACGCCTTGAGATGCCATAAAGATCACCAACAAGATCGGCAAAACAATCAACTCTTTGCCGACATAGAACACGCCTAACAGCTTGCCAAACACGAACTCTCGTGGATTCAAATCGGTGACCAACAAAAGGTCCAATGCCAGTCCGTCCCGTTCGCCGGTGACCGAGTTCACCGCCAATGCGTTGACCAACACCAAACTGATCACACCGATCGCCGCGACAGGCAAGGTCGCCGCTGGCAGCGCCCGACCGATACGTGCCGCCGGTTCGAAAGCCGTTCCGTCTCGCATCTGGCCATAAATCACCGCCGCACCCAACAGAAACAACAACGCGAACGCGACGCGGATGACAACGACCTTGCGCCCGTAAGCCCAGGTACGCACTTCTCGCCACAAAATCGGATTGCTCCACACCGGTCGCGGCTGACGAACTTTCCAGCTGCTCGGCGACTCCTGATTCTCAGCCTCTTCGCTGGTTTCCGGTTCCGGAGTCTTCAAACGGACTTCGCGTGACGGATTCCAGACGCGGACCTTGCTGACACCGACAAATAAAACCAGGACCGTTCCGCCAGCAGCGACACAGCTGAACAATGTGACTCCCAGTGCAGTATCCGCGGAGAGTTTTGCGAGCGGTGAAGCGGCCGCCGACAACGCTCGAATCGGACTGATCGCCAAGGCGTACTCCTGCGGCGGATGCAATGTCGCGATCGCGATCTCGCCAAGTCCCAAAAGCATCAACAAAATCAATACCGTGAGCGCGATCGCTTGGAACGTCTTCTCACGCCACAAGCCAACCACTGTTCCGACGCTGCCGGCAAACACGACCGAAGCTGTCGTGACCAAGAAGACGGAAAGCACTTGGCTTGGCGAAACTCCGCCGAGCAATGGCAACACCAGGAACAACGGCAACGCGGCGAGCAACATCGCCAACGGGCCGAGCAGCGTCGCGGTTAACTTGCCGACAACGACCTCGAAACCACTCAGCCGCGTCATCAACAACAAGATCAGCGTTCGTCGGTCTTTCTCCTGCGCGACACTCGATGCAGAGCCGACTGCGGCAAGGCTCGACAGGACCAACAATTGCAACGGCGAAAGCAGCGAGAACATCCAGCCGCCAAAACGGGCCGAATCGGAAACGGTCGACAACGATCGAGATCCGTCTAGCACTAAATATCCGGTGCAGATCAGCCCGAACATCGCCAACACATACAGCCCCCGCGCCAGAAAGGTCTTTGACCGCTTGGGTAGGACGATCGCTTCACGATTGAATACAGGTCCGAGCATCAGGCCAATGGGGGGATAAACGAGTTGCGTCGCGATGATTTCATCGCAACAGGGTAAGTTTGGCAACAGGGATCGGCAATGCTTCAATCCGACTGAACGCGACAACCCAACAGGCCCTGGGAGGGGTGGGTTCGAAATCGCAGTCAAACTTCACACAACCGGAACAATCGCTTCGAACGTCAGCGGGGAGGACTGTTCTTTAATACACCCCGTAATGTGGATCACGATGCCCAGGTCTACGCAGATTGGTGGCCTATGTTTCTTTGGCTGCGCCTATTTCCAAGCGAAAATCACTCAAAAAGCATATTCGATATGAAATCTCCACATTTTGTTCGTACCGTACTCTCGCTCGCGCGAGACGAGGACGGCACCACCGCGGTGGAATACGCCGTGATGCTGGCCCTTATCGTCGCCGTCTGCATCGGTTCGGTCGCGTCCATGACCACTGCGACACAGAAGAGCTTTGATAAATCAGGGCAGGCGATCGCGGGCGCGATGGCCAACTAGCCAAACGGATTTCTGTCTGGCAAACAAGCAAAGTAACCGCCTAAGCCTTCACCAGGCTGAGGCGGTTTCTTTTTTGGCGAATTTGGTTTGAGCAAATCTTCTTTCCTCTTTCGGGCGACTCCCACCTCGCACCGAGAGTTCGCGTGATGGTTGCCAGGTTGGTACATTCTGCTGGCCACCCGAGTCCATTCTCTATTTCACGCGATGACAAAATGCGAATTGCATTGACCGGTGCGACCGGGTTTCTGGGACGCCATCTGATCGACGAGTTGGCCCCGAAACACGACTTGCAAGCGTGGCATCGTGGTGAAAAACCGCCTGCCGCCGAAGCCCCCGTGCTTTGGATCATGGGGCAACTCGGCGACGCAACTTCAACCGAAGCGTTGCTACGCGGTGTCGACGCAGTAATACACAGCGGCTTACACCGTGTCGGTGAATCGTTTCTCGCGTCCGGTGACGATCCGATTGATTACTGGAATCGCAACGCGACGGGATCACTGCGTTTGCTGGAAGCCGCCCGGAAAGCGAACGTCAAACGATTCGTCTTCGTTTCGTCAGGTGCCGTCCATGACGATGTTCTGCCGGGTCATCCGCTCGATGAAACCCATCCCGCACGCCCCAACACGCTTTATGGCGCCTACAAAGCATCTGTCGAAACGCTAGTTCATCACTATGGCAATTCTGGCGAGATGTCCTGTGTCAGCGTTCGCCCGACTTCGATCTATGGCATTGCCAATCCGATCGAACAATCAAAGTGGTTCGATCTCGCCCGCGCAGTCGCCAACGGCGACTCGGTCTCGGCCACCGGTGGGAGCAAATGCGTGCACGCTCGAGATGTCGCCAAAGCGTGTAACCTGCTGCTCACAACAGACGCCAAGATAAGCGGCGAAGCGTTCAACTGCTGCGACCAAATGATAAGCGACTATCGAGTGGCAACCATCGCCAAGGAAATCAGCGGCAGTTCGGCAACGATCAACGGTCCTGAAAAAACAGCCAAGAACGCGATCGTCACCGACAAGCTCGAAGGCCTGGGCATGAAGTTTGGCGGCGAAACGCTGCTTCGCCAAACGATCAAGACCCTGCTGGCTGACTGAACGATTTGGGTCAGCGTTCGCGAAACGTCGAACCGACTCCATCGTGGACTTGAGACTTCGCCCTACAAACGCTTAAACAATACGGCGAACACACAAACAATGTGTGGTGTGTTGCTAACGTCTCATCGACTTGTATTTTCGGAACTGTATCGCCGCAATGACCAAGACACAGATCGTCCTTCCAGCCCGACTCGCGTCATCACGGTTACATGAAAAGCTTCTGCAAGTTGTCGCCGGCAAAACGGTGTTGCAACATACCTACGAAGCGGCGAGTCGTGCCAAGTCGGCGACATCCGGCGTGATTATCGCACTCGACGATCCTCGCTTAACAGAAGCGGTCGAATCCTTTGGCGGACGCTGGATCATGACCCCACAGGACTGCGCCAGCGGAACCGACCGCATCGCCTACGTCGCAGAGCAAATGCCCGACGTCGACCTCTTTATCAACGTTCAAAGTGACGAACCGGAAATCGACCCCGAATCGATCGACGCGGTCGCGGCAGCACTGCTGAGCGACTCAAACGCCGACCTGAGCACTGCGGCAACTCCGATCCGATCGGCCGCCGCACTGACAGATCCCGGGATCGTCAAGGTCGTCATGGCCAATGCGGATGACGGGGCAGGGCGGGGCAGGGCGGTGTACTTCAGCCGTGCTTGCGTGCCACACGATCGCGACGGCGATCCCAGCGAACGCCTCCACCAAACCCCGGCGACGTACTGGCACCATTTGGGGCTATATGCCTACCGCCCTGATTTTCTGCGTTGGTTCGCGTCAGCGCCGCAAAGCCACTTGGAACAGGTCGAAAAACTCGAACAACTTCGCGCGATCGAAGCTGGCAAGAAAATCGCCGTCGCCTTTGTCGGCCCCGCAGCGTCGGGAATCGACACCCCTGCTGACCTGGACGCGTTCCGCAATCGCTTCAAAAACACATCGCCTTCAGTGTGATTGCCGAGTGATTTGAATTGCCCGATTGCGCCAGCCCCGAGATTGATCGGAGGAAAGGCGACAATGGCAGCAACGCACACCTTCACGTCCGGAATCGGCGCGGTATGATCCGCGTCCATGACGAAACACATCTTTGTAACCGGCGGGGTCGTTTCCTCGCTCGGAAAAGGCCTCACGAGCGCTTCGCTTGGAATGCTTCTGGAATCGCGTGGATTGCGAGTCCGAATGCAGAAACTGGATCCATACATCAACGTGGATCCGGGCACGATGAGCCCCTACCAACACGGGGAGGTCTACGTGCTCGACGATGGCAGCGAGACGGACTTGGACCTCGGCCACTACGAGCGGTTCACCAGCGGCGCGCTGACGCGAGACTGCAATTACACCACCGGACAGATCTACCTGTCCGTGATCGAGAAAGAACGCAAAGGCCGCTTCCTGGGCAAAACCGTCCAGGTGATCCCGCATATCACCAACGAAATCAAATCGGTGATTGCCCGGATGGCAAGCGACGACGTTGATGTCGTGATCACCGAAATCGGCGGTACCGTCGGCGATATCGAAAGCCTGCCGTTCATGGAGGCGATCCGCCAGTACGCCCAAGACGTCGGCCGCGAAAACGTCCTGTACATGCACCTCACGCTGGTGCCGTACCTCAAGGCCGCCGACGAACTGAAAACGAAACCGACACAGCACTCGGTCGGCCAGCTTCGTGAAATCGGTATCCAGCCAGACATCCTGGTTTGCCGCTGCGAACATTCGATCAGCCGTGAAGAACGCGACAAAATCGCCTTGTTCTGCAACGTGCCTTCCGAAGCGGTCATCGAAGAGAAAGACAAAGACTTCTCCATCTACGAAGTCCCGATCTCACTGGTCGACAACAAGCTGGACGAACTGATCGTCAAACGGCTGAACCTGCCCAGCAAGTCGCTGGACATCAGCCCCTGGACGGATCTGCTGCACCGCCTGCGCAACCCGCGCCACGAAGTCAGCATCGCCGTCGTCGGCAAATACGCCGAACACAAAGATGCCTACAAGTCGATCTATGAATCGATCGACCACGCCGGCATGCACCACCAAACCCAAATCCGCATCGGCCGGATCCAGAGCAGCGACATCGAACGCGAAGGCGCCGAACGCCTGCTGTCCGGATACGACGGGATCCTCATCCCCGGTGGCTTCGGCGAACGTGGCGTCGAAGGCAAAGTCCAAGCGATCCGCTATGCCCGCCAACGCAACATTCCATTCTTTGGGATCTGCCTGGGAATGCAGTGCGCCGTGATCGAATTCGCCCGCAACATCTGCGGACTCGAAAAAGCCCACTCCAGCGAGTTCGACAAGGACACGCCCGACCCAGTCATCTGCTTGCTGGATGAACAACAAAACGTCACCCAACTCGGCGGCACCATGCGACTGGGCAGCCAACCGGCAAAGCTCGTCGAAGGCAGCAAGGCCTACGATTGCTACGGCAGCGAAGAGGTCGCCGAACGCCATCGCCACCGCTACGAATTCAACAACGCCTACCGCGAAACGGTTGAAAACGCCGGCTTGGTGATCTCCGGCACCAGCCCCGATGGCAGCCTGGTGGAAATCGTCGAACTGCCTGACCACCCCTGGTTTGTTGCCGTACAATACCACCCCGAATTCAAAAGCAAGCCGCTGCAAGCACACCCGCTATTCGCCGGGTTTGTCGAAGCGACGATCGGACGTGCCAGCGAACGACGCTCGTCAGACCAACCGTCTGTCAGCCAACGGTAAAGCCCCGCTTACCAAGGCCGCCGAAGCTTTTCCAACACTCGCTACTTCACTTCACACCTATGTCTGAACCCAACAACGAACCAGAACTAGTTGTCGACAACGACTGGAAATCGCAAGTCGAGAAAGAGAAAACCGCACCTGCGGAATCTCCAGACGCGGACGACCCAACCGCCAGTTTGCCGCCTGCTTCTCTGGCGATGCTGATCAGCACGTTTTACAGCCAAGCGATGATGGCCCTTGGCGTGATGGCAAACCCGTCGACCAACGAAAAGTCGACGGACCTGATGATGGCCAAGCACTTCATCGACACGCTGGAAATGCTGCAAGAGAAAACCAAAGGCAACACCGACGACGAAGAAGACAAGATGTTCGACGAAGTCCTGCATCTGCTTCGCATGGCCTACGTCGGTGCCAAGAAAGGCTAAACCGCCGCACGACCCAATCGTGTGACAGGAACAAAAAACAAGCCGCAACGTGAAAACGCTGCGGCTTTTTTCATTGGATCGCCGCCCAAGATTCAAGCGGCGATCGATCGCGACAGAAAAAGCTATGCCGTCGCGTACAACTGATACAGCATCAGATAAACCAAGACACCGGTCACCGAGACGTACATCCAAATCGGATACGCCCAGCGAACGAGCTTCTTGTGAGCGACGATGCGACCCTTCTTGGCCAAGTAAACCGCCCGCAAGGCGAGAAACGGCACAAAGATCGCCAAGATCAGGTGTGATCCCAAAATTGAAAAGTACGTGTAACGCGCGGCCTGTGGCGCATCCGCCGGGAAACGCTTGTTGGGCTCGCCCGTGGTTTGATACAGCGCGACCTTATGCAACAAGTACAACGCCAAGAATGCGGCACTGATCCCCAGCGCGTACAGCATCAACTTCTTGTGAACTTTGACTTTGCCGCGTTTGATATTGATCAACGCAAACGCCAAAACAATCGTAGCCGCCGTGTTCAACAGCGCCGTGCAGTGTGGCAATCCCTTCGCAAGCGTTTCCCACATTCTAAATCATCTCATCAATTGCTTGTTGCAGCTTCTCAAGCTGCTTGGGTTCTGGCCAACTATAAAACCCTTCCACGTTCCCTTCGCCATCAACCAAAACAAATCGCTCGGTGTGAAAGCCTTTGTTGACAGGCTGCTGAAAAAGGTCGCCGGCAATCCGGCGGATATACAGCAGGTCACCTGTCAGGAACAACCATTGGTCCTTGTCGGCATTGAATCGCGCCGCGTACTCACGCAGCACTTCTGGCGTGTCCGTCTCCGGATCCACCGAGATCGCCAAGAACTTGACGCCTTGGCCTTTGTACTTTTCGGCAAGCTGCTTCAGTTTTTGATTCTGCTGAGGACAAACGCTGGGACAAGTCGTGAAGAAAAAACTGACCACATAAGGCTGGCCTAACAGATCGTCACTGCTAACCGTGTCGCCGCTTCGCTCGGTCAGCTCAAAACTCGTCAGCAACCCTGGCACCTTTGCCGGCCGGGCGACTTCTGCGTTTTCGACTTCGCTACTCTCCCTCACCAACGGTTGCTCACCTGGCGAGACCTCGTTGGTGTAGACCACATCCTCTGGACCGGGCCCTTCGATCCGCCCGTCCTCCGAACGCTTCATGCCCCGAAACACCAGCCCCAAGACGACACCGAGCATAAGAATGACGGCAATGTTTGCAGCAGTTTTCATTTTCAGTCCCTCTCAGCCAACGGAATTGCGACCACCACTGGCATGATACCGCCAGACGGGGCAAGTCTCAGCAGCTTAATCGAAATCACCAAAAGATACGTGTGGTGACAACCGCCAAGACCGCTGGCAGAACCAACAGGGACGAGCGAAGCAAACGACGCGCGGTCGCGTCGTCACGCTGCTTTAGGAAACCAACCGAAGCACGGAACATTGGCAACGTTGCGGCGAGTACCGCGACCGATGCGATTACGGAAGGAACCGTCGCAGCGGACGGAAAACACAGCGCGACGCTGCAAATCGCGACAGCGAGAGACCCCGTGACGCTTTGCAAACCCGCCGAGATTCCAGTCGGCTCAACGGTGGTGGTCATGCAGAAACCCGCTTCGGCGTACTGGCGGCGATAAAGCCACGCGATTGCCATGAAGTGCGGGTATTGCCAGGCGGCCAAGACACCGAACAGCAACCAGCCGGTCAAACTATCGAGCGATCCACCGAATGCGGTGTAGCCAATCAACATCGGCAGTGCACCTGCGATGGCGCCCATCGTGGTGTTCCACGAGGTGCGAGTTTTCATTGGCGTGTACGCAAACACATACAAAACCCACGTCGCCAGCCCGACGGCGGCAGGTTCCGGGCCAAACCCCAGCCACAGAAGTGCCGTCCCCAGCGTTCCGATCGAAGCGGTGAACGCTGTCGCGAGGCCAACTGACATGCGTGAGGACGGCAACGGGCGAACCGCTGTTCGAGCCATCCGGCAATCGATCACACGTTCCCAAATCTGATTCGCGCCACCAGCACTTCCGGCGACCAACGCCGTGGCGAACAGCAGCAACGTCAATGGACCGATCGCGACAAAGCCGCCCGCCGCGATCATCGCGGTGGCAACGGTCGTCACCAGGATCATCACCACAATGCGAGGCTTGGTCAGCTGCACCAAATCGCTGATCAAACGTGCGTCGTCTGCCGACTCGCGCGAATAGTCAATCGCCTGTACTGATGACATGTTCGTATACGCCGGTCGGCGTCCTTCTTCGGCATTCAAGAGTCCGACGGAACACTCCGTTCCAATCACTGCACTAGAAGACACTGCGTTTGATGACATGCTGCCAGACGAGGCGACTTCAAGGGCAGGTTCGGCGATAAAGAGATTGCTAGACATGCTCTACTTAATTCGATGCAACGACCGGATCTTGGGTGCTGGAAATGCGATCACTTGAGCCCACTGACAACTCTTTGTCAGAGCTATCTAACTGGCGAACTCCTGAATCGATGGCCTTTGCCAAATACCGCTGGCGAAACACTTGCAACAGGACAACAGCACTCGTCGCCAGGATCAAAGACCCGAAAGCCACATGCGCCGTCACGATAATCGAATCGATAAACCCTTTTGACTGAACCAAGAACCCCTCACCAACCGGCAAAAAGGCCAACACCGTCGGCCAGCCGTAGTTGACGATCCAGGTTCCCGTCCCCAACAGGATTTGAACGCCTACAAACCATATCAACCAACCGCTAGGCCTGGACAGCGTCATATCGCCGCAGCGTCGCACCAAAAGCCATAAAACCAGAGTCAAACCCCACAAAACAAACGCGCTGGTAATATGTGTGGCCACTAAGGCGGTAAACATTCGCGGAGTCGTCCAAGGTTGGACATGGCGGATTTGTGCCCCCAAAGCCAGTTGGGTGTAACTAAACAAAACGGCAGCACAACCAACCAGCACCACACCCCAACCGAGAGCACGCGTGCGGGGCCAAGCACCTTCGCGGTAAACCCGCCCCACCCAGCGTGGCCCAGTCACCGCTGCTGCTAAACAGCACATCACAAATACCACCGGGCCGAAGCAACCGTGAATCATCGCGATCGTGCGATCACTGAGTAAAACACGCACGCCCCCGAGGGCCCCCTGCGAGATCACCGCCAACAGAATCGCAACAGACAGGCCGACAACCCATCGCCTGCGTTCCTGACGGAAGGCAGCAATCACGATCGCGATGCTGACGAACCCGACAACAGCACCCAGCAGACGGTGCCCATGCTCGATGAACAAGTCGAATGGCCCAAACAGCCAAGTGGTGACCGGATACAAAAAAAGGTTGTAGCCATACGTCCCCGGCCAATCAGGGACCGCCATCCCGGCGTCGTAGGTCGTGACCAAGCCGCCGACCCAAATCAATGGCCACACCAAACAAACCGACAGCACCGTCAACCGGTGCAACCAAACAATTGATGTTCGGTCGACGCTTGTGGTCTGTCCCGAATCGCTGATTTCGTTCGACTTCACCAAATCACCTGCCATCTCGCGGGCCGTAAACTTGCTCGCCGACAATCCCGCCGATCAACGCACCGCTGGCTCCAAATACGGCCCCAACCAAGACACCACCCAACCCGAACGCTTTCATCAACGAAAAACCGACCACCAACCCGATGATCGCCCCGATGCTGCGATATCGATCGCGTGTCATCGCGATTCTCCTTTCTCGACGGACTCCGCATCCTCGACTGCCGATTTCAACGCATCCCCACGAACGGGTACACCGCCGAGCGTCTGCACAAAGTGAACGATGTCCCAAACCTGCTGCGGCGACAATGTTTTGGTGTCCTGTGAACTGCTCTCAGCAACCGGTGCGGCTGGCATCGGTGTTCCGGCGATTCCCGCGACAACGCGCCGATACAAGGTCTCGCCTTGGCCACCGCCACGATAAACGCCATCGCTCAGCTTTCTTGGAAAGATTTGCCGCGGGCGGAGTGCACCGGCGGAACGGAATGGCTTCACCGCAGCTTTATCTTCTGGCGAAATCGCCAATCGCGTCGTGAATTCCTTCGTCCAATCGTCGAAGTCCACGGTCGCGACCGTGGCGTCGCCGTTGGGCCCATGACATCCGGCACAATTCACAATCCCGCCTTCGACCGCATGGAACAAATCACGACCGCGCTCAACCGACAACGCGTCAAAACCAGTTTCATCGGGAACGGGAATCACCTGCTCGGGCGCCATAACCCAGGCATCGACAATCTGGTTCAAGCGATCTTGGGCGACGGTCAAAGCGACTGGCACACTTGCCGCTTCATCGTTTCGAGACGAAAGGCCGACCAGGCTGGTCAAGCTAGCGTCGTCTTCTGGGCGAGTGTCCTCGTACCCCAATTCGTCGATCGCATCGTCCAACAACTTGCGTTCAAACTCGCCACGAACAGCCAAGTAAATGACGTAATCAACGAGGGCTTCGCGGTCGTCGGAATCCACTCGTAAGAACGAAGGCATCCCGGTGCCCGGCACGCCACGCACCAACAGTTTTGAGACATCTTCACGCGTTGGCTTCGCCGATCGGTCCGTCGACTTCCACTTAAATACGCCCGCCCGAAAATCGCGGGGGTAGGGATTCTGCAGCAACGACGCCGGACCGTCGCCGCCACCGGCCAATCCATGGCAGGTGACGCAGTGCTCGGTGTACAAACCGAAGTGGCGGTTTTGCTTGTCGCTATAGACTCGCCCGGACGCACGCTGCAAGCGGTCCAAATCGACCAACTGTCGGGCGGCTGGCAGTTCAATCCACTCACTTGGCCAAGTCGGCTTTTCTGGAGTCCCGAACCAAGCCGTAACGACCTGCTCGACGTCCGCCATCGCGGCATCGGTAGGCACATCGCGACTCGTTTCGACGACGAGTGCGTGAACACGGTTTGAGGGAAACTGTTTGACCGTCGAATCACATCCGCCGATGGACATCAGACCGGTCACCAGAATCACGCCGACCGTGAAGTCGACTGGAAGAATCGTACGCAATGCATTCATGTCGGTAGCGTAACCGAAACTTGGCTGACTGGCTAAACGGTGACCTGCCTAAAAATTGTCGCACTCTGGCGGCCAGTCGCCTGCTGATCAGTCATTCCATCGGACAATGCAAACGAGATCCGATTGGTACTAAAAAAGGCCGGGTTCGTGACAACGACGAACCCGGCCTTTCGGATGAATAACGAGTCGGTTACCCGACGAATGCGATCACTGGAATGCCGCGACAGGGACTTCGACGGTCATTTCGTTGACACCTGGCTTGATGTCAACTTCGAAGCGGCTGCTGCGCCAGCTGGTGTCCTTGCCATCGACAACGACGTCTTTCAGCGAACCGGTTTCGTGGTTTGCACGGAAGACAACTTCGCCGGTTGGTAGGCCTTTGATTTCCAACACACCGTTTTCATCGGTGACGGCGGCGAAGGGGTGATCGACAACCAAAACCTGAGCTTTCATCCAGCTGTGGATGTTGCAAGCGACCGGCGTCGGTGCTGGCTCGGCGTCTTTCAGCTCGACGTCAACGAATGCCCCTGGAGGAACCGTCAAGTTCTGAGCGGTGTTGTTGAAGAATTGAAAGTTCGCGTTGTGGGTGACCGTGTCAGGGTTGGTCACTTTGATCGTGTCGCCTTTCTTTGCGATCAGCACGTGTGGCTCGAAACGGCAGTTTTCGTTTGCCAAAACGTGGGTTTCTGCCTTCAGGTCCATCTTTGGCAATTCGGTGCCGCGGCGGCCGGTGTAGACGTAAACGATGACATTTTTGATGCCATGGTTGTCGCCATTGACGACCAACGATTCATCAGGAATCGGGTTCTTGCCGCAGAACGCTTCATCGACGTTGGGTTTCAGCGTCTTGCCCTTTGGCGCGTCGCCTTTCAATTTGAAAGTCATCTTCAGCGTGCCGGTTTCGGCGGACGCGGAACTTGCCAAAACAGACGCAGATACAAACGCAACCGCACAGCCGGCCGCGAACAATCGTCGAAAGAAAGAGGGTGAACGTTTCACACTTCTACTCCTAGGTGGGGAAGTTTAGACGCGTCAATCTTAGTCACGCGAAACCCGCAAGCGAAGTGGCGAGAGCAACTGACTGACAGACATGACTGCAAAAAATAAGGCGACGGCCGTCAAGGGAGTGGGGAGCTCTGACGGCCGCCGCCTTGTTAAAAACAAGTCGTCGGGGAACCGCGTCGCCATGAGGGTGGGGAAGGAAAGGATGGCGACAGAAAACGCTTCCCGGCGGGACTCAGAGGATTATACGCACAAAGGCGAACCTGTCCACCACTATCCGTCACTAAAGTCCGATTGACCTCCATCGAATGACTCCCAGCCCCCGATTCGGCCTTTTTCTGTTCCCAATCAGACAACAAAGCCGGTCAGACGCGGCTTGCTCACCCCCACCCCCTCCCGCACTGCGTTGGGTTTTCCCGGCAATTGCGAGATTCGTTGGCCTGTTTCGATTGGCTAGCGATTGACGGAACCGGTCCAGCGCAGACACTTGGCATCCATAAATCGAAACGCGTTTACATCCCCTCGTACCGCCCCTTGGAAGTGGTTTGATGAAAGTTCTGGTTGTTGGCAACGGTGGTCGTGAGCATGCACTCGCTTGGAAACTCGGACAAAGCCCCAAAGTCACGAAGGTCTTCGTCGCGCCCGGCAACGCCGGCACCGCCATCGAAGCGACCAACGTCGAAATCGCCGCGACCGATATCCCGGCTCTCGTCCAGTTTGCCACCAAGAACCAAATCGACCTGACCGTTGTCGGGCCCGAAGCCCCACTGGTCGCTGGCATCGTCGACGCGTTCGAAGCGGCGGGCTTGCTGGTGTTTGGCCCTTCCGCGGCTGCCGCCGAACTGGAAGGCAGCAAGGTGTTCTGCAAAAACCTCCTGCACACCGCCGACGTCCCCACCGCGGACTATCGCACCTTCCGCGGGACCGAAGAAGCCAGCCGCTATATCAAAGACAAATACCCCGAGCCGAACGAACCGGTTCCAGTGGTCATCAAGGCCGATGGACTGGCAGCCGGGAAAGGCGTCATCGTTTGCGAAACACGCCGCGATGCCCTCGAAGCGATCGACCGCATCGCCGGACAAAAGGAGTTCGGCGACGCCGGTAACGAACTGATCATCGAAGAACGCCTGATTGGTCAAGAAGCCAGTGTGCTTGCGATCACCGACGGCGAAACGATTATCTCGCTGCCGGCGGCACAAGACCACAAGCCCGCCTTCGACGGCGACCAGGGCCCAAACACTGGCGGCATGGGCGCTTACTGCCCCACCCCAATTGTCGACGAAGCGATGTTCGAACGCATCGAATCGGACGTCCTGGTCCCCGTCGTCCACGCGATGAAACGAGCCCGCAAGCCGTTCAAAGGCGTCCTGTACGCCGGGCTGATGCTGACCAACGCCGGTCCAAAAGTCCTGGAGTTCAACGTCCGTTTCGGCGACCCCGAATGCCAGCCGCTGCTGATGCGTCTCAAAAGCGACCTGTTCGAAGTCCTGTACGCGGCAGCCGAAGGCAAGCTTTCACAAATCGGCTCACTCGAGTGGGACGAGCGTCCCAGCATCTGTGTCGTGATGGCCAGCGAAGGCTATCCCGGTTCCTACCAAAAGGGACTTGAGATCACCGGACTGGCGGAAGCCGACGAAGTGGAAGACGTCAAGGTCTTTCATGCGGGCACCACGACCAAAGACGGCAAGGTCGTCAACGACGGCGGACGCGTCCTTGGCGTCACCGCGATCGGCAATTCGATCAGCACCGCCAAGTTGAACGCCTACACGGCGGTCCGCAAGATTCGTTGGCAAGGTGCTTGGTGCCGCAAAGACATCAGCGACAAAGCGATCGAAAAGGCATAGCCGTTACTGGGCTGACGATCGACTGCCGCCACCGGCAAAGTTCACATAAATCGGCGCACCGTCTTTGATCGGCCGCGCCGCGATCGCAAACCCCTTGGCGTAGAACTTCTCGCGAAGCTTGCGAAACGCACCATAGCTGTCCGGATAAACGGCCACCGTTATGGTCGACGACTCGGGCGAATAACCAGTCAACTCGATGTCCAACCAATCGTCGTTGGATAGCACCTGATCGATCGGTTCGCCGTGTGGCTCACGCAGCGGTTCGAACGAAGCGACCATCACGCGGGCACGCGTCATCCGTGCGATCTTGCCGCCATCGCTGACCAACTCGTTGCTGCGATTCATCACATACCGAGCGACGTAGCCACGTACCGGCCCGACCGCCGAATCCGACACGCCTTCTCGGGATGACGAACCTGAGGTGCGGCGGAAGTCACGTCCGATTTCTTCGGCTAGTTCCTCGAATGGGATCACGGACAAGCGATTGCCTTTCAACCGAAAGTAAACCTCTTTGCCGAATACCGTCTTCGCCATCGGTGTCGGCAAGTTTTCGATCTCGACGACTTTCGGTTGGCGGGAACGCAATTCGTCTTCGGTCGCGTCAAGCTCTTCAAGCTGTCGCTTCAACGATTGGGCCTTCGCTTCCGCTTTCGCGATCTCCATCTTCTCGGCGTCCATTGTCTCCTGCTTGGCCTGCATCGCTTCTTCCGCCTGCGTCAAAAGCGCCAACAAGACAGTGCGTCGCTCGGACTCACGCTCGACGCGAGCCTCCAGTGACTTGATCGTCTTTTCGAGTCGTCTGGATTCCGTTTGCGCTGACGCGGCTTCGGCAGCCATCACGGCCAATTGATCCATGTCACTATCGGTCGCTTCGCGCAGCTCCGGATTGGTCGGCGTTTCGCTCTCTTGAATCGCTTCCTGGATGACCGAATGCGACTGCGCACCGAGCACCACGACGAGAATGATCAAGATCCCGACCAGGTTGGCAACGATGTCCAAAAAGGCATCGTGACCGACTGAAACTCCGCCTCCACGTCGTCGGCTCATCGCAGACCTCCGTCGGTGTCAGCACTCGCTTGACTGGTCGGCTCGACCTCAACCGGCACTCCGCTTCCAATCATCAGACGGCGCATTTGCTCAAACTGCTGCTCGGCTCCTGGCATCACCACGACTTTCAATCGAGGCGACCAACGCGAACCGGGTGCCGTAGCGCCCCACTGACCGATCCGATCTCGTACGGCTGTCGCCATTTTCAATGTCGCCTGATACGATCCCTCTGGTGCCATCGCAAACGTCTCCACTCGCGAAGCTCCGCGTGCTGCGGGCAGAACAAAGCGATCCGGATAAACCAACAATCGAACATGGCGGATGATCTCGTTGCCTTTGCCGAAGGCCACCGAATCGGGCAACCCCCAATCAGAACCGCTGCGTTCAACGAGCTGCTGCTGACCCGATTGCGATTGTGCCGCTTGTGCTTGCGACTGACTGTTTGCTTCCGGCGACTTGCCACTGATCTTCGCCGCTTGCGATTGTTGTGACGACTGGTTCGCCGACAGGTCGCTGCTACGTGTTTGCCCAAATGCCATCGTCGTGCTGCCTTCGGTGGCGGTCGCTTCCTTGCCATTCATTTGACGACTTGCGGTGTCTGAATATCCCGCTTCACCAGACTGCTGCGTTTGCTCCGTCGCATCGGGCAGATACATCGCTCCCGGGGTGAACAGTTCTTGCTGCAAACTCGGTTGCCCCTGCGATCGGCTATCCAACGCGAGATCATCCGATGCCGCCTGCTGTGCCTGCGCCGAGAACGGGTCAGACATCCCGAACCCAGACTGTTGCCCCGACCGTTCCTGCGGTTGCTCGGAAGGTGATTCAAGCTGAGATTGGGCGAGATCATTTTCGCTGGCATACTCATCGGCCCCATCGTCCATCATCCGCTCCAGTCGTCGCTTGGCGTCATCCGCCGTGACAGAGCTACTGTTGTACGATCCCGAGTTGTAACCAGATCCGGCCCCGTATCCGGACATCGGCAACGAGCGGTGATCACGAAATCCGCTACGACGTCCACTACGATCCATCTCGGCAACCGATAGCGATGGCAACGGTTTGCGAGGAGCGGATCGGTGATTCGACGCCGTACCGCTTGGCGAATTCCCATCGCCATTGGAACGCCCACTGGGACGATTCAGATTTTCTGGCAGCGTTCCGTTTCCTGGAAAACGAGCCCGTGCCTCACCAGCAGAACGTGCGATCGAATAGCGTTGCTCGCGTTCGGTCGCGTTCTTAATCGCGTACAGCATTTTTTCTTTCATCGCCGCATCGGGCTTCGGATAAGCGAGCTCGATTCCGTCGGGAACGAGCTCGTAACCGAATTGATCTTCCCACTCGGTCATCGCTGCTCGCGCCGCATAGTAGGCTTCGACGCCACCGGGCCGAACCAACAACATCGGATACGGCGGATCTTGGTCGCCGTAGTGATTCATCGCGTGATAGCGTGCGGCGCGGAGGGCCTCGTCGAGCGGATTTGCTTCCGTCGACGCTTGCTCTAATTGCCACATCGAAAGCTCGACGTTCTCCGGCCAAATCGTCACCCCACCGGCATGGCATTCCAAATAGATTGGTCGGCGACCGGTCCCATTCAGTCCTTGGTGAGGAACGATGACGAATCGAGGCTTCTCGGTCTGAACTTCACTACGCAATTGGTCGACCGTCGATGCCTTGTCATCGATCTCTTTTTGTAAGCTCGCGATCTCTTCCGCAGCTGTACTGTCGGTTTGATCTTCGTCGGCCTTTTTGATGGCCGTCATGATTTCGTCTAAGCGAACACGGATCCGCCGCATGTGATCTTCCACATGGGCCAACTGGTTGCGACGTCGCTCGAGGTCTTGGGTTTGGCCGTCGCGAAAGGAAACCAACTGTTCCAACCGAAACGATTCTTCTTCAACCAAATCGTTGACTTGCCCGACGGTCAAAACGTCATCGCTCGGGCGAGTTTCTTTGGCGGCCGTCTCGGCAATTTCCCGAGCGGCGGTCGCAGTATTTTGCGCCACCAACGCCAACAACAAGATCAATGTTCCCAAGGTGCAAACGAGCACGGCAAGGAACGGGAACAGGTTTGGCGAAAGCGACTGACGCCGACGCCCACTCATGCAGCTCGCCTCGATTGGTCGGAGTCAGAATCGTCAGACAAGTCGCTTGCCTCGATCTCCGCTTGGTCCAAAGTTGCGCCGGCCTCGCTGGCTACCGCCGGCAATGCGGCTTTCAGTTCCGCCATCTCTTCGGACAGCGTGTCGACGGCACGCGCCAAGATAATCATCGCATCCGCCATCTCGTTTCCAGCCGCCATGCCCAAGCTCTCGTCGATGCGATCGTTGGACTGCTCCAGCAACGTGACGTTTGCGGCCAAAGTCTGCTGCAACTGTAAAACCGATTGAGCCTGTTCGCGAACCAAAGCGGCCTCATCGACTTGATCCAACATCAACGCTTGATGATGCGTCATCGCTTCCGCACCCGCAAGAATCGCTTCTTGCCAATTGCCAAGATGCCCTTGCCAACGGTCGAACTGTTCTTCCATCAACTTGCGGTTGTGCCGCGACGCCGCAGCCATCTCCGAGGCATAGTCGCGAAGTGCCGGCGTAAAGGAATGTCCGATGGCATCCAAGACGGCTTCGGTGGTCTGCTGCTGGCTTTGTGCCCACACGCCTTGAGCTTCGTCGATCGTGTCCCGCCAAAGTTTCGTTTGGTTTGCCAAGGATTCAGCAACGGCAGCACGGACGCCTTCGCAAAGGTTGGCGAGCAAATGGAACTGGTCGTCAGCGGGCTCGTCACCCGGAAGATGCCGTCCGGTCAAAACGCCGACACGCTCATCGATCGCAGCCAACAATTGCTGTTCGTTCTTTTCGACAGGGAACTGCAAAAAGATCGCGGCGATCGACAGCACCAAACCCAGTGCCGTCGTGTCAAACGCGACGTACAAGCCGCTCTTCAAGTTATCGACCGCGGCGGTCCCGTTGGAAAAATCCAACCCGCCCAGTGTCTGCGTGATCCCGATCACGGTTCCCAAGAACCCCAACATTGGGATCGCCCAAACGATAATACGAACCAATGCAAATGACTCGTGCGATTGGTCCGCATCACGCGCCGACAATTCACGTAAATCGTCGGACAGATGTTTCGTTGTTCCTCGCCCCGACTGACGTGCCAAAACCTCGCGAAGACGCACGACCAACTGACTTTGTGATCGCTCGCGTGGCAGCTTGCCCAAGTAGGCATCCCACTTTGTCGCCACGTAACCCGCGTCGTGCTGGCCGCGAAACTGATCCGCTGGCGAGTCGTTTTCGTCGCGTGGTGCGATCGCACCATCGCTGATGGTGCGAAACAATCGCCATTGACGACGAACGTCCCACCATTTGAACGCCAGGATCATCACCCCAACGCAAAACAGCACCGTCGCGGCAACAGCGACAGGGTGGCCCAAGAAATACCGGCGAAGGGGAGGCCAGGGTGCAGAGAGCACCACGGCGTAAAACGCACCGGACAAGACAGCGCCGGACGCAATGGCGATCGGGCCCATCCACTGAGAAAGAAACTCTTCCGGTTGACCGGCCACCGAAGTCGGTGACTGTGTCGAGGCATCCTGCGTTTCAGTCAAACTCACGCCAGCATCCTTGCCTGGAGTATAGGGAGGTTCGTGCCGCCGAGGTTTGGTGACGGCATAGTCTCGTTAGGCAGATCGACCGTCTTATCAGTCTCGCTCCACCTAAACCGCAAAATTTACCACCGGCAAGTTTCACGACTTCGCAAACGCGTTATCGATCCGATGCGGTATCTTCATAGATTGGCAAGTGCCGGTAATAAACTTCTAAATTCAATAGGTTCATCGTGGTGACATAGACACGCCCCGCGTGCACGCTCCAACGATCACGAACCGGTAACTCCGGGTCCCAAGAACCAGCCTCGGGTCCCGACTTGATCTGTGTTTCCAACAGCAGCGGGTTGAGGAATCGATTCCAACGATCCCAATAATCGCCGCCCATATGAAACATAAACTGCGTCGCGTAGTACCAATAATAGCCATCGCGTTTCGGACGCCGCCGGTCGCCAAGTTCCGGCGGATGTTCCAACAAGTAATCCGCCGCGGACTGCATTGCTGGCAACTCGCGACTCCAGCCGTTGTACATCCGCATCAGCATTCCCACCGCAGTCATCGTGGGCGTTGGCGAACGTCCATGCCGCTGCTCAACGGTATCCGGTGCGTAAGGGTTATAGCGATAGCGATCGAGTGCCCCTGATCCGTCCTTTGCCAATGACAACCAGTGATCGATTCCATCATACGTCGCTTGTGGCACGACGAGCCCTGACAACTCGCCGCTTTTGAGCGCCATCATCATCCATCCTGTCACACTGGTGTCGCTGCTGACCTGTGGGGAATATCGCCAACCGCCACGCTCGCGGTGCTGTGTTTCGACGATGTAGTTCAGCGAGTCCTGCGCGCCTTGACGCAGTTCGCGATCTTGCGTCATCCCATAAGCTTCGCACAACGCCAACGCCGCGATCCCGTGACTGTAAAACATCACGTTGCGGTCGCTGACAGGATTCTCGCTGCGATAGAGGTTTCCGCTGGAACGTTGATTGTCCAGCAAGAACTTCAAACCGCGACTGACTGTCGACGCGTATTGGTGTTGCAGGTGCGTGTAGCCGGCGCCTTGAAACGCCAGCAAACACAGGCCTGTCGCGGCCGTGTCACTGCGCAACAAGACTTGCTCGCCATGCTCTTGAAGTGACCAACTGCCATCTTCGTTTTGGATACTTGCCAAATACGCCAAGCCACGTTCGATCGCCTCTTCCGTAGCCGGCCCTCCCATCCCCGGTGCACTTGATGCCGCACCGCCACTGGTTCGCATCACCCTTCGCGAAAACGATTCCACGGCTGCGATTTTGGTTCCCGCGGGCGTCGCCGGTCCACCGACTTGGCGACGTGGCCGAGCCTTACGTGGCAATTCGAGTGTTGAGATTTCTGGCTGTAACTCGCCCGGCATCAATCCGGCCCGATCAGACGGTTGATCGGCAATTCCCACTGGCCCCATCTCGGCCAATAGGTCCAGCGCCATCGCGGGTCCGCCTGGTGCGCTCGGTGCTGCGGCGGGTTCAAGCGGCGTTGCGAGATCACCTCCGGTCAACGCCGATTCGATCCCGGGATCGGAACCGGCCAAGCGATCTTCCAACTCCAGCATGCCCGTCGCGCCGCCAGAACCTTCCTCAATCGATGGCAAAAAATCATTGGGACTGATCGAACCGACTGGCTCCATGCCGTTGACGACATTCATGCGTTTCGAACGGCCAGACGCCTGATCCGCTGATCCGGTTGTGATGTTCGGTGCCCCAGCTGATGCCATGATCGCACTGCGCGCGATCTGTGCTCCGCCGGACGGTTCGGGCAACGTTTGCTGCGCCATAAAACTAGGCTGCATCCCTTGGCTCAGTTGCGCTCCGGTCGTTTCGCCAAGTCGACTGGTCGGAAACTCCGTCGGCGACAGCATGAACGCTCCTTCCGGACTTTCACGCGCAACGGCCACCGTGACCGGTGCAGGTGCCGAACCGGCAATCGCGGCCGGCCGGTCGATCGAGCGCGAACGGCGGACACGAGAAAGCCCTGCGTCGCCAATCGTTGGCATTGCGGGTGCCATTTCAAGCGCCGTAGCGGCCGGCGGAGTCGGCGTCGGCTGGCGATCCGCACTTGCTGACGGAGTCGCACGAGCCATCTTCAAACTGCCTGAGTCACTTTGGCTTTTGGTCGACGCGGAACGTTCCGCGAGTTGGCGTTCTGCGGGCTTGGCTTGAACCGGTGATTGCGTCGGACTGGCAGGAGACGGCACATCGATCGATTCACTGGTCGGTCGTGTCGTTTCACTCGGGCTAGTCTTGCGGGCCAACTTTCCAGGCGCATCCGCTGGCGTTGGCACCGCATCACTCGGCTGTTGACGCTCCATCAAATACTTCTGCATCGGCTGCTTTTCGGGCTGCCGAGGCTTGGGAACCTCAAGCCTTGCTTGGGAGCGATGGACCGGCGGCAATTGACGCTGCTCTTTCGGAATCACGCGTGACTTGGTTTCCGCCTCGACCGGCTTGGACCAATCCGGCGTTTCTTTTGTCTCACGTGGGACTTGAAAGATATGTTCGGGAACCGTTTTACGGATCGGCGATCGCTCGCGTTTCTTTCCCTTCGACGCCATCGGTTGGTAAGCCGAGATCACCACCAAGTTGATCGCGAAGATCAGCAGGGTCAGGTGCACACAAACGCTGAAGAGGAACCCCAACTGAATCGACTTTTGGATGTAGCGATTGTTCAACAGTCGCAATACGACCGCCAGCACAATGGAGATACACGGCACCGCAACGAGGTACGTGTTGCGATTGTAAAGCAAACGTGGATCGTCGCCGCGAAACTGCGTGACGATCAGAAACAGCAGCAACCCACCAAGAGCGACCGCGGAAAGATCCAACGGCCACATTCGGCCTGAATCCTCCGGCGTGCTGTCGACTCGAGGACGGTGATGATGCTGTTTCATTCGGTCACAGGTTGATTCAATCGGACAAAGGGGGCCCGCGAGCGTGCCGCTTGGCGTGGCTAGTTCAGCGTTTCCGACGCACTGGTCTCCGACGCCTCGGGCCCTTCTTGCGTCGTCACCGAGTAATCACTGATACCGGTCCGGTTGCACACGTCCATCACACTCACAACAGGCTGAAATGACGTGCTGCGGTCGGCGCGGATCACAGCGGTTTGGTTGGTTGGATTCGAAGCCACACTGGCTTTCAAACTCGTTTCCAACTCGTCCATCGAGGTTTTCTGCCCACGCAGGTAAATCTCTCCCGCCTCGTCGATATCGATCACGATTTCACGTGGTTTGCCAACCATCGGAACCGCGCTCGTTGCGGTCGGCAACACGATGTCCAACCGGCGTTCTTCTTCTTCAAACTCGCTGGTCACCAAAAAGAAAATCAACAGCAAGAACACCACGTCGATCAACGGTGTCAGACTTAAAGTGCCCGCAACACTGGAACGTTTGATTTCGACAGCCATCGATCAACCTGCTTTGAACGATTGGCTGGTACCCGACACCTTTTCACCGCGTGCTGCATCACTATGCGGCGACACGTGGGGCGGTGGTTCCGATGCCTCCATCGCCACCAAAGTTCCGTCGGCTGCTAATTCGTTGCGTCCGCTAAATCGCTTTAATCCGGGTGCCAACTCGAACGCGAATTGCTCGATCCGATGAAACAAACTGGCTATCCGATTTTCCAAATACTGTGCCAGGATCGCCGCCGGAATCGCAACGATCAGACCGGCAAGTGTCGTCACCAATGCGGTGTAGATGCCTTCGGAAAGCTGTTCGCTTCGCGACCGTTCGGCCGACAATGAGGTCGACTCGTGAAATGCGACAATCATTCCCCAAACCGTCCCAAGCAACCCCATCAACGGCGTCGCGGCGGCGGCCAACGACAACCATCGCACTGGTGCCGCATATCGGTCGGCCTCCCGCGAGATCGTTTCTCCCGCGGCGCGTTCAATGTCAGCCAGCGGTTGCCCTGTTCGCATCAACATCGCCCCAACCACACTGGCGGTCGGCGACGGATGATTCAAACAGGCCAAGTAAGCTTTGGCGGGATCAAACGAGTCGATGGGATCCGCCAGCATCTCTAGTTCGCGAACCAACCGTTTTGGGATCACCTTTCCTCGGCGCAAGCTCAGCATCCGTTCGGCGGCTAGTGCAACAACAAGCAAACTCATCAAGCCGATCGGGATCATAAAACGACCGCCGCTAAGCAGCAGCGTCAGCATGTCGATCCCTGACGGCTCCGCCTTGGTGACCGGTTCATCGACAGCCTCGTCGGCCATCACCGCTTGGATGTCGTCCGCACCGATCGGCGCCATCGGTTCGGTGTCGGCAGCGTCACTTGTCGGTGCGAGTTCCGGTTGCTGGGCAAACACGGATTGTGTGGCCGGCAACTCGCTAATCGCCCAAGCCACGGATGCCGTCAACAACAGCAGCAAGACTGGTCGCATGTTTGAAAATCGCGATCGCGACATCGGGCGTTTCGAGGCGGTAGGTGCGAACTTCATTATTTCTGGTTCGGTCGGAAAACGGGCCGCTGAAACAGGCAACCCTTGACTTGGTTTATCGTCGCGCTTCGCTGATCGTCAATGGTGTTCTGCGAAGCTAACTTCGCACCCAATCATGAATGCAAAGCTCACGTTTCCCCTCGTGAAAAATCTCGACGACTTTATGTCGCCGGATCCTCCATCAACCACCGCCCAGTGCCGCAAGACGATCCTTTGCCTTGGCAATCAACTCGTGATCTGCATGTTTGTCGATCACGTATTTGTAAAACTGGATTGCAAACGACTTTGCCCGATCGCGTGCTTCATCGGTCTTGGCATTTTGCATCAACAGTTCGCTGCAGCGTCCGGCCTCAAAGCCGCTTTTGGCCTGCCAATTCTTGATTTCGGCCGGCGCGTCCTCCCCCCCGAACCCGAACATGACCGCCTGGAATTCGGGAATCGCTTTGTCAAATTGCTTGTCGCCGAAATAAATTTCGCCTGACATGAATCGAGCACGTGCGCCGACTTCGCGACGTCGATAGCGTTCGGCCACCTGTTTAAAATAGTCAAGCGCCTTCGCGTTTTCTCCTTTTTGTTGATAAGCGACGCCGGTTTCATAGTACGACTGAGGCAGATACGCCGTCGCGGGGAACCGCGTTTTCAAATCGTCATACCAAGCGATCGCATCGTCCCAACGCCCCAACTGGGCGGCCGACTGGCCACCGTGCAGCAAGATCAACTCGCGAACCTGTCGTTCGGCGGCGTCGGTGATTGACTGGGCGGTGTCGTCGCTCGACCGAATCAGATCCCGTCCCGAGGAATAAGCGGTCAGTGCTTCTTCGTAGGCCTGTGTTTTGAAAGAACATTCGCCGACCATCATCAGTGCGTCAATCGCCATGGTGCCTTGCGGATGCTTTTTCGCCTGTTCGGCGAATGCATTCTTGGCATCCTCAAAGGCAGACTCTTTGTAGTAAGACCAACCGAGTCGATAGAGCGCCTTTTCGCTCGTCGAAGCATCATTGGTTTTATCAGCGGCAGCACGAAACGAAGTCGCGGCGGCCGCCCAATCGCCTTTTTGATAGGCATCCTGGGCGACAAAGTACGCGGCTTCGGCGGCATACTTGGATTCAGGGAACCGCTCATACAGTTGACGAAAACTGCTGACTGCGTCGGCTGGCAGCTCCGCTTGGCGCGACGACCAAGCCAACTCATACAGCACGTCGTCCATGCTGGGGTACTCTGGGACTTCGCGAATCAAACGCTTCAGACGCTCCGCCGCCGAAGCGAACTCGCCAGACTTCTGTTCGACGATCGCCAATTCGTATAACGCATGCCCCAAGTTCTCGCCCTCGGGAGCTGGCTCGCGTTTAAGGTAAGCCTGCAAATCGCTTTTCGCGGACGCCCAATCCGACAGCGTTCGGTGGCTGATTCCACGGGCCAACAATGCATCATCGGCCAACGCATGTTCTGGAAATTCATCAATCAGTCTTGTCAGCGGTGCGATTGATTGTTGATGTTGGCCGACTTGCATGCTGGACCACCCCAGTCCATACAGTGCGAACGGGATCAAACCGGGATCATGCTTCCCATCGATGATCGCTTGATACAACCGGATCGCGTCTTCATGCCGCATCGCGTCGGCGGCCGCTTGTGCCAACTTGTATCGAGCCTGGTCGGCCATCCGCGACGCCCCATCTGCCTCGATCACCGACTGCCAAACTTGACTCGCCGCGTCTGCTTCGCCGGCAGCGAGTAATGCCGAACCACGTAACAACATCGCTTCGGTCGCCCGTGACGTCCCTGGGACCAAGGTCGCACAACGTTCGAACGATGCCGCCGCATCGGCTGGCTGCTCAGACAGCATGTGTGCTTGGCCGAGCAAAAACTGTGCTTCGGCTTTTTGGGCGTCGTCCTTGATGGTTTCGTATTCACGGTTAAGCAGTTCGATACATGATTTGTAATCCTGCATCCGATTGAGCGCCATCGCGGTGCGCAAAATCCATACCGGTCGCTGTGACGCATCTGCCGACGCTTGGTCCAGCAACGCTTGATACTTGGCGATCGCGCCGTCGACGTTGCCCCGCATCAATTCGCTTTCCGCCGAGATAAAACGAACGTCGGCGGCCAGCTGATCGCTGGCGAACCGCTGTATAAATTCGTTCGCTAGTTGTCCCGCTTTTTCATACTGGTTCGACTGGAGTGCCGAGAATGCCGCGTTGTAGAGAGCCCGCGGTGCCAATGGGTCACTGGGATCGCTGCGATAGGCTTTCTCGGCAACGTCGATGGATTCTGCCAACGTCTCCGGATTCAGTGCCAGTGCGTCCGCCAAGTCGACTTGCAAGTCGAATAAGAACGGACCTTCGGCACCTTGGTCAAGCTGTTTGCGGGCGATCGCGATTGCCGATGCAGCATCGTTGCCGGTCAATTTGATTCGTGCCAACCAATGCGCCGCTTCGGTAGCCGCAACTGGATTTCCGGAAGCTAAAACTTTTCCGAAACGCGAACTCGCTTGTTCGTAGTCGCCTGCGCGATACAGGCTTTGCCCGGCGCCAACATCGCGTTGGCAGCGTAGGGTGTGCTTGGGAATTCGGTTTGCAATCGGTCGTACCGCAAAGCCGCCTCGGCCGGCTTGCCAGCTTGCACAAGAGCGAACGCTTGACGAAACACCGCATAGGCTTTGTCTTCATCATTGTCGCCTTGAGCCGATTCACGTCCAAACTGCGTGATCGCTTTTTCAAACGCATCGATCGCCAGGTCAAATTCCTTGCTTTGGATCCGCAAGTCACCGATACGAAGCAGCACGTCGGCTACCAATCCGCTGTTGGCACAACCGTTCAACAATTCGTCGAATGAATCGATCGCTTTGGAGGTGTCACCAAGTTCTTCGTAGGCGATACCACGTGCGTACAACGTGTCGCATCGAAGTGGCGAGTCTGCCGCCTTAGGCAGTTTTAAAAATCGGTTGTACGCATCAACGGCCTTTTTCAAGTCGCCCAGTCCGTATGCAGCTTCACCGGTATAAAACAACGCCCGGTCGATGTAGTCGCCACGCGGACGTTCTTTGCGAAGCAAGTCAAACGTTTCGATCGTCTTACGAAGCTTGTCCTCGTCACGTTGCGGTCCGTCACCGGCGGACGCGTAGTAGCACCAACCGAGATTTGCCAAGCTCTCTTCGCGAAGTTCGTATTCTTTGTCTTTCAAGGCGAGCGCAAACGCGTCTGCTGCCGCGACGTAGTTGGGGCTTTGCTTCTGCATGTAACAGACACCCAGGTAATGCGCCGCTTTGCTGGCCAGTTGGTCGTCCGGGTACTTGTTTAGAAACTGTTTCCAATTGTCGATCGCCAGCTCGTATGCGCCGCCGGTTTGTGCGTTCGCCGCATCGGCATAGAGCGCTATCGACTCCTCGCTCGACTCAGCCGCCTGAATTTCGCCTCCGCCGAATCCAACCGTCAGATGGACTGCCAGGACGATTAGACCGACCGCAGCGACACGGGCGATCCGAGTGACAGAAATCGGACAACGAGCCACGGGGAAGGGCAGGGGAGTTCGATTGTTGAGCATTCCATATTCCTATCGATCAAGATTCCTATCGATCATGGCGTGCTCCAATTGGAGACACCAGGTTCTTGGTTTCATCCTTGCCTGGGTTTCGCTGGGCTGGCTTTCATCGTCGGATGATACCGTCGCAGAGCGAAACGACCTTTCCGCGGAGTGTACAGCCACCCCCGCGACGCGTTCAGACGCACGACCGCTATAACAGCTGCAACCAGTTTAACGGCGACAAGATCACGTCGATAGTTCGCCGCCCAGTTTGCCCAACCCGATCAGGCGGCGATTTCGCAACGCGAGTGCGGACCAGATTCGATACGTCAAATGGGGTGACGATTGCGGCACCAGCTCGCCTTTGGTGACCGACCGGGCGACGCAAACGGCGGATTCGCCGTCATCTCGCGAACCAAATATTGCCTACCAATCGTACAAACTCCCTCGACGCCTCTCCGACTCCTTTGCAGCGACACCATCACGTGAACGAACCCCGTCCCACTGGCAAAACGCAACTCATCACCGGCGGCGCCGGATTTATCGGATCACATCTCGCCGCGCGTCTACTCGATCGTGGTGACAACGTTCTGATCGTCGATGACCTGTCCACCGGCAACCAAGCCAACATTCAGCCGATCCTAGACCACCCCCGACTGGAGTTCATCCAGGGTGGAGTAGAGGATGATCGGTTGGTGGCAGAGGTCGTCGGGCGAGCAGATTGTGTTTACCACTTGGCCGCCGCCGTGGGCGTCGCCTTAATCGCCAAGCAGCCGATTCAGACGATCGAACGCAACGTTTACCCCACACAGTTGATCTTGGATCGACTCGGTGAACGGGCCCGCCGCGGCAACCTGGTGCCATGCTTCATCGCCAGCACCAGCGAAGTGTATGGCAAGAACCCCAAGGAAACTTGGTGCGAAGAGGACGACCTTGTATTCGGTGCCACGACGAAACCACGTTGGAGTTACGGTGTCAGTAAAGCGATCGACGAATTCCTCGCATTGGCGTTTCACAAAGAGCAGCAACTGCCAGTTGTCGTCGGACGTTTCTTCAACGTCGTTGGACCTCGTCAAACCGGTGCCTACGGGATGGTGCTGCCACGCTTCGTTGCCGCCGCCCTTCGCGGAGAAAAGTTGATCGTTCACGACGATGGAAAACAAATCCGCTGCTTTGCTCACGTCGAAGACGTGATTGGCGCCGTTGTTGGCTTGGTCGAACAACCGTCGGCACACGGCCGAGTCTATAACATTGGCAGCGACACCCCGGTATCAATCCTTGAACTCGCAAAACGTGTGATCGAACGCGTTAATCCCGAAGCCAAAATCGAGTATCAATCTTACTCCGATGCCTACGACGAATCATTCGAAGACATTCGTCGCCGCGTACCTGACTTGACCCGCATTCGAGAAACCATTGGATTTGCGCCCAGCAAGGATTTAAACGCGATTATCGACTCGGTTGCCGATCAGATGAGACGCGATTTACAGACGCTTTAGACATCGCCTTTCGTCGATGCTTTAAAAGCTGTTAACCGTCAGGCATCACCGTGCGTTAACAGCCAAAACCAAAACTTTCTTCACGCCGTTTTCTTCGGCGATTCACGAGTCCAAACGGGTTTTATACGCGCCCGTCAAGCATGAAAAAAAGTTGGTTTCTGAAGGCCATTTTTCACTTGCCGCGTCATCACAATTCGATCGCACACCCAACCGAAGTGACGGTCGCAACCAACCGCTTCAAACCTTCCTTAACGAATGCGAGCACGTTGACTCGCAAAGCATGTTGCGACCGCCGTTTCATTGAAGATCGCGGAGAGACTCATGCGTAAGATCATGACCATGGCATTGGCGTTTGTTTTGGCCAGCACCGTCGCCGTTCAGGCCTATGCTGAAAGCAGCGAAAAGACGATTGTCGAAACCGCAGTTGAAGCAAAGAAGTTCAACACGCTGGTCGCCGCAGTCAAAGCTGGCGGACTCGCTGAATTGCTTTCCAGTGACGGCCCGTTCACTGTCTTTGCACCGACGGACGAAGCTTTCGCGGCACTCCCTGACGGAACGGTCGAAACGCTGCTCAAGCCAGAGAACAAAGCGAAGTTGGTCAGCATCCTGAAGTACCACGTTGTGCCTGGCAAAGTGACCGCCAGCCAAGTGGTCAAACTGGACGAAGCCAAGACCGCCGAAGGTTCGACCGTTAGCATTACCACCAAAGGCGACACCGTGATGATCAACAAGTCCAAAGTGGTCAAAGCTGACATCGAATGCTCCAACGGTGTCATCCACGTCATCGACAAGGTTTTGTTGCCGAAGGAGTAAGGCGACTCAACCGACCTGACAATTTGGACCGGTCAGACCGATCGCCATCGATCTGATACACCACAACCGACGCCAGCTGGCGGACAACAACGGCTGCGGATGGACATCGCTCCTCCGCAGCCTTTTGCTATTCAAGTTGCCAGCGACAAATGTCGACAATCACTAATCTCCAGTCAGCCGGCACGGCTTGGTCGAACTTAGCACGGTCGAATTTCGACGGTTCCAGGCCGCTTCCCGGGGTCTCGATACACTCTCGGCCGCCAACAGATGGCCGGAACGCGACACCCGCCCCCCGGAAAACTGGCGTGCTGGCCGAAAAGGCTGTGGCGAACACCAAATTGGACCTTGTCGATTCGGTAGGTTCTCGCCTATCCTTTTGGGCTTCGTGGACCTGTACAGCAGCCAGGACACCCCCTCTTTAGAAGAAACACGAGACATTTGTGCCATGAAAGAAGGCATCCACCCAAAATACGAAGCGACCACCGTTATCTGCGGTTGCGGAAACACGTTTGAAACTCGCTCGGTCCGCCCCGGCGAAATGCGAATCGATATTTGCAACGGCTGCCACCCGTTCTACACCGGCAAGCTGAAGTTCGTCGACACCGCCGGTCGTATCGACAAGTTCCAAAAGAAATTCGCCGCTGGCTCCTACGGCAGCTTGCAAGCGAAGGCAAAGAAAAAGAAATAGCGACGCTATCTCCGCCACGTGTTCCACAGCCCCGCCGGATTGCCAATCGATCCAACGAGCGAGCTTGGCTGACGGGCACGAGAAGGCAAACGCAACCGCATGGTCCCTGCAACCAGTACAGGACCATGCGGTTTTTGTTTACAGTCAGCATCGCCAACACGCGATGCAGCGTGCGGTCCACCATCGGGACCGACCGGCGTCTCTCCCTCTCCCCACTCTTTGTCGGTTTTCCATGAGCGGCATTCGCGAACTGCTGGAAGAAAAACTCAAACGCTTCGAGCAACTCGAACGCGACATGTCCGACCCCGATGTCCTGGCCGACGGCTCTCGCATGAGTGCGACCGCCCGCGAACACGGCGGTTTGGCACGCTTGGCCGGAAAATACCGTGAATTCAAACGAATGAACACGGAAATCGGCGAGTGCAAGGAAATGATCGAAGCGGCCGAAGACAGCGAAGAACGCGAAATGGTCGAGGCCGAGCTGACCAAACTTCGCGAGCGACGCGAAGTCCTTTGGGAAGACCTGCTTTCGATGACCGTCGGCGGCGAAGATTCACACCGGACCCGCTGCATCATGGAAGTTCGCGCCGGAACCGGCGGCGACGAAGCAGCACTCTTCGCCCGCGACCTGTTCGAAATGTACCGCCGCTACTCGGAAATTCGCGGCTGGAAGGTCGAGATACTCGACAGCAGCGTCAACGACATGGGTGGATTCAAAGAAATCACGCTGAACCTCGAAGGCGAAGGCGTCTACCGCGACCTCGCTTACGAATCCGGCGGACACCGCGTCCAGCGTGTTCCAGAAACCGAAACCCAAGGCCGTGTCCACACCAGTGCCGCGACCGTCGCCGTCATGCCTGAACCGGAAGACGTCGAAGTCGACTTGAAACCGGATGACTACCGCGTCGACAAGTTCTGCGCCAGCGGCCCCGGTGGTCAGCACGTCAACAAAACCGAATCGGCGATCCGCTTGACCCACCACGAAACCGGGATCGTCGTCCAGTGCCAAGACGAAAAAAGCCAGCACAAGAACCTGGCCAAGGCACTGCGAGTTTTGAAAGCACGGATCTATGAAAAGAAACGTGAAGAAGAAGCCAGCAAACAAGCCGAACAACGCAAAGGCCTGATCGGATCGGGTGACCGAAGCCAACGGATTCGCACCTACAACTTCCCACAGAACCGACTGACCGATCACCGCATCAATTTGACGCTCTACAAACTGGACCAAATCATCGCCGGTAACATGGGACAGGTTACCGACGCCCTGATTGAGTACGATCGCGATCAAATGCGCGGGGACATGATCGATTAATGTCTGACCAACAAGCATCTGCCGAAAAATGGACCGTCCTTCGGCTGCTTCAATGGACGACCGACTTCTTCACCAAACACGGCAGCGACTCGCCGCGACTGGATGCGGAAGTCCTGCTGGCCCATGCGAGACAATGCAGCCGCATCGAGCTTTACACGGCGTTCGAACAGGAACCCGATGCCGAGCAGCGGGCCGCCTTTCGTGAGCTCGTTCGCCGTCGCGGTGAAGGCACGCCTGTCGCGCAACTGGTCGGCTACAAAGAGTTCTACTCGCTGCGATTCCGTGTCAATGAGCACACATTGATCCCACGGCCAGAAACCGAACACCTCGTCATCGAGGCTCTCGACAGCATCAAACAACTCGAAGCGGCAAACAAACTCGACGGCCCACCTTTGGTTGCCGACGTGGGCACCGGAAGCGGCGCGATCGCGATTGCATTTGCCGTGCATTGCAACTCCGCCCGGGTGACCGCGATCGATATCAGCGAGCCCGCCTTGGAAATCGCCCGCTGGAATGCCGAACAGCACGATGTGCTTGAGCGGATCGACTTTGTCACCAGCGACCTGTTTGATGCGGTGCAATCGGACACGCCGTTCAGTCTGATCCTGAGCAACCCGCCTTATGTGAGCGAAGCCGAATTCGAACAACTGGACCGCACCGTCCGTGACTTCGAACCAAAGTCGGCACTGGTTTCAGGCCCGACCGGGACCGAGACGATCGAGCGTTTGATGGACCAATCCCGCAGCCGCCTGATCCCCGGCGGACGGCTGATCATCGAGCTCAGCCCGATGATCGCTGGCGACTGCGCAAAACTTGCTGAAAAGTTCGACGAGTACGATGAATCGCGTTTCATCAAAGACTTAGCCGGCCATCGCAGAGTTTTGTCACTCAAACGGGCATGAAAATTCGAGTTTGCGCAGCCCACGTGGCAAAATGTTAGAGGGAAAGTCTCTTTCGCCCGTATAAAAAGGACTCACGCTGACGCTAAACCCGTAAGCAGAACGGTTTTCGGACGCGCACGCGGTCTCCGTAGGTTTTTGTCCCCCGCCGCAACGGCGGATTGGCAGATAATCTACCGCAAATTCCGCGGCCCTTCCCTCGCCAATTCGGCGAGGTATGAAAGAGACCTGTCCGCCAACTTCCACCCGCGAAACGCCACCTTTGGCTACCTGACAGCCAGCCGGATCCGCCTGCCTTGAACACGATGCTCCAAGCCAGTTCCTTTTGGAACGCACCCACCAACCCGGCAAGTGACTTCGACGAACGCGTCGATGCCACCGGCAAGGTCCGTGCACATTGGGCCATGATGTCATCGGAGCTTGAATCGCTGGGCACGCCGCTGTTGCACACCCGGTCGCGTGCGGTCAACCAATTCATCCGCGATAATGGGGTGACATTTCAGCCCGCCGAACCGGGGCACCAGTCATCCCAGGGGCAAATGAATCGCCCCTGGCGTCTGTCGGTCATCCCGTTTCTGTTTGAGCAAAACGAATGGCAAGTCCTTCGCGAAGGGCTGATCGAACGCACACGCCTGCTGGAAACCGTTCTCAACGACTTGCTCGGCCCTCAGCGGTTGATCCGCGAGCGAATCATCCCAGGCCAACTGCTATGGTCCGATCCGACCTACCACCGGGCCTACCATGAACTAGATCCCGGCGCACAGAAACTCCATGTCTCGGCGACCGACCTTGCCCGCGACATCGACGGGCAATGGAAAGTCATCGGCGACCGAACTCGCGCCCCAAGCGGGCTCGGGTACCTGCTGGAAAACCGTGTCGTCACAAGCCGCGTGATGCCAACGCTCATCCGCCGCACCAACACACATCGCTTGGCATCGTTTTTCGAGACGCTGAACGATCACCTAAGACTGCAAGCCAAATCGAAACGCGAAAACCCGCGGATCGCGTTGCTGACGCCCCCGAGCGGCAGCTATCGCGAATTCGAGGACACGTACTTGGCTCGCTACCTGGGGCTGCTACTTGCCCAAGGGAGTGACTTGGCGGTACGCGGTGGCGAATTGCACATGAAAACACTGGGTGGGCTGAAACCGATCCAAGTGCTCTGGCGACACATCTCCGATCGTCACTGCGATCCACTCGAACTCAACCCACAGTCGGTCGAAGGCGTTACCGGCTTACTCCGCTGTGTTCGTCGACAAAGCGTTGCCGTCGTCAACACCGTCGGAAGTGTCCTCGCCCAGGCCCCCGCCTTGATGGCTTACCTCGGCAAGGCAAGCGAGTTCTTCTTCGGCAAATCTCTATCGCTCCCATCGGCCGAGACCTATTGGTGCGGCGATGCGAACGACCTCTCGTTCGTCTTGCAACGCCTGGACGAGTTTGTCTTTCGCGATGCTTACATGGTGACCAACAACCGGCCAATCGTCACCGACGAACTGGACGCGGCATCACGTGACGCATTCTTGGCAAAACTGAAATCAACGCCGGAGCTATACGTCGCGCAACGTCGCCTGCAATTCAGCCGTACGCCGCTGTGGTCTGGCGAATCGATCGAGTCTCGTAAAGTCGCGCTGCGGTGTTTTCAACTGACGACCCCAAGCGGAATCAATATCCTGCCGGGGGCACTCGCACGAGCGGGCAAAGACGAGCTCGACCTGTCCCGGTCGCTGGTCAGTGGTGGTATGACTCTCGATTGCTGGATCACCAGCAACCGTCCTGTCGACCAGCACAAGACGCTACTGAAAGACTCCAAAGCGACGATCAGCATCCGCCGCGGTGGTGCTGATCTGCCAAGCCGCGTCGCCGAACATCTATTCTGGTTGGGACGCTACGCCGAACGCGCCGAATCCGCCGCGCGATTGCTTCGCACGACATTGCTGCGTATCTCTGGCGAAGACAACTGGGAAACCTTGTCCGATGTTCGGCGACTGGTTTATGCGCTTGCTTCCGGGGGTCAGATCGAACCCAGCTACGCGGTCGATTCATTCTCGGTGAACCTGCCCACCGTCGAACAAATTCTCCCCGCTTCGGTCCTGGACCGTGCGCAAGCTCGCGGGTTGTGCCGCACGATGGATTCGATCCTGCACAACGCCGCGTCCGTTCGCGACCGCTTGTCCATCGATGCCTACCGAATCATCCAACGCGCCGCGCGTGACTTGAATCGTCCTGTCATCCTTGAGGCGACCGGTCAACCTGGGCAGGTCACCATCAACGAAGCGATCGACCGCACTGGCCGTTTGATCGTCGACCTGCTGGCACTCGCCGGTTTGACCAGCGAGAGCGTTGTGAGAACGCATGTTTGGCAATTCATCGAACTTGGTCGCCGCATCGAACGCGCCGAAAATATTTGCGACCTGACCACGACAATGCTGTGTCCCGCGACCGACAGCGGCAAATCGATCTGTGAAGCGGCACTTGAAGTTTCCGATTGCCTGATGACGTATCGTTCGCGATACATCAACCTCGTGCAACTGGCCCCCGTGATTGACCTGTTGATCACCGACGAAACCAACCCGCGTTCGCTACAATTTCAAATCGATCGTATTGCGTCACTCATGGACAAGCTTCCGACAACGGAAGGCCCCACCGGTTCCGACGCGATCTTACGTTTGGTTTCCAGTCTGCAGTTTCGCGTGACCACAGCAGACCCAACCAAATTGGCAACGATTGCCAAAGACGGACGCCTTGAACACCTGCAGCATTTGCTTGAAGAAGTCGCTGATGACCTGCCGAAGCTGTTCAACCAGATCAACGCCAGGTATCTGATCCATACCGAATCGACGCAACAACTGACGGGGACGGAACGATGAACAGCAGCTCGCGTTCGAACCGCCAGTCACAGATTGCTCCGTCACCAACCGAAATGCCTGCCGCTGCGCCGCTTCCCAATCCAGCAGCCCCGAACAACACCCTGCCTCCGGCACAAGGCGCGGGGCAACCGGCGATACAGAACCAAACGCAGTCTTCCGTGACCGGCGGACCTCCGAACTCGGGAACAGCGGTGCCGCCCAATGCGCCACCGGCGAAACCGCCCAGCCACGTGACGTATCAAATCAGTCACCAGACCGAGTACAATTACAGCGAACCCGTCGCTGTCTGCCAAAACCAATTGCGAATGCAACCGGTTACCGGCGGCAACCTGGAATGCCAAGACACCAAGGTTACGATCGATCCCGACCCGAATAGCTGGGACGAACATCGCGATTATTTTGGCAACCTGGTCACGACGTTTTCAATCGAATCGATTCACACGGCATTGCGTGTTGTTGTGAAAAGCCGCGTGACGGTCGCCGCACCATCGATATCCGAATCGGACGCATCGACGCAGTGGGAAGAGGCCCTTGATCACGGCCAGGGACCGCTTTGCCCGACGGTAGCAGAGCATCGCTATCACTCCCCACGGATCCTGCCTTCGGAAACGTTCGCCGCCTACGCCAGACCATCGTTTACGCCGGGACGCCGAATCCTGGAAGGCGCCTTGGATCTGACGCGGCGAATCCACCAGGACTTCGCATACGATGTCACGGCCACCACGGTTGATACCACCACTGAAGAAGCGTTTCAATTAAAAGCCGGCGTGTGCCAAGATTTCGCGCACGTCGAAATCGCCTGCCTGCGTTCGATCGGTCTGGCCGCCCGCTATGTCAGCGGATACCTACGCACGACGCCGCCGCCAGGAAAAGAACGCTTGATTGGTGCGGACGAATCACATGCGTGGGTCGAACTCTATGCCGGTGAAAAGCTGGGTTGGTTAGGCCTGGACCCGACCAATGCCTGCATGGTTTCGACTGACCACATCCCGATCTGCATCGGCAGGGACTATGGCGATGTCAGTCCTATGCGTGGTGTTGTCTTGGGCGGCGGGACGAACACACTGAAAGTCAGCGTGGACGTCGAGCCGCAACCGATTCGCTAAGCTTGCCGCCGCGTTGGTACGGCCAATTTGACGGCGCAAAGCCTGATTTCTTGAATACATTGCCATTGCGTCTGCATCGCCCGATTGCGTACCGAATCGTTTCACACGAATTTCGAGGATGGCAAAAAGGGAATCTTGCCGATGCACACCCAACAATCGAGCGATCGCAGCGTGAAACTGACCGCGCGTGTTCACGCTGTAGCCCGAATCACCGCATTGACCCTCGGGTTCGCTGCCTTAGCGGCGTTGCAGACTGGCTGTGCACCCCTGATCGCAAACTTCATGCATGTGACCGGCGCCGACCGGACCCCACCAGCGTACGAAGGTCTCGAAAAGAGCAAAGTGGCAGTCATTACGTTGACCGAGAATAGTCAATTCGGCGACGATGTCTCGGCAACATTACTAAGTCACTCGGTCAGCAAAATCCTGGCGTCGGAAGTCAAAAACATCGAACTGATCCGCGACGACAAAATCTCCGAATGGCGTGACGTCCACGGCTGGGACCAAATGGACTTCGCCGAAATCGGACGTGGCGTGAACGCCGACAAAGTCCTGGCGATCGAAGTCCTGAAACTGTCGCTGCAAGAAGGCGCGACGTTGTTCCGCGGCCAAGCGGACATCCACGTTTCGGTGATCGATGCCAAGACCGGTGACGAACTGTTCAGCAGCGAACTCGAAGACTTTACCTATCCCAACATCGCCGGCGGCGTTTCCACCAGCGAGACGACCGAATCGCGATTCCGCAAACTGTTCGTCGGCAACATTCTGGCCAAGCGAATCGCTCGCCTGTTCCATTCTTTCGACGCACGCGACGACTTCGCACTCGATTCGATCACGACGCGGTAACGCTGCACCGCGAAGCATCAGGCGAGGCTTTAAAGCACGCCTTTGGTGCTGGGTACCGCATCGCTGCGTGGATCCGATTCGGCAGCCATGCGAATCGCACGGGCGATCGACTTGAAAACGCATTCGGCAATGTGGTGCGAGTTGCGTCCGTGGTGTAACACGACGTGCAAGTTGCAGTTTGCATTCGCGGCAAACGATTGCCAAAAGTGTTCGACCAATTCGCTGTCAAAGGTGCCGATTTTGGGTGCACTGATTGGCGCGTGATATTCGAACGCATAGCGACCGCCCAAATCCACTGCTGCCGTCACCAAACATTCGTCCATCGGCAATGTGAAGTGCCCATAACGACGAATGCCAGCCCGATCGCCGAGCGCCTTGTGAATCGCCGCTCCCAACGCGATGCCGATGTCTTCGGCCGTGTGGTGATCGTCGACATGCAGGTCGCCTTTGGCGGTCACATCTAAATCGATTAACGCATGTTTGGTCAGCAAGTCCAACATGTGATCGAGAAACCCGATTCCGGAATTACGCTTTCCGCCGCCGTTTCCGTCCAAGTTGACGGTCAACTGGATATCGGTTTCGCCAGTCTTTCGAGAGATCGATGCGGTGCGTGACATATTCGGTTCGGTTTTATGTGTGATGTGGGTGTAGTGAGTAAACAGCGGATCGCGATGTCGGTGCCAACGCGGCAGGTTGATCAACCGAGGAAGCGTTCTAACAGCATCAAGCAGGCGTCGACTTGGTCATCGGTGCCAACGGAGATCCGCAGCCCGTCGCCCCACTCGGGGAAATTCATGTAGCGGACCAACACTTGGTTTTTCTTCAAATACTGGTGCATCGCTTCGTGATCGCCGCTCGGATGCGTGCACCAAACGAAGTTCGCTTTCGACGGGGTGACTTCGAACCCGAGTTCCGCCAAACGCGTTTCCATCCGGCCGCGTGTGGTGTTCATCTTGGTCACCACGTCTTGCAACCAGTCCTGTGAACCGATCGCGGCCGTCGCGGCGACGGTGGCCAGATAGTCGCAGTTATAGCTGTCTTTAATGTTTGCCAATTTTGAAACGATCGATGGCGAACCGACCAAGAATCCAAATCGAATCCCAGCAAGTGCATACGACTTGCTCAACGTACGTGTGACCAGCACGTTCTCGTGTGATTGCACGAGGTTCAAACAGTTGTCGCCGGCAAAGTCCGCGTATGCTTCGTCGACGACCAAAGGGCAGGGCAGCGACTCGGCAAGCTTTGCGATCTGATCCTTGGGAACAATCGTTCCGCTGGGGCTGTTCGGGTTCGGCAACATCACCAAACGCAAGTCATCTTGTCCTTCGCCGAACATCGTCGGCAGATGCCATCCGTCCAGGAACGTCATCTGTTCCCAACGTGCGCCTTGGATATCGGCCAGCGTCCGGTACAGGATGTAGCTGGGGTAAGGCAGTCGCAGCTTCTGTCCTTCGCCGACGAAACCACGAACGAGAATGGTCAGGATTTCGTCGCTGCCGTTGCCAGCCAAAATCCAATCCGGACTTGGCAAGCCCAACACACGACTGGCTTCATTGCGGAACGACTTGGCGGTCGGATCCGGATAGCGATTCAAAGGACCAGTCGCCGCGTCTTGAATCGCCTTGATCACTGCTTCTGGCGGCGGATAAGGATTCTCGTTCGTGTTGAGTTTGATGAACTTTCCTGGAGGTGGCTGTTCACCCGGTGTATACGGCAACATCCGCGAAAGGGCAGGGCGGAGGTCGGTTTTCGACATAGGAAGCGGTTCCGGAAAGTTGGTCAATCGAGTCGTTGAGAAATAGGAACGGTGATTCGGCGACAGCTTAACGCCGAATCGAAACACTGCGTGCGTGGGCGGTCAAACCTTCTTTGTCAGCCAAACGCTCGACATCGTCAGCGATCCCAAGCATTGCCGTTTGGTCGAACGACGTCACGCTGCCGCTTCGCAAGAAACTGTTGCTGCACAGTCCGGCGGCCCAGGTGCAAGTCCCGCCCGTTGGCAGCACGTGACTGGGGCCGGCCGCGTAATCGCCCAGTGCGACTGGCGTGTAGTGCCCCAAGAAAGCCGCGCCACTGTTTTGAATCGACGTCATCAATTCTTGTGGGTTGGCCGTTTGAATGTGCAAGTGCTCTGGCGCGAACGAATCGGTCAGCTCACACGCATGTTGCTGGTCACGGACCAAGATCAACGCTCCGAATGCTTCCAGGCTATCGAGTGTTAGCTCGCAACGGGAAAGCTGCGACAACTGCTTGCCAAGTTCCGCCTCGACGGCGTCCAACAAGGCTTCGTCCCATGTAATCAGGATCGCGCTGCCAGGGGAGTGTTCCGCTTGGGCCAACAAATCAGCCGCAATGAAATCGGCACGCGCGGTTTCGTCGGCAATCACGATCACTTCGCTCGGCCCGGCAAAGGAATCGATGTCGACGGTTCCGTAAGCATGCTTCTTGGCGAGCGCGACGAACAGGTTGCCGGGCCCAACGATTTTTTGCACCGGCTTCACGTCTTCGGTCCCATAGGCCAGCGCCGCGACCGCTTGCGCGCCGCCCATACGATAGACCTCGGTGATCCCCAACTCGTGGCAGGTTGCCAACATGTCTTGGTTGTAAGCGCCAAACGGTGTCGGTGGTGCGACGACGGCGATCTGTTCGACGCCAGCAACCTGCGCCGGCACGGCGGTCATCAAGACCGTCGACGGATACGCGGCGGCACCACCAGGCACGCAGACACCGACGCGTTTCAGTGGCACGTAACGCTGCGTCAAACGCAAACCGGGACTCGGCTCGATCGTGACGTCTTGATGCAAGATCGCCGACTGGAACCGAACGATGTTGTCGCGGATCCGTTTGATCGATTCGATCAGCTCAGGATCGGCCGCGGCGTGGGCGGCTGCCAAATCTTCGGCCGGCACACGAAGCTGTTCCGCGGTCAGGTCGGCTTTATCGAGTTGTTTCGAATAATGCAGCAGCGCCTTGGTTCCGTCGGATTGCACCTCGGCACAAATCCGCTCGACGACTTCAACGGGAGTCAACGGAGCCCCGAAGACTTCTTCGGTCAACGCACGCCCACGGGGGGACACCACATCGCCACGAGGGCTCAGTTTTTCACGAAGCTGGTCCAGAATTTCGGCCGAACCCTGTCGCGCATCGACACGTGTGATTTTGGGAGTGATTTCAGAAGTGCTCATGACAAAACGGAGATCGAACGAATCGGGTGTCTTCGAAAACGCCCCATGATAGGCAGCGGGGACGAAGTGGTACACTGCCGCTGAAATGACAAAACAACATGACTTATCACCCGCCCCTGGCAATCGGACGAATCGACATTCAAGGCATGCCAAACGGCCGCTAGCGATCGCCGCATTCGCCGTTGTCGTCGTCACCGTTGCGATGCGTTGGCCGGCGGGCGGCGAAAGCTTTTGGCTCGACGAACTGCATTCCGCATGGGCGGTCGCTGACGATTTTCCGGTGATCTCGGCCCGAGCGGCTGACGGTAACCAAACGACCGGCTATTTTCACTCGCTGTGGTTCTGGAAAAACACCGTCCAAATGCTGCGGCTCGACCAAGCCGTGGGGCTGGAATGGGCGATGCGATTAAGCAGCGTGGTGATGAACACGATCGCAGGACTGGTGCTGCTCTTCGGCGTGACCCGTTCGAGTGGTCGTGTCGCGGGCGGTTTTGCCGCGGCGATGCTGTTGGCGTTGGATCAACATGCGGTGTTCTTTGGTGGGGAACTGAGGCCCTATGCGGCGGTGATAATGTGCTCGGCGTTTGCCACCGCGTCACTGATGAAGATGCTCGGCAGCAAAAAAGGCTCGCAAGAAAACACCCCCGAATCCACACCGTCGACATGGATCGTTGAAACAGGCGTGGCGCGGCTTTCAATGGTGTTTTGGGTTTGCTTGGCAGGACTTCTGCACCCGACATCGCTGGGAACCTTGGGGCTGTTGATTCCGATCGGGTTTGTGTTGCTGGTGATAACAGGACGGTTCCGGATTTGGGTCAGCGACGTTGGTTTGGTCGCGGGCGGACTGATTACGTTGCTGCTGCTCGCCATCTCGTCGCTGCCCCAGTCTTGGCAACGACGCGATCTGTGGCGTGCCTTTGGACGCGCAACCGAGCTACAACAACTCTGGGATGCCTGGGACTGGTCTGTGCTGCTAGCGACTCCGATACTCGCGTGCGTGTTGATGTGGTCACTGAGCCATCTCCTGAATCCAAATCAGAACGCGAGTGCTGAAGGAACACCGAACCAACGTGTGTGTGTTGAAACGCGATGGCTGGGTTGGTTACCTGGCCTTATCGGATTCATCGCGACGCTGCTGTTCTTCACCGTATCCTATTTCGATTGGGTCCCGCTCTGGCACCGGAGGTACTTCATCGCCGCGTTGCCAATGCTCGCTTGGAGCGGAGGCGAATACACCGCGCGGGCGATCGACTTTGCAACGCGTACACGATGGCGATCGGCGCACCGACTCACCGCCGCGGTGCTCGTCGTGGTGATCGGATTCACGATGTACCATCAAGGCATCTTGCACAAGCTCGCCGCGGGCAACCTACCGATGCAGCTCCGCGGCGAGCGTTGGCGTGACGCGGTGGAATTGGTTCAACAATCACGACGAAGCGGCGAACCGGTTTGGTTGGACAGCGGTTTGATCGAAGCAAGCTTGCTTTCCGAGCCGCCGGAAGCCTGGCCATCGCCCGACGCGCGGTTTTGGGATTACCTCGCTTTCCCGCTCCAAGGGCCCTATCAATTGGACGGAACCAAGCCTGTCGCGGTGAACGCACACGATGCTTGGCTGGACTCGCTGGTCGGGGGGCTGCCAGACGACAAAACACATGTTTGGTTCATCACACGCTCCAATCAATCGAGCGTTGAAAATCTGGTTCAGCGACTCAATCTTCGGCGGCCACTCACGTCAAACTGGGAGCTGCGATCTCGCCCCGCAGTGGTGTCCATCGAATTTGCCGCAAAATAGTGTGACGCCTCCCAACCAAAACACGGTCACTACCGATAGCGCACTGCGTTTCGACGTCGCCATCGCCGGCGACTTACAATTGAAGTGACCAGAGATTCTGACTTCGCGAATCCAACACCGTTGCGATGCAAATGGGAAGCCACAAGCAAATTCGTCCACTATTCGTTTGGCTGATCGGACTGGCCTGCGTTGCGGCCAGCTCCGCCCACGGTGCGGAGCCCAGCGATGCCAAATTGGGTTACCGTTTTTTGACGGAAACGGCGGTCTTGCCCAGCGATTTCCAACAGTCAACGTTCGACGAATTGTGGAAGGTCTGGCCCGAAGAGCTTCGCAAACAGGCTGCTGAAGCGACTCCCGACCAGCGGCGACAAATGGCGTACCAGCGTTATGGGCTGACCACGCGTCCCGGCGATGACTCGGGTAAACCGCTGCAGTACGTCGTCGACGAAAGCGACAACTGGACGATGAACTGCTTTTCGTGCCATGGCGGAAGCGTCTATGGAGAACCTACTCCGGGTGCTCCCAACAATCGCTATGCGTTGCAATCGCTGACCGAGGAATTGACCAAGGCAAAGTCGCAGCTCGGATTGCTGCCCGGCCGAATGGAAATCGGAGCCTTGTTTATCCCACTCGGCACGACCAATGGGACCACGAATGCGGTGGTCTTCGGCATGGGATTGATGAGCAGTCGTGATGCCAAATTGAACTTGGTTCGCAAGCTACCGCAGTCGTTTACGCACCACGATATGGACGCGCCGCCGTGGTGGTATTTTTACAAACGGCCTTCGATCTACATCGACGGCTTTGCCCAGAAAGGCCATCGGGCACTGATGCAGTTCACGCTCGTTCCCGAGAACGGCCCTCAGTTTTATCGCGACAACGAAGACAACTTTCGCAACGTCTACGCGTATCTCGATTCGCTTCGTCCGCCGAAGTACACCGGCCAGATTGACGGGAGTCTGGCAGAGCGGGGCAGGGCAGTGTTTACCGACAACTGTGCCGAGTGCCACGGGACCTACGGCCAGGACTGGACCTACCCTAACCGATGCGTCCCGATCGACGAAATCAAAACCGATCCGGTCCGCTTGAACGCGTTAACTCCCGAAGGCCGCAAACGCTATGCGGACAGCTGGTTTGCCCATGCGGGCGAGTCGGACGAGCACGATACGACCCTGGATCCCGCCGGATATGTGGCCCCGCCGTTGGACGGCATTTGGGCCAGTGCACCGTACCTACACAATGGCAGTGTTCCCACGCTTTGGCATCTGCTGCACCCGGAATCGCGGCCGGCGGTATGGCGTCCGGTCTCGCAAGACTTGGACCAGAACCTGGTCGGGCTGACCATCGAAACGGCCGACCGAGTCCCGGTGGGGATCGAGGATCCGGTCAAGCGTCGTAGCTATTTCGACACACGGATGTTTGGAAAAAGTGCGAGCGGGCACGATTTCCCGGCTCGACTTAGCGAAAGTGAAAAAACGGCGGTCCTGGAGTATTTGAAAACGCTATAGCCCGACGGCGCGGCCCTACTCCGATTGCCCGCCCGGGCGTATAACTAGGGCGCCGTTTCTAAGTGGCATTTCGAGCAAATTTACTAGGTGCAAGCCGCATCTTCCCCATACACCGACGGCGATTGTCCCAAATCCGGGGTGTCGCCGCTTGGCATTCATTCCCACCCTTCGTGGGTTCCGACGGAGTTCTGATCGATGAGCAAAACGCAAATTCTGGCAGCGCGTGCTGGTGAGATTACCCCCGAGATGGAACGATGCGCGCAGCGCGAGGATTTGCCTGTCGAAACCATCCGCGATGAAGTCGCTGCCGGCCGCATGGTGATCCCCGCCAACAAGGTTCACGCCGCAGGCGCCCTGGACCCGATGTGCATCGGCGTCGCCGCCAAGTGCAAGATCAACGCCAACATCGGCAACAGTGCCGTAACCAGCAACATCGGCGAAGAGCTAGAGAAACTGCACACCGCGGTTCACTACGGCGCTGACACCGTGATGGATTTGTCGACGGGCAAGAACATCGACGAGATCCGCAAGCAGATCATCGGCAAAAGCCCCGTTCCGATCGGAACCGTCCCGATCTACCAAATGCTGGAAGAACTGGGCGGCAACATCGAAGACATGAACGCCCAGCACTTCTTGGACATGGTCGAGCACCAAGCCAAGCAAGGTGTCGACTATATGACGATTCACTGCGGCGTCAAACTCGAACACCTGCACCTGTCGATCAACCGCGTCACCGGAATCGTCAGCCGCGGCGGTTCGCTGATCGCCAAATGGATGATGGCGCACAACAAACAAAACCCGTTGTACGACGCCTTCGATGACCTTTGCGACATCATGCGTGAATACGACGTCACCTGGTCGCTGGGCGATGGTCTCCGCCCCGGATCGATCGCTGACGCTTCGGACGACGCCCAATTCGCCGAACTCGAAGTCCTCGGCGAACTGACCAAACGCGGCAAAGAAAACGGCACCCAGGTCATGGTCGAAGGCCCCGGCCACGTCCCCATGCACCAAATCCAAATGAACATGGAAAAGCAAGCTGAGCTTTGCGAAGGTGCTCCGTTCTACGTACTCGGCCCACTCGTGACCGACATCGCCCCCGGCTACGACCACATCACTAGTGCAATCGGTGCGGCAATGGCCGGATGGCACGGCGCGGCAATGCTGTGCTACGTCACCCCAAAAGAACACTTGGGTCTGCCCAACGAAGAAGACGTCAAGCAAGGCGTGATCGCCTACAAGATCTCGGCCCACGCGGCTGACGTCGCTCGTGGACGCAAAGGCGCTCAAGACCGTGACGACGCGCTCAGCAAAGCTCGCTTCGAGTTCGACTGGAACGAGCAATTCCGTTTGTCACTCGACCCAGAAACCGCTCAGCGTTACCACGACGAAACGCTGCCCCAAGACACCTTCAAGAGCGCCCACTTCTGCAGCATGTGCGGACCGAAGTACTGCTCGATGAAGATCACCGAGGACATCCGCAAGATGGCCAAGGAAAAGCAAATCGTGTCGTTGGACTCGAAGCAGTCCTAGGCAATTGTCGCCTTCCATTCCGCGAAAGTAGCGATCTTTGCTGCGGCTTTTGCGGACCAGAAGGCGATTCCAGAAGCGACTCCATCTGAAAATCGAGGCCTGCGAGAGGCCTCGCGTGAGTCGTCGTTACCCCGCGGTGGCTTCGCTGGTGTTGACCAGAATCCCGGTGCCCCTTAGCCGCCACGTAAAGAACATCGCACCAATCAGCATCAACCCGCTGCAGATATAAAAAATCCGCTGCGGGTTGTCTCCAAATCCCGGTCGAATCACCGGATACAGCACACCCGCGACCGTCATGAAGGCGAACGAAACGGCATTCGCGGTTCCAAGGAACTGCCCCCGCTCGTCATCCGGCGACAGCTTTTGCAGCAATGCCTGCAGCGGGACGATGTAAAACCCGGCCGAGAAACCCGCCAACAAAATTAAGAACGACACGTTGCTGAGCGCCACTCGCAGCAACGGTTTCGTGTCCGGCATCCACGGCGGGACGGCAGCCAACAAAAAGAAAAACAGCACCAAACCGACCGCCCCCAGAAGCGTCAATCGCGGCCGAATCTGGTCGCCTGACAACACCCCCGCGATCGCACACCCCAGTCCAATCGCCACCCCGAGCACTCCCATCAGCACGCTCGCTTCGGTGTGATTGATCTTCAAAACCTCGGTGTACTCCGGCACGATAAACAGCGCCAGCCCAGCCAACATGTAGAAATACCCCCAGGCCATCATCACCATCAGCAATCGCGTTTTTGACATCTCGCGAATCGCGGCGATATAAGTACTGAACGGGTTCAGCGTGACCTGCAAGTTTTTGTCACCAGCGTCAAGCTTCGGAATCAGGAAACTGGCGACCAAACCAAACACTGCGGTGATCACCAACAGTGCTCCGGGCAACCACAAGACGCCTGGTGTTTCGTCTTTCGGGGCATAGTGGTCGCTTGCCACGCCAGCAATCAACGTTCCCGCAATGACGGCGACGTTGGTCATCATGTTGATCGCCCCGTTGGCACGACTGAGGTGCCGAATGGAAACCAACTCCGGGATCATCCCGTACTTGGCCGGCCCAAAAAACGAACTCTGACACGTCAAAGCCGTCAGTGCGATCAACGTCACCGGAAGGTTCTGGATGTAAAACCCGATGCCCGCGACAGCGGCGATCGGGATCTCGGCGACCTTCACCCACAACGTCACTCGCTGCTTGGAATATCGGTCCGCGATCTGCCCCGCAAATCCGGACAGGATCATAAAGGGAACGGTGAAGCAAATACTGACAACACCTTGGCCGCCCTGACCAAGCTGACCGCTCCAGGCCCCGTTGATCACCATGAAGGTCAGGATCACCTTCAGAATATTGTCGTTCATCGCACCAAAGAACTGTGCGACGATCAGGCCTGAGAAGCCTGAATTGAAGAGTGAATTGGAACGCTGTTTCACAATGGCGACAGGGTGTGAGGTGTGCCGGTGGTGCAAGCTAGCATCGGAGACACTGCGAGACCCGCGAAAATGCGCGTCAATTTAACCTGCAGCACGCCTTTTGGCATATTCCGCCGGCTCGAACAAGCGGAATCCCCGTGTTGCGAGCTTCGCGGAACCAATCCTCACACACTCTTCGCCTAGCGATAGCGTTCGACAACGCCCGGCAGCGGATACTCGGTCATGTCTCGATCTCCGTCCCATTCGATGATCTCAAGCAGCCTGCGATAGCCGGCCGAAACCAACTGCGTCCGCTCAGAAACGAAGTCATGATCCAGTCCGGATTTCGCCATCGGACCATCGACAACCACGGGTTCGAACCGATCGTCGCAAATGAATTGAGCGAGCACCGGATTGCATCTCAGGTGCCGCTCGGCACTGGTGTGCAGCGTTTCGGGATCAAGTTCTCCGATCACAAAACGCAGATAGAGATCACTTTCGACGATCGAGGTGACGTCTTCGCCGCAGACCTCGCATCGGTAGCCCTCGTCGCATTTCATCCGAAATCGCAGCCTTTATCGCGTCCCCGTGGACTACATCTCCAAGACGTCGAACATGTCGTACATGCCCGCCGATTTTCCGGTCAGCCACTTCGCGGCTGCCACGGCGCCACCGGCATAGCAATCGCGGTTACTGGCGGCAACGTTCAGCTCAATACGCTCGCCCAACATGCCGAACACGATCGTGTGTTCACCGGGATTGTCGCCAACGCGGACGGCGTGGTAGCCGATTTCGTTTCGAGTGCGTTGACCGGTGTGGCCTTCGCGACCGTGAACGTGCTTGGTGTCATCGCCTAACTTTTCAGCGATCATGTCGCCAAACTTCAGCGCTGTGCCGCTTGGTGCGTCGGCTTTGAAACGATGATGGCGTTCGATAATTTCGACGTCCAGACCGCCCGGCACACCCATCAGTTTTTCGGTGATCTGCTGGGCAACCTTCATCGACAGATTGACAGCCAATGACATGCTGGGCGCCCAAACGATCGGGATGCTACTGCTGGCTTCACGCAGACGCTCGATCTGTTCGTCCGTCATGCCGGTGGTCGCGACGACCAACGAGGTTTCGTGAGCGATGCACTTGTCGATGCAGCGGTCCATCGCTTCGGGCAGCGAAAAATCGATCACCACGTCGGCATCGCTTGGCCACTTGGACGACAGCGGCACGTCGATCTTTCCGATCCCTGCGATCTCACCGGCATCGGTGCCCAGCAGAGAGTGCTGATCGTGCTCGATGGCGGCGATGACTTCGATGTTTTTGTCTGCGTCGGCAAGTGCGATCACGCGGCGGCCCATGCGGCCGGCGGCGCCGTGCACCGCGATTCGGAGTGGTGCTGACATTGGTTGATTGTTCGGGAAATGGGAAACAAGTCACTCGATGATGAGTGATGCCCCGGGCAGTGACAAGAGGGATGCGTCATCGCGGTCACGCGCCGATAAGGCGAAACCTGACGCAAATCGCGCAACCGAAACGCTAGGCGTACAGCTGGATCGCTTTGATGATGTCGGTCAGTTCGTTCGGCACGGCGATCGCTTTGTTGGCATACGACGCCTTGTTGACGCCGCGGCTGCCCAACGTGTTGTTGAACAGTTCCTGATCGGTGGTGTGGTAGGCAACCGTCGCGGTCGGATCTTTCAGCTCGTGCCCGGTCAAAATACAGACCACACGGTCGCTCGGTGCGATCACGCCTTCACGACGAAGCACCTTGGCCCCGGCAACACTGGCCGCCGACGCGGGTTCGCACCCGAAACCGCCAGCCCCTACTGTCGCCTTGGCGTCCATGATTTCTTGGTCGCTCACCTGGCGAACGACACCGTCGCAGAATTCAAGAGCACGCAAGCACTTCTTGAGGTTCACGGGACGGTTGATCTCGATCGCACTGGCCAGCGTGTCGGCCTTGATGCCGTTCTGGTCCATGTAATCCATGTACTCGCGGATCGGGTCCAGATTGACGTTACCGCCATTCCAACGCACACCACGGCGTTCGTGCAATTCGTAAAGCGTATCGGCACCGGCGGCGTTGATGATCGCCAAGCGCGGCACACGGTCGATCAGCCCCAATTCCTTCAGCTCCATGAATGCTTTGCCGAAGGCGCTGCTGTTGCCGAGGTTGCCGCCGGGGACAACGATCCAGTCCGGCACTTCCCAGCGGAGGGCTTCGAGCACGCGGAACATGATCGTCTTTTGGCCTTCCAGTCGGAACGGGTTGACCGAGTTGACCAAGTAAATGCCAAGTTGTTCCGCGACTTCGCGAACGCGGATCATTGCATCATCAAAGTCACCGGCGATTTGAACGGTCAGGGCACCGTAATCGAGCGCCTGGCTGAGTTTTCCGTAAGAGATCTTGCCGCTGCCGATGAAGATGATCGCCTTCATCAATCGGGTCGCACTGCAATACAACGCGAGCGACGCAGAGGTATTACCGGTGCTGGCACATGCGGCGCGTTTCGCCCCCAGCAGCTTGGCGTGGGTGATTGCCGCACACATGCCGTTGTCTTTGAAACTGCCCGACGGGTTCATGCCTTCGTATTGAAGGTGCAGCTTTCCCGCGTCCATCCCCACGAACGATCCGACCGCGTCGGTTTGTTGCAGCAGCGTCTGGCCTTCGCCGACGGTGACAATTTCGCTTTGCGGAACGAAGGGCAACAGTTCGTGGAATCGCCAAACGCCGGAGAAGCGAACCGGGTTGGTGCGTTCGGACCAACGGGCTTCGAAATCGCTCAGCTTGGTGGGGACTTCCAAGCGGTCCCACTCGTACGCGACGTCCAACAAATTCCCGCACTTCGGACACGACGTGTGGAGCTGGCTGGGGTCGTAGGTCGCACCACAATCGGGGTTAATGCAGCGTTGGAATGCCATATCGGTCTTGATCGACGACTTTTCTTTAGTGGACTGAATCATGGCAATGATGGCTTGGGGCGCGACAAGGTCTTGTGACTGGCGGTTTAATGCGATCAGCCTCGATTTCGCAACAACTGTGTGGGGAAGTGTCTCAACATTACTGCGCGACAACGCCCCCCCTGGCAAGCATATCGGTCTGGAGAAGTTTTGTCGCTACTCCTTTCGCTAATCTACACGTGTGAAGTTGCGAAGTTGACCTGGGCAAGCTGCGGCGACAATTCTACCGTGTAGGACCAAACAACGAATGGATTTTAACTGTTTGCCCTATGAATCTCTCCCCAGCGACTGCAAAGACCAGACCCGAACGACGCCGAATCGGTTCACCCGGTCACCCCAATCCGATTATCGGGTCTATCCCTGACAACACGGGCGACCCGACCGACCAACACGACAACCACCGTTCGAACATGCCGGATCAAAGCCATCCAGAGGACGCTGCACGCCCCGTTTCGCTGGTTTCGCGAGCGATTGTGTTCGCCGGTTTGGCAATCACCGGTGGCGTGATCGACCTGTGGAGCAAACAGGTGATTTTCAATTGGCGCGGCCTGCCTGGTGAAAAGGACATTTGGTGGGTCTGGGAACCGTTTTTCGGGATCGAGACTGCCGTCAACATCGGCGCCGTATTTGGAATCGGAGCAGGGCAGGGCACGCTGTTCGCGACCGCCTCTGTGATCGCCGCGGTAGGAATCGTCGCTTGGTTGTTCCTATTTCGTGCTGCCGAATCGCTGTGGCTGACGGTCGCATTGGGATTGGTCGGCGGCGGTATCATCGGCAACCTCTATGACCGAGTCGGAATGTGGTGGGAACCCGGATACCCTGACGTTTGGAAAAGCGGCGTTCGCGATTGGATCCTGTGGCGAATCAACGAGCGCTGGACATGGCCGAATTTCAATATCGCCGACTCGCTGCTGGTTGTCGGGGCCTGCATGTTGCTCTACCAAAGCATCTTCTTGCAGCCCTCGCCGCTGTCGCAAGCCAAGCATTCCGAATCCGGCAGCCCTGACTCCCGCAGTCCTGAATCCGATGCGGCTGGCGACGAACTGGCATCCACCTAGTACCAACCCGAATTGACGATCATGAGCAGCACCGAACGCCAACCTTGTGTGCCCGACCAATGGCAAAGCTTTGAAGACGGGCGGATCCTCCACATGATCGCGATCGCCCAAGCCGCCGGCGATCACACGCTAAAGTACTTCCAAAACGACCAACTTCAGGTCGACGCCAAAAAAGACGACTCGCCCGTCACCATCGCTGACCGCGAAGCGGAGCAGCTCGCACGGAAATTGATCAGCGAGCAATTTCCCGACGACACTGTCCAAGGCGAAGAATTTGCAGAACACGAGGGCGAGTCGCGTTATCGGTGGGTTATCGACCCGATCGACGGAACCAAATCGTTCGTTTGCGGCGTCCCGCTTTATTCGACACTGCTCGCGATCGAGAAAGACGAACAGCCGATCGCGGGCGTGATCCTGATCCCCGCACTCGGCGAAATCGTCGTCGCGGCGGAGGGGCTGGGATGCTGGCACCGCAAAGGATCTGGCGACTGGACGCGAGCTCAGGTCTCACAAAAACAGTCGCTATCCGAAGCCGTTTTCCTGTCCAGCCAAGTCGACTCGTTCGACATCCGCGGTGCCGCCGACGCCTACAAAGCACTCGAAAAGGCCTGCTGGATCACGCGGACCTGGGGCGACGGCTACGGGTACTTGCTGGTCGCAACCGGGCGTGCCGATGTAATGGTCGACCCGATTTGCAACGCCTGGGACGTCGCGGCGATCATGCCAGTGATGATCGAATCCGGCGGCAAGTTCACGGACTGGAAAGGCAACGAAACCGTTCGTGGCGGCGACGGAATCGGCACGAACGGATTGCTGCACAACGCCGTTCGCGAAACCCTTGGCTAGTTCCGCCTTGCGACTGGCTGCCCAAAAACGCTAGTTATTTCGCTCAAGTTCTCGTGCGCGACGCCGCCATGCTTCCAGTGAGTTGGGCAACCGCGCGTTCGCAGCCGCTATTCGAACCATCGCGAAAGGATTCCAAGGATGTCAGGTCAGATTCAAACGGGACGCATGGGAAAACGCCAAACCGGCTTTCTGACCTTGGCGATCGGATTGGTGCTTCTGATGCTCGGACTGGACCAACCGAGTACCGCGCAGCTTCCTCTTGGGGTCGCCCCCACGGAGGAAGAAGCCGCATTTTTGGAACAATACAAAGCCCAACGAAATCAAAATCGGGCCAACTCGGGCCGATCAGCGGTCGCCGAACCGCGTCGACTGGGCGGCGGCACCCCCACAAACCCACCTCAAGAGCCAGTAGCGACCCCGCCACAAACACCCCTCCAGACGGATTGGCCTGCCCCAAGTGGTGAGCCTCAAATGACGGAAACTGTCGGCCCGCCCCCTCCGACGGTAAACCCTCTGCAGGCTCTCGCTGGGGGAAACAAAACTCCACAGAGTGCCGCTGCGGGCGATTTGATCGGCTTTTTCGGTTCTGACGACTCGGGAACACACACAATTGCGCTGGTTAATACCAGTAAAATGCAAATCGTTGTGTATCATATTGATAGGTCTGGCGCTCTCCGACTGATAAGTAGCCGACCAATCGACGCCGACTTTTCTGTCACGCTCAACGCTACTGACCCACTTCCCAGTCAAATCCGACTTCTGCAGGGTCGGATGAAGTGAGGGTTCGTCTAATTCCGAGCAAAGAATAGTAGCGGCGTTGCCCCACGTAATTACTTTAAGACGTCGCGACACTATCTAACTGTTCTCGGAATCGAAGACCCCACCGACCATGTCTTATCTCTCATTGGACGAAGCAGCTGCGAAGCTGGGTATTTCCACCGACCGACTCGTCGAACTCCGCAGCCAAGGTCAGGTACGTGGCTTCAAAGACGGTTCGAGCTGGAAGTTCCCCGAAAATGAGATCGAGCGGTTGGCCGATGACTTGGCCGCCGAAGACAACTTTGGCTCCGGAATCCTGGTCAACGATCTGGATCTCGGCGACTCATCCGCCAGCATTGGATCGATCATTGGCGGCGACCAATCCGACGACGCCGACGGCAGCGACCTGAACATTGGGTCGGAACCACTGAAAGAAGGCAGCACCGGCTCGGACGTGAACCTGGTCACCGGATCCGACATAGGCAGCGACGTTTCTTTGGTCGCCAGCGATAGCGGTCAGTTGGACAGCAACCTCGAAATTGATTCGGTCTTCGAAACCGATGAAGAACTGCTCCAGGAAATTGACTCGGCAGAACTGAAACTGGATGACCCGGCGTTGCTCCGCGACAGTGCGGACAGCATCGATGTTGCGATCGACCCGAAAGAGGGCAGCACCGGACCGGTTGCGAAAAAAGAGATCGAGAGCGAAGTCGACAAGATCTCGATCAGCGATGTCGACGTTACTGACGATCCGTCGAACGACGAAGAGTTCATGCTCTCCAATGACCTGGCCGAAGACGACAGCAGCGAGCTATTGCTGGCCGATGACTCAGACTCGCTAGACTTGGATTCGCTCGACGATCTGAATTCCAGCCCCGCCGGCGCCAGCAGCTTGGCACTGATGAACGAGCTGGACGCCCCCAGCACCGACAAACCGATGAAGTCGTCCGGTGCAGACGTCCTCAGTGAGCTGGACCTGCTGGGCGAACAAGCTGGCAGTGGCAGCGGCATGATCTCCGGCGATAGCGAAAAACTGCTGACCTCGTCCGGCCTCGGCAGCGGCCTGGGCTCGAGCGTCATGAGCGAAATGGACGACGCACTCAGCGAAGACGACGACTTGGTCATCGCCGACGACGACGCGGATCTAATGCTCGACAGCGTTAGCGATATCTCTGTCGCTGGCGACAGCGGTATCAACCTGATGAGCCCCAGCGACAGCGGCCTGTCCCTCGAAAGCGAACCGCTGGACCTCGCCGGCAGCAGCCTGTCTGCTCTCGACCTGGGTGCGGAATTGACCGACGGCAGCGGAATCTCCAGCGGCAAAAGCGGTGTGGGCTCCGGCCTCGGTTCGGACGAAGAATTCCAGCTCTCGCCCTCCGGCGTTGGCTTGGACGCGGACCTGGACAGCAGCTCGCAAGTCATCGAAGTCGAAGACTCAGAAGTTGTCGACCTG
>NZ_NPDI01000013.1:0-18485 GCF_002251265.1 Rhodopirellula sp. MGV | reverse complement strand
GGAATGCCTGAAAGCCTTGTTTGGGCAAGTGCACCAACTCGTGGATGAACATCACCGATCGCATGAAGAGCAGAATCGTGACGACGTACGAGACGGCAGTCGCGGCGATCACCCAGGGTTCAAACCCAAACCAAACACACCCAACACACCGAGGGCGTCCGCACGACGCGGCGCAATCCCTTTCTGAGCAACGGTTTGTGGCGACAGAGTGACGCCTGCGGCGGTTGTGACGGTTCGTCGGCTACTGCGCGTTCTGAGGCCGCTTCATGAAAGCTTCGTCTTGGTGGGGGGCAATCGTGATCCATATGTGTGGACGATCATATACAAAGCGTATACGATGTCGAGGTTGAATCGCCAAAACCGGTACACACCGTGCGGGCGGACGGTCATTCAAATCGGAACATTCAGGTCAACATGGATTCTGCGGGCCGAATTTACTACTGTCGCCCGACCGCCCAATTCTGGACGTAGTCTTGTTAGCCACGTCCCCGATTCATTTCCCTCGGAGTTCTACGTCAAATCGATGTCGGTCAATCAGCAAACGGTTGAAGAGACCAAGGCGCAGATTCGCGGGCTGGTCAATGAGATCGCGGCGCTTGCCAAGAGTGGCGCGACCGCGGAAGAGTTCTATCCGGAGCTGCTCAGTCGTATCATCACCGCACTGGCGGCGGCTGGTGGAGCGATTTGGCTGCTCGATGATGACAAGCAGTTAAAGCTGCAGTATCAAATCAATGCCGAACCGGCGATCTTGGTTGACGATACCGAGGATTCCGTTCGGCACTCACGACTGATCAGCCGCGTGGCAAACGCTGGCCAGTCGATGTTGGTGCCGCCGTACAGCGGGACGACCGACGGTGATGCACAGGGCAACCCGACTCGTTATTTGTTGGTCCTTGGGGCGCTGGCACACGATGGCCACAAAGACGGTCTGATCGAAGTCTTTCAGCGACCCGATACCGCGCCGGAAACACAGCGTGGTTACCTGCGTTTTCTCGAACAGATGTGTTCGTTGGCGGCGGAGTGGCTGCGAAGCCAAAAGCTGCGTTCGCTCGGTGACCGACAGACACTTTGGCAACAGGCGGATTCGTTTGCACGGGCCGCACACGAGTCGCTCGATCTGGCCGAGACCGCGTATGTCGTCGCCAACGAAGGTCGTCGTTTGATCGGTTGTGACCGCGTCAGTGTCGCGATCAAGAAAGGTCGCAAATGCACTGTCGAAGCGATCAGTGGCCAAGACACGATTGAAAACCGTTCGAACATTGTTGCCGCGCTCAATAACTTGGCGACCCGCGTTTGCGCCGCCGGCGAACCGTTGTATCACGATGGCGCGACCGAAGACTTGCCGCCTCAGATCGAGGAGGCGTTGGAAGATTACGTCGATCAGTCCTATGGCCGAAACATCGCCGTCTTGCCGCTTCGTGAACCGATGCGAAAGTTGGGGGCCGACGAAGATTCTGGTGCCGCGGGCGAAATCGACCGTGACAATGCTCACCGCGGTGAAGTCATCGGGGCACTGATCGTCGAACAGATTGAAACCGACATCCCCCGCGAGATCTTTCGTCAACGCTGTGACTTGGTTTACGAGCACGGCACACGGGCGATCGCGAATTCCCAGTCGCACAGCAACCTGTTCATGATGCCGGTGTGGCGAGCACTCGGCCGCGCGTCGTGGATTTTGCGTGCACGCACGTTGCCCAAAACGTTGGGCATCATCGCATTGGTTCTGATCGTGGCACTCGGCCTGACGATCATCCAGAAGGATTTCAATCTTTCCGCCGAAGGCACCTTGGAACCAACTGTCCGTCGCCAAATCTTTGCCAGTGTCGATGGCGAAGTGGTCGACGTCTTGGTCAAGCGAAACGACAAGGTCGAAGCGGGCCAGTTGTTGGTCCAGCTACGTAACCCCGAGATCGACATTCAGCTCGAAGACTTGCAGGGCCAGATCAGCACGACAAGTGCCGAGCTCGCCAAGGTAATGGGCCAGCAACGGATCGGTCGGCGTGAAATGGATCGTGCTGACCTGCTGGCACTTCAAGGTCAAGAAGGCGAACTGCGTACGAAGCTTGAATCGCTGGGCAAGAAACTGGAGTTGCAGTTAAAACGCCGCGAAGAGCTGCAGGTTCGTTCGCCCATCAACGGCGTCGTGACCACGTTTGATGTGGAGAACACGCTGCGAAGCCGCCCGATCATGACTGGCCAAGTGCTGTTGGAAATCGCCGACTTGGATCAGCCATACGAACTGCGGATCGCGTTGCCAGAAAAACGCGAAGGTCACCTCGACGAATTCATCCGCGAAAACAACGTCACCGACGCTTTGGAAGTGACGTACATCATGCAATTGGATCCGACGATGGATCCGTTAACGGCCAGTCTGCCGATTGCGAACATTTCGCCTCGGGCAGAGTCGCATGAAGAGCACGGCGCCATCATCGAGATGGAAGCGTATCCGGACCCCGAATCGCTCAAGAAGATGGCCCCACCACCGGGATCGTCCGTCTTGGCAAAGATTCACTGCGGGCGTGAGCCAAGTGGGTTCGTGTTCTTTCACGAAATCTACGAATGGCTTTGCAAGTTCTTCTTTTAAGACAATCCATTCATCTTCAATGTCAATCAATACCATGCATCAACCAAACGCCTTGATCCGCGGCATTGCCTTCGGATGCTTGTGTGGATTCGTCTTTATGGCATCGCCCACCATTGCTCAAACGGGAACTCAGGGGCCACCTCGCGGTGCGACTTCGGGAATGTCCGAGCAGGGTGTGCGTATCGGTGGCTGTGTCGTTCAGTTCAATCACAAGAGTAAGATCCCGTCCAAATCAGACGGTCAGCTTACGGATTTGAAGATTGAAGAAGGCCAGTTTGTCAAGAAAGGCGACGTCTTGGCTTTGGTCGATACCAAGCAAGCCGAACTGACGATGGACCTCAAGCTACGCGAAGAAGTCGTGGCGAAGATCAAAGCACAGGATCACATCAACTATCGAGATGCGGTTGCGACCGAAGAAATCGCTCGGGCCGAATCGAAAGCCTATGAAGAGTTGTTTGATCAGAGTGCGGCCCCGTTTTGGGAGATGCGAAAAAAACAGGCCGAGGCGGAGCGTGCGAAGCTGCGAATCGAACTGGCTGAATTGAACGAGAAGTCAGCGATGGCCGAGTACATGGTCAAGCAAGCTGAAACGGAGCTTGCCAAGCACGAGATCGAGACCCGTACGATTCGGGCCGATTTTGACGCGTTTGTTGAAAACCGATATGCCCAACTTGGCGAGTGGGTTCAGCGTGGCAGCCCGATTGTCGAACTGGTGCAAATGGACGAGTTGCGTGTCGAAGGTGCCGTCCACGCATTGTCCTATGGTCGTTCGATTCATCGCGGTCAGCCTGTAAAAATCAGAATCGTCGTTGGCGGAACGGATGCTTCGCCGATGACCGAAGAATTCGATGGCACCTTGGACTACATCAGTACTGAGTTGGACTTGAACCAATCCCATCGTGTCTGGGCCAAGATCAAAAACCGCCGATCGGGAAATGAGTGGCTGATCAAGCCGGGAATGGAAGCCGAGATTCAGGTGATTCCTCAATAGGCTGACTGCTTCGCAAGTTTGGCGTCGCCGCCATACGTCTTCGCCACAACAACGAACTGATTCTTTTCACCGTTTCCCTTCATGGCCACACTCGCCGAATCTCTCGTCAGTAGCTCGTCGCGTCCGTTGACGGTGCGCAAGCGACCGGACTTGGTTTCCAGTCGCCACCGTTACCAGGGGACGGGCTATTGGGTTTTGAAAGAACCTGTCGGTTTGCAGTACTTTCGTTTTCATGACGAAGAGTATTTCATTCTGAACATGCTGGATGGGCATGTCAGTTTGCAACAAATCAAAGACGGGTTTGAGCAGCGATTCGCGCCACAAAAAATCACGTTTGGCGATTTGCAACAGTTCATCGGGATGTTGCACCGCAGCGGCTTGGTGATCAGTAACTCACCCGGCCAGGGAAAGGCACTTCGTCATCGTGGTCGAAAAAAACGAAACAAAGAGACGTTGGGCAAGATGGCCAACGTGTTCGCACTTCGCTTCCGTGGCTTTGACCCCGAGAAAATCCTCAATGCGATCCTGCCTTGGTTCGGTTGGATTTTCACCGTCCCGGCATTGTTCTTTTTCATCGGGATGCTCGGTGCCGCGTCGTTGCTGCTGGCGACGCAGTACGAAACCGTCTATTCACGGCTGCCGACGTTTCAGCAGTTCTTCGCCGCCGACCGCTGGATCATCCTGGCGGCGACGATGGCGATCGTCAAAGTGTTACACGAATTCGGACACGGACTGAGCTGTAAAAAGTTTGGCGGGGAGTGTCACGAAATCGGTTTCATGCTGTTGGTATTCACGCCGTGTTTGTATTGCAACGTTTCCGATTCGTGGATGTTGCCCAACAAATGGAAGCGGGTGTGGATCGGTGCCGGCGGGATTTATGTGGAAATGATCCTCGCGTCGCTTGCCGCGTTCGTCTGGTTCTTCACCGAATCCGGAACAACGGTCAATGACCTCTGTTTGAACATGATGTTCTTGAACGTCGTCAGCACCGTGTTGGTTAACGGTAACCCGCTGCTGCGTTTCGACGGCTACTACATCCTGATGGACATGCTGGAGATTCCTAACCTCCGGCAAAAGAGCACCGAGGTGCTGAAGCGTTGGTTCCAAAAGACTTGTTTGGGGCTGGAGCTTCAAGACGATCCATTCTTGCCAACCCGCGGACGATTTTGGTTCGCGATGTTCACAATCGCCAGCGTCATCTATCGCTGGGTGGTTGTGTTCTCGATCTGCTGGTTCGTGATCAAGGTTTTAGAACCCTATGGTCTTGAGGTCATCGGCCGCGCGGTCGCGGTGGTCGGGTTCTTTGGCCTGGTGGCCCAGCCGGTGATTCAAACCTGGAAATTTTGTCGAACTCCCGGGAGACTTTCGAAAGTGAAACGGTTCAACGTGATGGTCACGGCGGCCGTCGCCGCAACGGTGATTGTGGCCGTTTGCTACATCCCACTTCCGCACCATATCGATGCGGCATTTGAAGTTCGCCCTGGCGAAGCCGGACGTGTTTATGCGGGCAGTTCTGGTCAGATCGTCACCACGGTCGAGCCCGGCCAGTTTGTCGAAACGGGCCAGACGATCGCTGTGTTAAAGAATCCTGATCTGGAAATGCGAATGCAGGATTTGCAGATCGAAGAAGCGGTTGCCGAAACCACTTTGGAGAAACTCAAACAGCGACGCATCAGTGATCGGTCGCTTGCCGCGCAAATCGATACGCAAGAGAAAATGTTGGCCGCGGTTCGGGAACTTAAGCAAAAGACGCAAGTCGAATTAGACCGATTGACGGTTGTCGCACCAATTTCCGGCATCGTGATTCCTCCGCCAAAGAAACCGTTGCAGGGGGCCGAATCGGGCCAACTGCCGACCTGGTGGGGATCACCATTGGAACTGCGAAACCGCGGCGCCACCTTAAGCGCAGAAGACTTGCTTTGTGAGATCGGCAACGCCGATGACTTCGAAGCGATTCTGGCGATCGATCAAGGTGACGTCCAGTTGGTAAGTGTTGGCCAAGCGGTCGACATGAAATTGGATTCCCGACGGATGGATACGTTTTCGGGAACGGTCGAAGAGATGGCTCGTGAGCCGCTTCGCAATACCTCGACATCGATGTCCAGCCAAACCGGCAGCGACTTGCAAACGGAGATTGATCCGGCGACCGGCCAGGTCAAACCGCGTAGCGTGACCTACCAAGCTCGCGTGCCATTGCAGATCGATCCGACCGCCGATTTACCACTTCGTCCCGGCTATCGTGGGAGCGCGAAAGTCCACGTCGAAGACAAGTCACTCGGTCAGCGACTGTGGCGCGTGATTGCGAAAACATTTAATTTTGAGTTTTAGTCCGGTCGCACAAGTTACGTCATCACAACGTTTTATTTCCTCGTGTTCACAACGTGTTTTTCCTAGTTAACGCATCTTCAAGCTATTTAACTGCTGGCATGAAATGAATGCGACAGCGGCGGTTTCCCAAGTCACCTGTTGGCGGTACGATGCAATGCGTCACCCCGCAATGGAAGTGTGATCGATGATTTGGGAACCCGACGCGGTTCAGTCCTTTTCCCTGTTTCGAGCGATCTGCCCCAAGTCGTTGGTTCACGGTCGCGACCCTTACCCCTTAGTGGAGAATTTTCATCGATGGCTGATGAAGCAAAGAAACCTGACGCTGCTGCACCTCCAGCGGAACAAGCACAATCGCAACAACCTGTTCAGGTTCAAGTCAACGACGACAACGCACTGGCAACCTACGCAAACTTCTGCCGCGTCACCGGCTCTCCCGAAGAACTGATCGTTGACTTCGGCTTGAACCCACAACCGATCGGTGTTCCTAAGGATCCTATCGAAGTCAAGCAACGTATCATCGTGAACTTCTACACCGCGAAACGTTTGCTGGCTGCACTGCAAATGTCGATCGCGCGTCACGAAGCTGTCTTCGGCGTTTTGGAAACCGACATCAACAAACGCGTTCGCCCAGGCTTGACCCAACAAGCTCCGGCTCCCGCAGCTCCCGCTCCAGCGGCTAGCGAAAACAAGTAGTCCTCGCGGACCTGTTTGTGTTCAACTGACCGTGTGCCGATTTGATCGGCGCACGGTTTTTTGATGCGCAAACGCTATGATGAACGCTGGTGGCTCACCCCGCATTCACTTGTTCAAACTCCTATGCCTCATCGCACCATGCGTCCTTGGATTCTTTCCGAAATCAACTACGGCTTTGTCAAAGATTGTCCGTATGAAGTCGCGGTGTTGCCGACCGGAGCCACCGAGCCACACAATCTGCATTTGCCGTACGGCACCGACACCTTTCAAGCGACCGAGATAGCCAGTCGTGCGTGTGAAGCCGCTTGGGACCTTGGGGCCCGCGTCGTGATGCTTCCACCGATTCCCTATGGAACGGAAACCAACCAGGCGCGTTTCCCGCTGTCGATGAACCTGCACCCGTCAACACTGCAAACGATCCTGCGTGATTTGCTTGGTTCGCTCAGTAACAGTGGAATCAAAAAGCTCCTGATCTTGAACAGTCATGGTGGCAACGAGTTCAAACCGATGCTGCGAGAACTGGTCAACCAAACGCCATGCAAGATGTTTTTGTGTGATTGGTTTCGCGGCATCAGCGCCGACGTTCAGGCCGATATCTTTGACGAGCCTGGCGACCATGCCGGTGAAATGGAAACCGCGCTGGGGCTCGCATTCTTTCGCGAGTTCGTGGCAACTGATCGAGATGGCGCGATCATTGCCGATGATGGTGCCGTGAAATCAACTCGTTTTGATGCGGTGAACCAAGGATGGATTTCTATCACTCGCCCATGGCATTTGCTGACCAGCAATACGGGCTCGGGCAACCCACATCCGGCCAGGGCCGAGAAAGGCCACAAGCTAATGGAAGTGTTGGTCGACCGGATTTCACAGTTCCTGGTTGAACTTGCCGCCAGCGACGTCGATGAGCAATTCCCGTTCTGACGTTTAGCCGAGGTTGGGAAGTAGTACCAGGATCTTTTGCAGCCAGAGCGAGATGGTGTGCGCGACTGGTGAGTTGACGGATCGTCCGATGATGTAGACAACGAAAACGATATAGATCGCAAGCAAGCTAAACGCTTTGCCGCGTTTCATCTCGACATACTCGACACCCTCGGCGGTTCGCTGTTTCTTGCCAAAGAAGTACACAAAGAATCCGATGATCGTCAGCATCAACAACAGCAACCGCAACTCACCACTTTGTTCGGCGATCTGCGGGGTCATCTTGATCGGGCCGTCGATCAACGTGAACAGGAACAGCGGGAATCCAAGCGCGAAACAGATGTCAAAAATATTGCTGCCCAGTGCGTTGGCAACGGCATCGTCATAGTCACCATCAAGTGCATCGCGAACGGACATCACGGTATCGGGAACGCTGGTTGCCATGGATGCAAAGATGACGGCGACAAACATTGCCGGTATCCCAAGTCCGACGTATTCGTTCCCGAACAGCGTGTAGGACGGGTGGGCGTCATTCCCGGTTCCCAGCCATTCACAAGCGACGACCAGGAACCAGCAGGCGATACCGATCACGACGGTCGATGCCAGCAAGAGCGGCCATCCGTTCCAGCGTTCTTCCTTGATCTGTTGGCGATGTGTTTCCTTGATAAAGAAGCCTTCGAGGTTGAGCAGTGGCCCACCTGAAAGCCAATAGAACAGCGTGCCCATCGGGCCGCGTGCTTCATCGTCGTCTGCCGGAAGGTCGTCTGCCGAATCGTCGTCGTCATCCTCAGGCGTTCGAGGGGCGGACTTCATCGACGAGATCATGTAGGTCAGATAGGCAGCGTACATCCCGATCATGACCAAGCCCTGCCACCAATGCAGTCTTTCGCCGTTGATCAGCAAGATCAAAACGAACTCGCAAATGATCAATGCGATCCCGTCCCGTAAGATAACTTTTCGGGAAACGTTGACCGAAGTGACCTTGGTTCCCGCCAAGACGGTGCCCACGACCGCCAGGATGCAAGTCGCGGGAATGATCATCCCATTGAACAACGCGCTGCCTGCGGTGGTCCCGATGCCGACCGCGAATCCGTCGCGGTCGGCCAGCACAAACAACGCGATCAACGTCGTAAAGAGCTCGGGGATCGAACTTGAGATCGCGTTGATCGTTCCTCCGCGAACACCTTCGGAGAGATTTCGCCCGATGTATTCCGAGGCAACTTCAAATCCGTCGCACGCTCGCCAGATAATCAAACACGCGAAGAAGATCAAAATCAGAGGAATGACGATTCCCATTATCCTGGCGGACTATTCCCAAAGAGTGCAGGTTCGGTGGAGGCAGGATGCGGATTGTGGCACGCTTTCGAATCGCTGGCAATCAATCGCGTCAAAATTGCCCAGTCGTATCAAGATTGAAATCGCCAATGCTGCGGTGAATCAACGCGGGCCTGGGGCATTATTCTGGTCCGCACGGCGATCTTGCCCTGGGGTCATCGCACCCGCCGCATCGATTGACTTCGGTTTTAACCGTTCTCCCGTTTCGCGATCAAACGTGTCCGGTGAAATCTTATTGGGCACGCTATCACCCGTTTGGCTCATCCACTGTTGGAGTACCTGGCGAAGCTCGGATTCAATCTCGGCGTGATCCGAGCTACCAACCAGATTGGTCAACTGATGAGGATCGTTGCCGGTGTGGTAAAGCTCTGCTGCCGGGCGTGGCGACAAGAACACATCTGCTTGCGGCCCGTTCAAGTCATCTTGGTCACGGAGCTTCCGGAGTTGTTGGTGTGAAGGGCTGCGGACAGAATCGGCGGGGCCTTGCCAAGGAAGTTCCACGCGTCGGTTGATCAAATACAAGTACTCGCCGTCGCGGACGCTGCGTCCGAACGCTTCATAGTCGTGCCAATTGTGTTCAGAAAAAGCGTACCGACGAATCGCGTTTTTGGAGGACTGGAAGATCGGTCGCATCGAAACACCTTGCATCGTTTCAGGGACTTCACATCCGGCGACGTCCAGGATGGTGGGTGCCAAGTCGATCACGCTGACCAATTGGTTCGTGTCGCCAGAATGCCTGATGCCATCGGGCCAAGACGTCACCAAGGCGGTCTTCATGCCAGAATCGTGTAGTCGTGTTTTGGCGCGTGGGAATGGACGTCCGTTGTCAGCAAGAACAAAGATCAACGTGTTGTCAAAAATCCCCTGTTCGCGAAGTCGCTCGACAACCACACCAATCCGGTAATCGAACCGTGTGACTTCGTTGTAATACGATGCCAAGTCGTCTCGCGTCTTCGGATCGTCGGACAAGAACGGTGGAACAACGACGTCGTCGGGCGAGTGCATTGGGCCGTACCGCTGGGCATCCCATTGTTTATCCCCGTCCCATGCACGGTGCGCGTCGTAGGCAGCAAACCAAAAGAAAAACGGTTTGTCTTTTGGGCGATCGTTGAGAACGGAAAGCCAGTTTGCCGATCCTGACGTGTCGCCGGGAATCTTGCCGTTGTCGACATGATCAAACGGCGTTGGCCTTGGCGAGTCGCCTTCACCGAGTTCGGTGGTTGTCATGTGATGTTTGCCGGACAACGCGGTGTAATAACCTTTCTGTCGCAGGATCTCGGGGAACCAAGGCAAGTGGTTCGAGATCGGATTGTGAAGCTCGGCGCCTTGTCCGTTATTGTGTGGGTAGCGCCCGGTGATGATGCTGCTTCGTGATGGGCTGCAGCTACTGGCGGTCAAGAATGCCTGATCAAATCGTAGCCCACTGGCCGCGAGCGAGTCGATGTTCGGAGTGCGCGCGGCGTCGTTCCCATAACAACCGTAGTCGTTCCAGCTTACATCGTCGGCGATAAAAAGGATCACATTCGGACGATCGTCGGCGATGCCGCTCACGGAAAAACACAGTGTGCTCGCGGCGAAAAACACGATCATTTGGCAAATGGAGCGCCGGATCGGGTGACTACTGTTCATTGATAGCATCCGTCGAAACATTGGAAAACCTGTAGCGGCTGTGAGACGATCCTTGAACCACCCAGCGTAATCGTTAGGCTGAACGGTGTGGAATGCACAACAAGTCTTGGTCACCGCTGACTCGGAGACTCTGTGATGGCGAAGCTCAAAACACAGAAGCTCGAAACACAATCGCCGCTGCTGGCATCAGTCGAATCGGCGACATTGCACCCCAATTGGGCTGCGCTTCGAGTTCTCGAAAACGCCACCACTATAGCGACAATTTCGAGCCATCTGGGGCGTTCGTTGCCGCTACACAGGCACGCGTGCAAATATCTGACGCTGGCGATGATGCAAGCCAGAATGGAAAATCGTGTGTTGTTGATCGCCAAACATTCGGCGATTGAACCATGGGCCATTCGCGCCGCCGAAACGTTTGGAGTTCCGTACGTGATGGTCACCGTCAACGGATCATCACGCAGCAATGTTTTGGAAGACCAAGCCCGACCGTGCGTTAACATTGAAACGGATCAGCCGCTGGGACGCGATCAAGCAATCGTGGAACTGGCCGATCGAGTCGACTGTGTGTTCGTCCGCGCCGGCGGGACCGTTGAAACGGTGCTTCGCAATCGGTTGCTGGGACGGCGTGACGCCAGCGTCCGCGTGGCCACACCGACACCATCCAAGTTGATGCCGGAAACGTCGTCGTCGCAACAGCGCAAAGCAAACCAGCTTTTCGATCAATTGCTGGAACTTGGCGCGATCGGCTGGCATCGTTTTGGCCAATCGAGCGATCGATTGACACCAAACGAATGTGATTCGGTTTCACCGGAGGAAACGCTGCTTCGGCAACGCGACTCGGAGTGGTGCGATGATGACGAAAACTGGTTGGTGCATTGCACGCGTGCTTGCCATGGGCCGTGGCCAGGTGAAACCGTGTCACAATATCGCGATTGGGTGATGCTTTCGGAATCCGACTCCGCGACTGCGTTGCTGGATGGTTATCGCGGGACTTGCCTAGGATCCTTGTCGCGGATTCTGCGGATGAAGCGTTTGGTCGCTTCGGCGCTGACCAGTTGCCGTGACACGCCCGTGGTGTGTTTTGCCAATTGCTCGCTTTCTTCGTTGCTCGCCAGACGATGTTATCGTCCTCACCTGCATCGCTGGGACTATGAACCATACGGCATCGCGATTCGCAAAGACGCTGCGTATCGAGCGGGCGTGGAGTCGGTTCTCTATGGATCGCCTGAGGAACGCAAGTCGTTGCCTGCTGATCAACGCTTTCGATTTCAAGCTGAAGGGCGAACGTTCGATTGGACAGCAGAACGCGAGTGGCGGTTTGACGGCAATGTCGATCTCGATGTGTTCGACCAATCAGACATTCGCGTGTTTGTGCCGAGCGATGAAGAGGCCAGAACGTTGCGGACTGAGTTTCCGATCACGACGGTTGGGCACTTTCTTGCCAAGTAGCACATTGACTGTTTGCAGGCCCTGATCGCGAGTACGGCGAAATCCGCTCCTATGGCCAGGGAGCGTCTGGCCGGAGTGGCGGATTGGGCCGTTCAACCGGCTGTTGGTTTGCATGCCCCCTTCCCTGTGACGGATCTCCCTTACTCCAACTGAGGCCCTGCTGACGCTAGCAATAGGAAAACTCTTCCGGTTTTTCCTGTGGAGATGCCCGCGACGGTTATTGCACCCTCGAATCCTCCCTAGCGCAGTTGAAAATCGGGTACTCATAGTCCGATGCAAACTTCCGTTCGCCGATTGATTGGCGACGATGTTTCTTTCGCTTGACTGGAGATCTCCAGTGTCAAACGCTTTGCGCAATGACCGCGTATCTGTAATCGTGCCGCTCGAACGGGATAACCAACTGTTCGAGGACACGCTGTTGAGTGTGCTTGAGAGCGCTGACGAGAACTGTGAAGTGATCGCAGTACACAACGGCAGTTACGAAGACCCTTTTGAATTGGCCAGCGAACTGGCCATCGTGACTGCTCGCTCGAACAACCTGGTTGACTTGATCCGCGACGCATTTGATGCGACTTCATCCCCCGTGATCCATCTTTTGACCAGCGGCATGAAAGTGCGATCGGGTTGGATGGATTCGGCACTGGCACAATTCGACGATCCGGCGGTTGGCGCCCTCGTCCCACGCCAGTCGCGTGACCGTGAGACCGGATGTGCGACTGCTTGGAAAAACACCGATGCTCGATTGTGCCAACCGATCGATGCGAAGGTTGGGAAAGTGGAGGGCTTTTACCTTGGCGGTGTCATGCTGCGTCGGCAACTGCTTGACGACTTGTTGACCGCAGTCGCACCGGCAATGAACGATCCGATCACGATCGCGTATGCCTTCAGTGGCTTGGTGCGAAAGTCCGGATGGGACATCCAAGTTGACCAGTCGTTCCAAATCGAAATGCAATCCGCAGTGTTTCCAGAAGACATTTCGGACTTCGCACGTGGGCAATTGCTCGGTGCGATTCATGCTCACCTATTCGGCAGCACCCGCGTTCCCAGCTTCGGCGCGAGCTTGAAGGGCGCCTTGTTTGGCGAGGGATCGATGGGTGAAGCGATGGGAATGAAAAAGCATCAAGGCAACATGGCGGCGGTACGTCGAGCCATCGATCCGACCGTTGTTGCAACCGCAGACGATTTTGCACGTCGATTGAAATTGCGGTCCTTCGCTGGCGAAGCCCCGCTTCGCCGCGCCGCGTAAAGCGTCCTTCTGCAGTGTCGCCTTTTACATCGCAAGCGTTGTGTTTCACGACACCCGTTTGCGGTGTGAAAGGCGACGAGTCGGCCATTTAGTGCTCATCCGGAATCGGCCGTCCGTGTGGATCCTCCGTCGGCCCATCGGTTTGTTCGGCCAATTGCTCTCTAAGCTCCCGATCGGTAAAGTGCTCGAAACGTTCGGCTTGATCGTGAATCCGATCCGTTTCTCGGCCTGCGCGATCGACCAAGTACTGTTCCCACAAGCGGTGTGATCGAACCAGTCGTTGGCCGCGACGTCGGCCGGTATCTGTCAGGTGCAACGAAGTCGTCCCGGCTTGCAGTTCACCGGAACGCCGTAGCAGCATCAGTGCGATCTTGAGTGCCCGATTGGTCGCCAGCAGGTTTTCCTGCAACTCTTCTGCCGTCGGAGTCCGATGGTCAATCTCTTCGGCGCGGAACAGAAATGCGACAATGTCATCGCACAAGATCGTCATCGACAGGACTTGCCGCCGAACTGCTTTAACGACCACGCCATGTGTCGGGCTGAATGTTGCGGCGAGTAAAAAAATGATTCCGGTAGCGACTGCGATCATTCCCGCTGTCGTTGTGCTGCCGAATCCCAACCAGGTCGGTACCGTGATCGCCATCGCGTGTCCCGAGATCGCCGATGCGGCGGCGATTATCGCACTGAGCAAAATCATGATGCCCAACCGATCGGTCAACATGTATGCGGTTGCCGGCGGAACAACAAACATCGCTACGACCAAGATACTGCCGACGCTTTCGAATGATGCGACCGCGGTAACAGACACCAATACCATCAATGCGTAGTGCATCAGTTTGGCGGAGTAACCCATCGTCGTCGCCAAGGCAGGGTCGAATGATGTCAGACGCAGTTCTTTGAAGAACAAGATGACAAACAGGATATTGATTAGCGTCACCGCCCCGAGAATGACGGCGGCACGCGGGATTTCGTTGCCGAAAAAATCCATGGTGTCGAGTGGCGCGAGTTCGATCGCCCCATACAGCACACAGTAGGGGTCCAAGTCCACGTTGTCGGCGGTTTGGACGAGCAGGACGAGACCGAGTGCAAAGAGTGACGTGAACACCACGCCCATCGATGCGCCTTCGTCGACGTTGCCCGCATTTCGGATCCATTCGGTGAAGAACGCCGTCAAAATTCCGACGACCACCGCGCCAATGAACATCGTCAACGAGTCGCGTGACTGGGTGATAAAGAACGCGGTCGCGATGCCGGGCAAAACCGCGTGCGTGATCGCATCGCCCAGCATGCTCATCCGCCGCAGCACCAAGAAATTGCCCAGCAATGCCGCGCTGACAGCGGCAAACGCGCCGACCAAGATGATCCAGCCGTCGAGTGACCAGGCCCACTGCACCGATGCCATCATGCTTCGCCCCCGCCCGTTTTGTTTTCCATTTCGGCTTCAGGGGCGATGTCATGAGGACTGACCGGAACGGCGATCATCGTGCCTTGTTCGTCGAGCAGGTCTTCGAGTTGATCGATCACCTCGGGGGCCAACACGTGTTCGATCGCGTCGGCGTCACGGTCCACATTCGCGGTCGCGACTTCGGCGTACGTGATCAGGTACATTTCCCAAAGCCGGTGTTGTCGCGTCAGACGTGCGGCTTCGGTCAAACCGGCGCCGGTCAAGCGGCAGGAACCGTTCGACCGACGAACCAAGTCATCTTCGACGGCGCGATCGATCGCTCGCTCCAAACGACGCAGTGTCCAACTTCGCATCGACAGTAATTTGGCGACCGAAACGGGGGTCTTGCGATGCGACAGCGATTCGTCGACGGCGTCTTGGTCCCGTTCGATCTGTTCGTACATGGCACGCAAAAGGTGCTGGCGATCGATGCGCCGATTCAATTGTCGACGACGAATCAAGCGGATCAGCACACCACGACGTGTTCCCAGCATCATGCTGACAAAGAAAAATACCGAACACACGAGCACGATCATCGCACCCGAAGGCAGCCCCGGAAACATCGCGCTCGCCAGTCCGCCGATCACACTACTGGTGACGCCAAGTGCCGCCGAACAGACAATCATCCGCGACATCGTCTCGGTCCAAAACCGCGCCGCTGCTGCCGGGATAACCAGCAATGCGATGATCAGAATTAGGCCGACGGCTTGTAGACCGACGATCGTCACCAGCACGATCATCGCCATCAGGATGATGTCCAGCACCACGACGGGATAACCCTGTGCGCCGGCAAAGCCTTCGTCGAAGCACAGCAGTTGCAGTTCCTTGAACAGCAACAGGCATCCCGCGATCACGATCACCGATACCGCCGCGATCAGTTGAGCGTCGGCGGCCTGCATCGACGCGGTCATGCCAAAGATAAAACCTTCCAGGCCCGCGGCATGCCCCGTTTGCATCTGCTGGATCACACCGAACAAGGCCATTCCAAGACCGAAGAACACACTCAGCACGATGCCGAGTGCGGCGTCTTCCTTTAGTCGCGTTTGGTTTCGAATCAGCAGGATGCCCGCGACGCCAATCAAGCCGGTGAAGCTGGCACCGGCGAGTAGTACCGGGATCGACTTTCCATCGCCGCCCAAGCTGGTCGCCACGATAAACGCGATCGCGATACCGGGGGTGCTGGCGTGGGCGAGTGCGTCACCCATCAGGGCTCGTTTGCGAAGGAGCGTAAAACTGCCGACCAAACCTGCGGCCCCGCCCAGCGTTGCGACACCAACGATCACCACGCGTGTGTTGTAGTCACGCATCGACACGACACGGATCAAATCAGCCAGCAACGAATCCTGTGTCGACTGTGTCGCGGCGGACAACAGATCGGGGAGCTCTGTGACGAGCACCAGCCACATCCAGCCGATCGATAGGAGGTCATGCAAAGGCGTCATAGACTCGATTCACGCCGACGCATCGCTTCGGTGACTTCGTCCAAAAGCGTGAGTCGACCTCCGTAGGTCTTTTGCAGATTCTCGGGCGTGAACGTGTCCATCACGGGGCCGTGAGCGACGACCCGCATGTTTAGCAGCACGACATAGTCGAAGTACTCGGGGACGGTTTGCAAGTCATGGTGAATGACAACGGCAGTCTTGCCACGGCTTTTCAGCTCGCGAAGGATTTCGACGATGGCATGTTCGGTGGACGCATCGACGGCGGCGAATGGTTCGTCCATTAGGTACAAGTCAGCGTCTTGTACTAACGCACGCGCCAGAAACGTTCGCTGCTGTTGGCCGCCAGACAACTGGCTGATTTGACGGTCTGCCAAGTCTCCGATCCCGACCCGTCGCAATGCTTCTCGGGCCAGGGCACGGTGCCGTTTTCGTACCGGACGACACCATCCGATCTTGTCGTACAAACCCATGGTGACGACATCGAGAGCGCTGACTGGGAACTGCCAGTCGACGCTTTCTCGTTGCGGGACGTAGCCGACGCGGTTGTGGGCTTGGCGATAACTTTGGCCAAAGAACCGGACTCGGCCCGACGCACGCGGGATCAGGTCCATCGACGCTTTCAGCAGAGTGCTTTTCCCCGCGCCGTTAGGTCCGACGATTCCGATTAAGCTGCCCGCCGGTAAATCGAAGGAGACGTCCCAAATCACCGGTTTGCGATGATACGCCACCGTCAGGTCATAAACCGACAGCGGAACGTTCGACAGCGACGTGTCAGAAAACGCTGGGGTCTCGGATTGGGGAGCATCGACGACTGGAGCGTCAGCGTCGACTTCGGACGATAGGTTCGGGTCAGGCATCAGTGGGAGTCGGTTTTTCCCGAGAGTTTACCCTGAAATCCTCCTTCTGGCACCACTCCGCCGAGCGCCTTCGCCGTAGTCGTCAAGTTATGGTCCAGCATTCCGACATAGGTTCCTTCATAAGTTCCTTCCGATCCCATCGCATCGCTGTAGAGTACCCCGCCGGTTTCGACTTCATGTCCGCGTTGGGACGCGCCTTCGATCAGGGCTTCGACGTTTTTGGGGCGGACGCTGCTCTCGATAAATACGGAGGTGACCTTGCGATCGATCAGTAAGTCGACGAGTTCGTTGATGCGTCGTAGTCCCGCCTCGGATTCGGTGGAGATTCCCTGGATGCCTTGCACCTCCAGTCCATAAGCGCGGCCGAAGTAGCTGAATGCGTCATGCGAGGTGATCAGCAAACGGCTTTGCTCCGGAATCGATGCGGTGACGTCTTTGCCGTATTGGTGCAGTTCGGCCAATTGCGTTTGATAGGTATCCGCCGCGGCGTTGAATTTTTCTGCCGCCTCAGGTCGCAGTTTGCCGAGTTGTTCGGCGATCAGCGGCACACACTGGCTCCACAGAGAAACGTCGTTCCACAGGTGCGGATCGGCGTGTGCGGAGTCAGATGAAGTTTCAGTGGCGTCGCCGGAAAGCAATTCGCTGCGATCGATCGTGTCTGTGATGGCGAAAACGGGTTTGGATTTGCCGACCTTTTCGAGCGTGTCGACCATTTTGCCTTCGAGTTTCAGGCCGCTGTAAAAGACAATGTCTGCGGCGCGAATGCGCAGCACGTCGTCTCGCGTGGGTTTATACAGGTGTGGATCGACTCCAGCCCCACAGATCTGTATCACCTCGACTTCGTCGCCACCGACTTGTCGAACAAGGTCGGCGACCATTCCGACAGTGGTGACCACGTTCAGTTTCGAGGATGTCTTGTTGGGTTTCGAACCGCACCCGGCAAATGTCAGCAGGGATGTGAACAGCACCGCGATGGCGAGGCGATTGGCAATCCGCGAAATGCGATCTGACATGATTGATCAGCGACCAGTGGATGGAGGAAGCGTGGGAGCAGCCAAGAAAGGGCCGCCGCGAGGGGCCGCCAAGACGATTCTGATGGGGAATCCATGGTCGTGCGTTTCGGTGTGGTCGTCAATCACTGCGATCCGACGGGGCCGGGTGCCGGTTTGGCAGCCAATCCACACCTGGCTGGTTTGCCATCATTGCCAGTGAGGGTAATAACTATGCTGTTCGGGTGTTCCGGTCACCATCTAAGCAAGGGCTAAAAGGATGAACTTTTTGCAAGGAAGTGAATATACCCAGCAGAATGATTGCCAACCCACCTAGAAATAGTGTTACACTCGTCGCTTGAGTGGATGGCGGTTGGCGCCGTCCCGTGTGATTGAAGACCGAACTCTCAGAACGAAATGGACCGCTGTGTGTGCGTCGCCGACTGCTCCGAGTGCATAGGCCTTCTGGACTAGGGAGCGATTGAAGCGATGAAGATGTATGTGGGGAATCTAGCTTGGTCCGTGACGACCGAAAAGTTGGAAGAACTCTTTAGGCAGTATGGCCAGGTTGATGATGCCA
>NZ_NPDI01000068.1:0-99740 GCF_002251265.1 Rhodopirellula sp. MGV | reverse complement strand
CCAACGCGACTTGGATACAAAGCGAGCTCGCGACTTCGAAGGCAAGCTGGAGGTCCATTATTCTTCGCCCAGTTGTTCGGCGGCTTCTTTGACGGCACGGATGTCGTCTTCGGAGATCGATTCGGATTTCAGCAGGCTCAGGACCATCGAGCGAGTCGATCCGCCAAAGAAGCGATCGGCAAGTGATTTGATCATCCGTTGCTGCACTTGGTCACGAGTGACTTTTGCAGAATAAGTGTATGCTCGACCGATCTTTTCACCGCGACTGACGATGTCTTTTTCTTCCAAGATCTTCATCGTGGTCATCACCGTGGTGTAGGCAAGATCACGTTTGATCGCATCCACGACATCGTTGACGGTGACGCTTTCTTTTTCCCATACGACGTCCATGACTTCGGCTTCGCATTTGGTCAATTCGATCGTCTTCTGATTTGAAGGTGGCATGGGAAGAAGCTATGGGCTGGTGAATGACAGTGAGGGGGAAATCGTATGAGACGCTAGCGAGGGTAGAGCTGAGCCGAGCGTTGGTATTCGATCAGGTCGATGTTCTCGGAAACCAATGAAACGTGACCGTCGCCCCACAGGAAGTTCGCGCCGCCGGGGTGCCGGCTGGAGAAATCTGATTCATCGGCCAAGGGATGATTGATGCCTTGCAGTGCCGAGCCGACCAAGCGAGCCGCGGCGTCTTCGCCCGCCAAGCTGACACCCAGCCAAGTCGAAGGGACCTGCGCCATCGTGCGTTCACCCACGATCACCGTGTGGGAAAGGCCCCGCAAGAAATCACGGAACCGTACGACTCGGTTTTCCAAAAACGTTCCGTCGCCGATCGGGGCGGGGATTTCGTCGTCGGATTCCAATGTTCCAAAGACGCCAACGTAGTTCGCCGTGGGAAGACGCATGATCGCTTCACTTTGAACGGACGGCATGAACGGTTGCCCGGTGTAGCGTCCTTCCTTGCCTTCGTCATCCTCTTCATCACCTTCGTAAAGCGTGAACATCGGGTCGACGATATCCGAAGGGCAGAGCATCAGGGGCAACGATGTGTTCCGGGCTTCTGTAAGTTGCGGAGCACCCAGCGGGGTTTTCAAATCGATCTGGGAGGCGACAGCAGCTTGTTCGATGTACGGCAGTAGCGGCACCGTCCACCCATAAGCGGACGAGGCAGTGGGATCGAATTGCCAGCCGGCGGGCAAGCTGCGGCGGACTTCGTGGTGGTGGTGCAGTGCGATGCCCAGTTCACGGAGGTGGCTGGCACACTGCGTATACCGGGCTGACTCACGCGCGGCCCCCAACGCGGGCAGCAAAATTGCTAGCAAAATACCGATGATGGCGAATGACACCAGCAGTTCGAGAACCGTCAGTCCGTGACGGGAGGGGCGGTGAGCGGTTACCACGCGAGGCATCTTAGGGGCATCATGATTGCCGAGTGAGTGCGACTTCCTTTTCGTTTCAAAGTCGCAATATACGAAGCGTCTAGTTTTTCGCCAACGTCATTCTGATCAGGTTTTGCCGAGGCGGGAAACCAGAGTTGATTTATGTACTAGCGATTTAGTAATTAGAGGTCTCTTGTGCCCCTCTTTGCATGAATCGATGTATGACGTTGCTGAACCGGTCCTCTCGCGCTCTGTTTGCGTTGCTGTTGCTGCTCTCGCTGGAGCGCGCTTACGCGGACGAGTTTGTCGACGCTCGTTTTGACGTGCTCGATGATGTACCGACGTGGGTACACAATCCAACCGCGGATCCGTCGATCAAGTTAATCACCGCTTCACTCGCATGGGACGACGAGCAACATGATGCGATGTTGGGTGAACTTGGGATTTCGAGCGAGCCATTGCCGGAAGCGAATCCGATTCCGCTGGCGAACGAGCCGTATGATCCGAGTTGGATGAGTCCGCCTTTCCGTCGCCGAAAAGCACGCCTTGCGCGAGAGCTATCACAAGGCCAGCCGAGTTTGTGGAAAGAGATCCAGCTCGACCATTTGAACTACTACGACTTGGAAACGATCAAGTTACTCGGGACAGGAATGTTGATCGGTGCGGCGATCGCCAATACCAGCTTGGATGCCCAGGTCGAACGCCATTTCCAAGCGAGTGTGCGTGGCGCGACCAGCGACGAGTGGTTCGAGTATTTGCACTCCAGCAAAGAGCTTGGTAATGGACGCTATTCATTACCGATCTTTGCCGCGGCATGGGCAGCCGGCGAAGTGTTCGATGATTCCCCGATGATGCAAACGACAGGGACCTGGGGGAAACGAACGATCCGATCGTTTTTAGTTGGAGCCCCGCCGTTGATTTTGGCTCAGCATTTGACGGGCGGCTCACGTCCGCACGAAATCAATCATGCGTCACGCTGGCGACCGATGCACGACAACAACGGTGTCAGCGGGCATGCGTTTATGTCGGCGCTGCCGTTTATCAACGCCGCCAAGATGACGGATCGCCCACTACTCAAAACGATGTTTTATGCCGGTTCCTTGCTAGGTCCGATTTCGCGAGTTAACGACCAAGCCCACTACCCATCGCAAGTAGCGTTGGGTTGGTGGATGGCGTATGTCGCTTCCTCGGCGATCGAGCGGACCGATTTGGCGGGCCGCAACTTCGCGGTCTATCCCTATGTTGCTGAAACCGGCGCGATGGGCGGAATGCTGGAGTGGAATTACTAAAGCAATCCGGTTCCGATCCACTACGCGAACGCTTTGCGAAGCATCTCAAGGCTTTTCGGAATCGCGGTTTCGTGAGCTTCCTTGCCTTCGAATTCCAACGAGATGTAACCGGTGTAGTCGACATCGCGAAGGATCTTGGCAACACGATCGTAATCGATGTCGAGCGTGTACCAGGTGCCGCCGCCGAAGTACGTTTTGGCTTGAACGAAGACGGCTTTGGGGGCCATCATCTTGTACTGTTCGTATTGGTTTTCCAGGAAGTTGCCGGTGTCCATGGTCGCTTGCAACCAAGGCGAATCGATCTCGTCGATGATGCGGACAACAGCGTCAGCGTTTCTGCCGATGCCCCAGTGGTTTTCGAGGCCCAAGGTCACGCCGCACTTTTCAGCAGTGGGCAAACACTTTTCCAGACTGTCGATCACCCAGCCAAAAGCGTCTTCGTCGGTGTAGCCGTCTAAACGCGGCTCGATGCCTTTGTTGGCCATCAACGTGTCGAAGTCTTTGCTGGTTCCCCAGCGTCCGGTGTTGACGCGGATCGTCGGGATGCCCATCGCATAGGCCATCTCGATGCAATCAATGGTGTGTTGAATGTTTTCTTGACGCTCTGCTTCGTCGGGAAAGACAAAGCTTTGGTGGGTTGAGAAGCCACACAGGTCCATGCCATGAATAAAGGCACGCTGTTTGATTTTTTGTAGTGCACCAGGGGAGGTGTCTTCCATTTGCACGTGCAAAATTTCGACGCCATCAAAACCGGCTTCGGCGGCCAAGTCGATGCATTCACCGATGGTCAGCTTGCTGTCGTCACGATAGCGCCAGTACGAATACGTCGACACGGCGATCCGGTTGGGACGCTTGCTGGTCGCGGGAGCGTCTTCGGCCCAACTTCGCTGGGTGGTTGCGGCGGATAGCGTTGCGGCGCCGGCGGCTGCCATCAGGTCACGTCGATTGAGCTTCATCGTGTTCTCACAGGAAGTGGGCTGGACTACATCGGAGGTGGCGAAGGCGACGCCTGCGGCGCTGGCAAGCCGAGTGGGCTAGGAGCCATGTCGCCAAACGAGTCGCGCCGCAACCGCCAAATCTTCCGGGCGGTTCAGGATACACGCCACACCGAGCTCTGCGATCACGGCAATTTCGTTGGTCGACCAAAAACGTTTTTGACGATCGATTGCCACGAACTGCATCACATCATGATGACTGACCGCGATTTGTGCGATCGCGAGCGTGATTGTGGAGCAATTTGTCGCGTCAACTTCCCAGAGTACGAAACAATCCTCCACCGCAGTCATCGTCGAGGCGACAGCTGAGCGGACCCGGGCCGGATCGATCGCTTCGACACGCACCGCCATACGGAATTGGTCTGTCGGTTCGTCCGCGGCCGCATGGGCGAACGGCCCCACGAATCGCCGCGCGGCATCCAGCCAACGACGGTGCGATGCGGCGACATAAAACGGGACTGGCTGTCGCGTGACGGGAGCTGAGAAGCCGCGGATCAAGGTTGCTCGTCCTCGTATGTCTCGAGTTTTCGCAACAACCGGGCTCGCGAGATGTTCATCCGCCTGGCGGCTTCGGCGCGATTGCCGTCGGACGAATCGAGTGTCGACAAAATCAGCTTTCGTTCGAACTCCGCGACGGTTTGGTCGAGATCGAAAGGCAGCGACTCGGTCGCCAATGCGGTGGGGCGATAAGATCGGATCGCGAGCGGCAGGTCTTCTAAGTCGATCGCGGGTTGTTTTGCGGCGCGGATCGCATGGCGAACGGTTTGGTCGAGTTCGTGAAAATTGTTCGGCCAAGGGTACAGCACCATCGCATCCAAGGCAGCACTGGTGAACCGATCGGCCGTGCCTTCGCCGGCGGCGCGGCGGCGATTCAGCATCGCGCTGGCGATCGGAGGCAGGTCTTGCAGGCGTGCGGCTAGCGAAACCAAGCGGATACGAAGACCACAAAACCGTTCGGCGAGTTCGCTGGTGATCGATTCGTTCGCTTTCTCTTGCTCGGCGTTATCGATTGCTTCCAAGTCATCTTGGTCGCCTTTGCCATTCGTCGTTGCACAGGAAGCCAAGCCGATTAAACGCAGACGTTCGCCATGTTCGTCGAGGTGTTCGAGCAATCGTTGTTGGGCTTCGGGGACGGTCGCGTCGATGTCTTTCACAATCACACTGGCGTCTTTCTCATCAGCCAAGTGATGTAGGATGGGCCATAAGCTGGCATCAAGCAACTCGCGGTCCATCAACGACCCATCAATCACGACAACCGGTTCGTCCGCAGCGGAGCGATGGTGGATGTCGCGGGCGATGGCTTCGTCCAAGCATCCCGGCGGTGATTCGATCAGGACGTCACTGCGCAAGCGGCCGGCAAGTTTGATTTGACGTTGCAATCGTCGAGCGTATTTGGAATCGCCCAGCAACGACATCGACGCCAAGTTGCTTTGGTGCTGGCGCCAAGTATCCAGGCGTTGACGAAGTTGTCTGGCAAAGTCGATGTCGGTATCGACCGCGGTGTCGTTGAACGAACCGGTGATCGCAAACACAAAGGCTTCGTGTGCGTCGCCTGATTTGACGAAGCGCGTTTGCATCGCTTTGAATTGGCGTGCACGTTTACCAGACATTGATGGTTGGACGAGCAGCGAAGCGGTGCCGCGGGTGGATATTCCGGGCGGTGGTGCTAGCGAAGCCGCAAGATAATCGAGCGGGTCGTCGGTGACCGAGACGCCAGCAACGCAAAGTCTGCCGACTAGCATTTCGGGTTCGATCGACAACCATTCGCCGACGCTGGCCGAAAGGTACGCGAGCTTTCCGTCCGGTCCGATGACCCAGAGTGGGGCGGACGTTTTATCGAGAAGACGGCTGAGTGGCCGAATGCTGGTGCTCGTCGCCATGAAAGCCAACTCGATGCTTCACGCGAGCCGACCAGCCGAGTGTGTTCGGCCGGTGGCGTCTTGATGAGAGTGGATCGTCGTCGGCCGATGTGACCAACGACGCAATCAACCGCTGCCTAGAACACGTCTAGGATGAAGTGGTGTCCGCTGTGGTAGCGGCGGCTGCTGGGGTAATAGTTGTGCCACTTTTTGTTGTATACCGGAATCCGCATTTCTGGCGGATAGCGGTAGTACATACTGTCGGCGCTCTTGTAGTACTCTTGGCCCCAGAAGTTCTGGGGATAGTACACGTATGGGTAGTGGTAGAAGCGATTCCAGTCTTGAGTGCTAGTGCTCCCGCCCCAAGCTTGGCCATAGGCCCGCTGGTCGGCAGACGCTTGATCGGCCAGCATCAACGCCGATGCTGCCAGAACGGCGACGATGATCAATTGACGAAGCATTGCTGCTTTCCCCCTAGGTCAGCCTCATTCAGCTCTAGCGTCATCCTGACGCAGGCCATCGGTGGGCTTGGTTGATGGTTGTTTCCAAAGTGTCCGCTGCAAGGTGACACGCCGTCGATGTACGGGCATCGCGGTCCCCCCGCCACGGGTCAGCGAATCGCGAACCTTCGAACGTATCGGCAGTTTTGGCTGGAAGGGTTGAGCCGATCGTAGCGCGAATTCCGGGAGAATCGACATCCGCCTTCTCAGCCCACCTGTTTTCCACCTATGATTAAAGAACTCGCTCGGTCCGGCGCCCGTTGCCCGACCGTCAGCTTTAGCCAATCAGGAAAAATCCAGGCCGGTTTCGCACAAAACACCCGGAAAACCGCACTCGGATCACCCTGGCTCCCGGAAAACATTGATGAATAGGCAAAACAACCGAACTTTGACGATGATGGTCGCGTTGTTCGCGGTCGTCGCCGGATCACTTCTCCAGGGCCCCGTCGCGTCGGCGTGTCCGTTTTGTGAGTCGGTCCAGCAAACCATCCGCCAGCAATCCGAAACCATGGACGCTGTCGTCATCGCGTCTTGCTTGGATGGCGAGTCGACTCGGAACCTGACCACCGGCGTGGTCAAAATGAAAGTCGAAAAGGTTCTCAAAGGCGGTCAGGTCGTCAAAGCTGGCCAAACGGTCGACGCCATCTACTTTGGAAAAGTCGAAGTCGGTCGCCGATTCCTGCTCTCCGGGGTCGACCCACCAAACCTACAGTGGTCCTGTTTGCCGGTTAACGAACGCAGCGAACAGTACATCGTCAAGGCGACCGAAGTCGAAGACGATCCTGTTGCACGATTGCTTTTCTTTCGCTCGTACCTCGAAGACGAAGATCCGTTAATTTCGCGTGATGCGTACGACGAATTCGCTTCGGCACCCTATGACGTGATCTCCAAGATCGGTCCGCAAATGGACCATGACCGCTTGATCGAATGGATCCAGCAGCCCGAAATGGGCGTCGATCGCAAACGCTTGTACTTCACCATGCTGGGCGTTTGCGGCGGCAAACAAGATCTCCCGATGCTGGAGGACATGTTGAAGAACCCCTCCAAAAGCATCTCCAATGGGCTCGACGCGCTAATCGCCTGCTACCTGACCCTCGCCGGTGAACAAGGGCTGCCGTTGGTCGAAGAGCTTTACATTGCTAACAAGAAAGCACAATTCTCGCACACCTACGCGGCGATTATGGCGCTGCGTTTCCATGGCACCGAAGGCACTGTGATCCCGCGCAGTGCGTTGGCCGAATCGATGCACAAGGTTCTGGAGCGTGAACAGCTGGCCGACATGGTGATTCCTGACCTCGCCAAATGGCAGGATTGGAGCCAGATCGATCGGCTGTCGAAGCTTTTCAAAGAGGTCGATCCGAAAGACAACTGGCTGCGTGTACCAGTCATTAACTACATGCGTGCTTGCCCGTTGCCCAAAGCCGAAGCGGCGCTCAAGGAATTCGAGGAAATCGACCCCGAAGCCGTTCGCCGTGCCAAGGCGTTCTTTCCTGCCCCCGTCCCCGTTCGTCCCAAAGCGAACGAGGATTCGACCTCCAGCATCCAGCCTGTCGTTCCTAACGCGGGGGGGCAACGCGAAAACATTGAATTGAAAGCTGGCCTTCGCTACGCAGCCCTCGCACCGGCAAAATCCCCAGTGGTGGGTGTGATCGCCGAGAAAAATGATCTGGCGAACGCGTCGAACCCTTGGGAGTTTGCTTGCGTACTGACGGTTTCATTAGCAAGCTTGGTGCTCGCACTCTTTTTGGTCCTCACCGGTGGATCGGTTGGCGATTCGCAACCGGAAAGCCAAACGGCCCTTTAAGAGATCGACGTCGATAAACACGTCACTTCTTACCGTCTTCTTTGCGACTGATGCAAACGATGGCCACCACTGAATTTCAAATGTCGACGTCCGCTGATGCAGCGGACTTTCCCTATCGTGCCCTCAGCCGAAGTGCAATCGCGTCCACGCTCCTGTTTGCGGTGGGACTGATTGGGTTGATGCCCCCGTTTGAAATGGTCTTGGTGCTGACCCTGGTTGGCGTCTTGTTCGGGATCTTTTCGATCCGCTCGATCAACCGTTACCCGGACGAATTCAGTGGTAAAGCACTCGCCAAGTTCGCTCTGGTAGCCAACCTGGTCGTGCTCGTCACAGGCGTTTCGATGCACACGTACACTTACCTGACCGAGGTCCCGCCGGGCCACGTGCGGGTGCCGTTTTCGCAATTGAAGTTTGACGCCGACCCGGATCGTCCGACCGAAGTGGCGTATGACCTTGATGGCAAAGACGTCTTTATTAAGGGCTACATCCACCCATCGAGCGGTGGGGGAATGTTGCGTCAGTTCGTGATGGTCGGTGACTTGGGCACATGCTGCTTTGGCGGTCAGCCGAAGAGCAGCGAGATGATCGAGGTGACCTTGACCGGCGGCGAGACTGTGAAAGGCGGGATGACGCGGCGGAAGCTGGCCGGAAAGTTCATCCTCAACAAGGTTCCCCAGTCCAAAACCGATTTTAACAACTCCGTCTTTTATCGGATAAAGGGTACCTCAGTGAACTGAGCCCTCTGTCGGATTCGGCAATCGGTGTAGGGGTTCAGTCACGCAAGGGCTATGATAAATATCCTTGCCCACCTTCGATCCTCCCACCGAATGCGACCACGATGACTCAGCGGCTTGCCACATTCTTGTTTACCGCAGCGGTAGTGCTGATGCCGGTTTCGGTGTTCGCACAAGCCACTGACGAGGACAAGCCAACCGTTCCGCTTCGTCAAAGCAGCGAAGCCCAGTTGGCGAAAGGCGAAATCAATTTCGATGACTTGAAGTTCGATATCGAAAAAGACGCCGCGTTTAAAGATTCAATGTGGACTGATCGGCTGAAGCGTCTGAACAAAAAAGACGTCAAGCTCCGCGGCTACATCCTTCCACAAAGTGTTTTTCAGCAAGAAGGCATCAAGCAGTTCGTGCTCGTGCGTGATAACCGCGAGTGTTGCTTCGGCCCCGGCGCGGCGCTCTACGATTGCGTGTGGGTCAAAATGACGGAAGGCCAATCGGCCGACTTCTCAACACGTCCGGTCACCGTCGAAGGCAAGTTCTATCTGGACGACGAATCCTTCAAATACCCTGGCGGTAAAGGCCCACCGAACGCCCCCAACGCAACCCACATGGCCGTCTTCCGAATCGAAGGCGTGAAGGTCAAATAGGCTTGATCGCCGAACCGCCGTTACCACAAAATTAACGGCGTGATCCGTTCGGCACCTTCGGCCAGGAGCAACCAGGTGCCTTGAGGCATCGTCGCTTCAAATCGTTCCCGCATTTCGTTGACTTCGCCTGGCCAGCAATACACATACACCACATCGGCAGGCACATGGCATTCATGGTAGCTGCCGTTGATCACGGTGGCGTTTAGCGAATGCTCATTGAGTAGTTCGGATGATCGAGCGGCAAGTTCGCTGTTCAGTTCGATACCGGTCGCTTTTAGTCCCAGCGAGGCGGCCATGCCAATTCCGATCCCAATCCCGCTTCCCCATTCGCAGTATTTTCGACCGCGGATAGTGGTCAGGTAACTGTAAAGCACATAGGGATTGCTGGGGATGTAGTCGAAACAGTCGATGCGTTTGCCGACATCGCCGGCCTGTTCGATCCATTGGACTACGGCTTGCGGAACGGGGCCGTCTTGAGGATCGATGGAGATTGGTCGCAGTTTCATTGGGTGATCCGCTCGCTGGCTTTTGCGGTGACGAACGTGGTTGTTGCGCCGATCGCTGCGAGGTAGGTCCAAGCGACCATCGCTTCACCGGATTCGTTTTTAATCACAAAGCTTAGCAGCGTTAGCACGACGAGGCCCGCCGCGGCCCCAATCAAGACCGATCGTTGATGAATGCCGGGGCTGAACAGGCCCAAGGCAAACACGCCGAGCAGTAGGCCTGCTGCGAAGCCGGCGATTTTTAGCGCGCTGGTTACAACGGTTTGGTCCCAGTGACTGGCCCAGACCGCGATTACCATTTGCAAAACGCCAAACGCGATCGTCATCGCTTGGGTTGTTCGCAATTGCATGCGGTCACTGGGAGTAGGGCGATTGGATTGCTTAAGAAACGGCAAGTAAAAATCGTTCAGCAGGGCGGATGCCGATGCACTCAGCGAACTGGACAGCGTGCTCATCGCGGCGGCTAAGATCGCGGCGAGCATCAATCCGATCAGGCCGACGTTTTGTGGGAATAGGTTGACGATGAAGAACGCGAACACTTGATCGGCGGCATCGGGGGGCACTGTGGTCGAGTTTGCAAAGAAGCAGGCCAGTGAAACGCCGATCCACAAGAACAGCGTGAATTGCAGCATCACGACAAATGCGCTGAGCAGCACCGCGCGGCCTGCATCGCGTTCACTACGGGCACTCAGGTAACGTTGCACCATGATTTGATCGGTGCCGTGTGTCCCGATCGTCAGCACCGCGCCGCCGAAGAGTCCGCCCCAGAAGTTCAGCGGTTTACTCAAGTCCCAGCTGAAATCGAAAACAGTCAGCCGGCCAGTCTCGTGGGCAAAGCCCCAGATTGCTTCGTATCCGCCCGGGACGAGTCTGGCGAGCACGATCACCGCCGCGATACCGCCGATCATGTAGATCACGAACTGGACACAGTCATTCCAGATGACCGAACGCAGGCCGCCGATTGCGGTGTAGGCCATCGTGACAAGTCCCATCACGACGACACACTGCGGCATCGACCAGCCGAGCAATGTTTGCAAGACAATAGCGGCAAGGTAAAGACGCAGCCCATCGCCCAGGTTGCGAGTGATCAGGAACAGCAACGACGTGGCCATTTGAGTGGCTTTGCCGAGTCGTTCTTCGAGCGTTTGATAGGCTGTAAAGATTGGCCGTGTATCGGGCTCCTGCGGCGCCTTTGATGTCGTGGTCTGGCTCCCGCGGAAGTAAATCGGTAGCAGGAATTTCACTACCACGATCCGGCCGAGGATCAAGCCCATTGTGAATTGCAGCCAGCGAAATCCGGTGCCGGCGTAAGCATCGCCTGGCAAGCTGAGCACCGTAGCGGTGCTGGTTTCGGTGGCAACGATCGACCCCAAAATCGCCCACCAGGGCAGGTTGCGCCCGCCGACGAGAAACGCTTCGGAGTCCCGGTTGCTACGTCCGGAGAACACGCCAATGGCGATTGCACCAAACAGCACGGCGATCAAGACGATTAGGTCGAGTGTTCCCAACTCCGACAACATGGGCAATTCGCGCGTGGTGGTTTCGTCTGAGTTCAGGGCCCGGCGTTTAGAACTCGAAATGCCATGGAATCATAATCATCGCGATCGCATAGATGATCAGAGACAGCGGCAGTCCAAAGCGAAGGTAGTCCGAGACACGGTAACCGCCGACGGTGTAAACCATCAAATTGGTTTGGTATCCAAAGGGGGTCAGGAAGCTGGCGGATGCGGCAATCATCACCGCCATCGCAAATGGCAGTTCGCTGACTTGCAAGTTGTTCGCCGCTCCGAGGGCGACACTGAGCATGATGAGTGCCGCCGCGGTGTTGGTGATCAATTCCGTGCACAACATGGTCATGAAGTACACCAGTGCCAGCGTTGCGTATCGGTTGCCTTGGGCGAGTTCGATGACACCTCGGGCGATCGCTTCGGCGGCACCGCTTTTTTCAAGTGCGGAACCGATACCAAGCGTGGCGCCGATGACAATCAAGATCCGCCAGTCGATCGCGCGACGTGCTTCGTTGGCGGTGCAGCAGCGAAAGACAAGCATGGCAAGTGCGGCAACGAGTGCTGCGGTTAAGATCGATACATAAGTCGACGCGGCGACCAGTACCATTGCCAGGATGATATAGATTGCATGCCAGGCGCGGTCATGTCGGCGGACCGCGTTGCTGCCGACGGCGCTGACGAGAAAGAAATCACGCAGTTCTTTGGCGCGGTGGATAAACGACTGTGATGCCTCAAGCAGCAACACGTCGCCGATTTCCAAGCGGACGTCACCGATCTTGCCTTCCAGGCGGCGGTCGCCCCGCGCGACCGCGACAACGGCCGCGTTGTAGTTACTGCGGAAGCGGCCTTCACGGATGGTTTTTCCGAGCAACGAGCAACGCGAACTAACCACCGCCTCGACCAGGGTTCGTCGCCACGCCGGGATTTCCAGTTTGCGACCTTGATCGTCCGGGGTCAGCAGGCCTCGAATTTTGCGAAGGTCAACAACGGAGCCCAACGCACCGACCAAGATCAACGCGTCGTCACCTCGCAAACGCTCGTTCGGTTTCGCGGCGACGACATCATCACCCCGTTGAATCTCGGCAATGTAAAGCCCGGGCAGGCTACGCAGGCCCGCTTCTTCAATTGTTTTTCCGACCAGCGGGCCAGTCGAATCGACCAGCATTTCGACGGTGTACTTTTTGGGGTCGTCGCTCGCGCTAACGGCAGGACGCCGATTCGGAATCAGACGGTGCGCGAACAGCATCATGTAAACCAGTCCCGCAATCGCTGCCGGGATTCCCACGACAGCGGGTGCAAAGAAGCCGATCGTTTTGTCAGTCTGTGACTCGAACGCTTCACGCACAATCAGGTTGGTGCTGGTTCCCATGACGGTGCACATGCCACCGAGGATCGCGGCGTATGACAGCGGCAACAACAACCGGCTGGAGCTTTCACGGATCCGTTTGCAAGTGTCGTCGACGATCGGGATCAATGCCGCGACCACAGGCGTGTTGTTGAGAAACCCGCTCAATACAATCACGGGGGCCAGGATACGGAATTGGGCCCCGCGGAGTGATTTCGAGCGATCGAGATACCAGCCGGTAGCGAGCTTTGTGGCCCCCGTCATTTCCAGGCCCGCGACGACAGAAAACAGCAACGCGATCGTGATCAAGGCCTGGCTGCCAAACCCGGCCACCGCTTGGGAGGGTGTCGGCAGGTCTGGCGTGCCGGTCACGTCCTGCGCGACCACAAGGACCGCTAGGAATGCCAACGCCAAGATATCTGCCGGGGCAACGCGAAATGCCAAGCTGATCAACAATCCGAGCGCAACCAACAGCGATAAAACGGCGGGCCAATCCATCCAAATGCGGCAGTAAAGGGGCGAATGATTGATGACCGACGCCATGGCGCCGGTGTCTTTTTTGGCAAACGATAGTCCGTGTGAGTGGTTTCAGGCAGCCGACCTCTCGTTTTTTCGACTTATTTGCCTATAAACCATCGCCACGTATCTGAATTGGACAATCCCACTACAATTGGATTGAAACGAAGCGTTCCGCTTCGATCCGACCACGATGATTGCTTTTGGTCATGACGAGTAGCGAAAAAACATCACCGATTGACGAGTTGCGAGCTCAGTACGAGGAGCTCGCCGAGCTTTCCGGCTCACTCGCGCACGAGATCAAAAACCCTTTGTCGGTGATTCACATGAACATCGACCTGCTCAGCGAAGACTTGGCCGATTGGCACTCGCCAGAAAGCCGCCGACCGCTTGAGCGTGCGAAGATTATTCGTGAGCAGTGTGTGCGAATGCAAGGCTTACTCCGCGACTTTATGCGTTATGCGCGGTTGCGAGACATCGACTTGGTTTCCGGTTCCTTGAATGACCAGTTGGAAACCGTGCTCAACGCCTACAGTGCCGAAGCGTCACAGCGCGGGATCGAAATCGTTCGCTTCTTGGACAATGACCTGCCGTCGATCGCACTGCACAGCGATTCGTTGCAGGCGGCTCTGATGAACTTGGTCAAGAACTCGCTGGAAGCCACCGACCGCGGCGGACAGTTGTTGGTGCGAACCTACACCACCAATTCAGGTGTCGCCATGGACTTGATCGATACCGGCCGCGGCATCGACGGGAACACGATCATGCACATGTTCGAGCCGTTCTATACCACCAAGGAAGGCGGCAGCGGGTTGGGGTTGCCGACGGCTCGCAAAATCGTCGAGGCCCACTCCGGTAGAATGAGCGTCGAAAGCGACGTCGGTCGTGGTACCAAGTTCACATTGGAGTTTCCCGCGCTGCGCCGGATCATTTAGTCGATTCCGTCACCATTTAGGAAATAGGTCATGCATTCTCGATCACGAATTGTTGCTGGCTTGATCACGCTGGGATGCGGACTGATTTCGATCCAAACGACAGCGGCTCAGGCACCGGTTACCGAAGTAGCGGTGGCGCCAGCGCTAGCGGCGAATGACCAAGTCGACGATCCATCACAAGCCGACACGACTGCAGGGGCTACCGCAGAGGCTGCTGGCAAAGTCCAGTTGGTTGCCCATACGGCATTGATTGAGAACCGGCGGTTGGCACTTCCTTTGTCGGGAATCGTTGCCGAAGTCAATGTCCATGTCGGTCAAACGGTTGCAAAGGGCGACAAGCTGTTGCGGCTCGATGATGAGGCGGCACAGTTGCAATTGGCGATGGTTGAAACGGAGCTGGACGCAGCGCGTCTGGCCAGTAACCGAGATCCGCAACTCCAGTTGGCGTCCCACGAATACGAAGTGCGCAAGCTCACTCAACACAAAGGCGAACTTGCCAACCAAGTCTACGATGGCGTCGTCAGTGAAACGGATTTGCGCAAGTTGCAACTGGAAACGGATCGGGCCCAATTGGTGATCGAGGGCGAAAAGCAACAACGTGCCCTCGCTGGAACCGTGGCCCAGAAAGCCCAGACGAAATTGATGATCGTGAAGTCAAACCTCGATCGTCATGTTTTACGATCGGCTGTTGCCGGTCAGGTTGTCGAAGTAACCACTCGTCCTGGCGAATGGGCAGCCGCCGGTCAAACGCTGGTTCGAGTCGTTTCACTCAATCGGTTACGAGTCATCTGCCACGCTAGCCCAGCGATGATACCCGGCGATCTGCAAGGCCATGCGGTTCGATTCATTCCAGAATCAGAGGCCGGCGGAAACGTCAGCTTGACTGGCAAGGTCACATTCGTTTCGCCCGAGATTAATCCGGCGAACGCAAATGTTGTCTTCTGGGCTGATGTCGATAATCCAGACGGCAAAGTCCGGGCCGGTGCCGCCGGCGTTTTGGAATTGCAATAATCGTTTTCCTCAAACCAGCTGCAAACCATTGTCTTTTTGGTCAGTCATCTTTGCCGGTGTTCGTCACAATTGGCGAACGACCTTATCAGTCGCTCTTGGCGTCGCGATTGCCACGTCGGTGATCGTCGGCGCGCTGCTAGTGGGCGATTCGATGCGCGGCAGCTTGCGAGAGCTTACGGTTGAACGATTGGGGAAAATCGATTCCGTGATCGCTCCGGGCGGCTTTTTCGCAACCGAATCGATCGCCAAGCGTGTTGGTCAGACTCCTGAAACGATCGCTGCCGTGTTGTTGTTTGATCAAGCGGTGATTGAAGCGAACAGCGATGACAAGCTTCGTCGGTCGGGTTCGATTCAAGTGGTCGGCTGTGACGATGCATTCTGGAATCTCGACACGTCGGGCGTTGCACCGAAGGCGACTTTGGATGACAGCTCGGTGGTGATCACCGAATCGCTAGCGACGGAATTGGGGGTGAATGTCGGTGACCAAGTCACGGTGCGTCTGCCGGTCGAGCAAGCGGTTCCTGCGGACAGCCCGCTGGGTCGCAAGGACGTCCAAACCGAAGGCATCCCGCGATTGAAAGTTGCCGAGATTTTGCCCGACAAGGGCTTGGCCCGTTTTTCACTGACCGCGTCTCAAGCGGCGCCAAAGAACGTGTTTTTATCACGGGAGCTGATCGCATCAGTGCTTGATCGCGACGGTCAAGCCAACGTGTTGTTGAGCTCGGCCGAGATCGTTGCCGATCGAGTTCAGCCGACGTTAGAAGACCTGGGGCTAAAGCTGCAGCACGTCACCGAAACATTCGACGGTGAAACTGTCTTCGATTACTACAACGTGACGAGCGATCGGTTGCTAATTAGTGATGCCGCGGTTGATGCGATCACCGATGCGTTGCCCGCCGATCAAGTCACACCGGTGCTGACCTACTTGGCGAATGAAATCCGAAAAGCGGATGCCGGGCCGGACGCGATCGGCGTAACTTACAGCACGATCACGGCGGCCGATTCGTCGCGTCAATTGCCGCTCGATTATGGCGACTCGTTTGATCTCAGCGATGTCGCCGGTGTCGAGATGCCGATTGTCGTCAACTCGTGGTTGGCAGATCGATTGCAGTTGAAAGCCGGGGACCGTTTGGCGATCGATTATTACGAGCCCGAAACGCAAGGCGGCAAAGAAGTCGAGCGGCAGTTTTTTGCCAAGGTCGCCGGTATCGTTCCGTTGACCGAGCCCAAGCAGCCTTATCGCCGTCGCCGCGATGCGGTCTATGAAACACGTCCGACGCGATACAACGATCCTGACCTGACGCCAACGGTGCCGGGCGTTACCGACCAGGACTCGATGAGTGACTGGGACACGCCGTTCGAGCTAACCCGTGAGGTTCCCGACGAAGACGACCAGTACTGGAAAAACCACCGTCTGACGCCCAAGGCGTTTTTGCCACTGCAGGCAGGCCGACAGTTGTTTTCGAGTCGCTTCGGTCACACGACGGGGTTGTTGATTGATCCTTCGGTTGCGGCAAGCGAAACCGAGCTTCGTGATCAATTGTTAAAAGCCACCGCAACGGTGTTGCCAGCACTCGGTTGGCAACCGCGCGCGATTCGAGGCATGCAATTGGCGGCCTCGAAAGGAACGACACCGTTTGACGGATTGTTTCTGTCGCTCAGCATGTTTGTGATCTTTTCGGCTGTGATGTTGATCGCGATGTTGTTCCGGCTTGGCTTGGTGACTCGAAGCGGTGAGCTTGGCACCTTGATCGCGGTTGGGCTGCGGCCGAAACAGGTCAACCGTTTGTATGTCGGCGAAGGATTGTTGGTGTCGATCATCGGCGTCGTGATCGGTATCGCTGGCGGTGTCGGGTATGCCTTTGGCGTGCTCGCGGCCTTGCGAAGTTTTTGGGTTGGTGCGGTGACGGTGCCGTTTTTGACGTTCCACGCGTCAGCGCTCAGTCTGTTCGTCGGTGCGATCGGTGGGTTGGTCTGTGGTGTGGGGGCGTTGTGGATGACGACGCGTTCGATGTTGAAGAACGATGCCGTGACGCTTCTGAAAGGGCAGGGCGAACTAGACGAAATCGACCCGCAAAGCCATTTGCGTTGGCCAAATCTCGTTTCAATCGGATTGGTGGTGGTTGCGTTGGCGGCCGGCGGGTTTGGTGCCGTCAGTGGCGGCCAAGCTGCGGCGGGCGGCTTTGTTGGTGGCGGGATGATGTTGTTGATCGCGATTTTGGTGTTCGTCTACGGGCGTTTCCGTGGCGGCATCAAACAATCGGTGACGACCCATGGTTACAACCTCGGCGTTTTGGCCCGACGCAATTCGATTCGCGCACCACTGCGAAGCACGTTAACGATCGGCTTGATCGCGACCGCATCGTTCTTGATTGTCGCCATCAACGCGTTCCGATTGTCGCCCAGTGACGAAGGAACCGGTGGGTTTGATCTGTTGGCCGAAACGGCACAGCCGCTTTACCAAGACCTTTCGGATGCATCGGTGCAGTCTGGGCTGTTAGGGCCGGATGCAAAATTGCTTCGTGATGCGACAGTGATCCCCTTTCGAGTTCGTCGCGGACAGGATGCCAGTTGCAACAACCTTTACCGCGCTAGCGAGCCGACCGTGTATGGGGTCCCAGTGAAGTCGACGGTGTCGCTCGATCGGTTTCGGTTTTATGCGTCGGCGGCTTCGGGAGATGAATCGCCTTGGGAGCAGATCGATGTGATCGCGGCTGGTACCGAAGAGGATCCGGTTCCATTGATTTTGGACCAGAACACCGCGATGTGGAGTCTGCAGATGATGGGCGGTGTCGGCGAGGTGAAGTCGTTTACCTATGACACCAAGACGATCTATTTCAAAGTGGTTGGGTTACTTGAGAACTCGTTGCTGCAAGGCCGGTTAATGGTCAGCGAAGCCAACTTTGAAACGCTGTTTCCGTCGATCAGTGGGTATCGGTTCTTTTTGATTGATGCGCAGGGCAAGGATTCGTCCGGTGATCAAGCCGCACTGCTCACACAAGCGTTGGAGTCTCGGCTTGGCGATGTCGGATTTGATGTTTCGAACTCGGCTGATGTGCTCGCTGGCATGATGGCTGTTCAGAACACGTACTTGCGAACGTTCCAAAGTCTGGGCGGATTAGGTCTGTTGCTGGGAACGGTCGGGTTGGCGGTTGCGCAAGTTCGAAACCTCCTGCAACGTCGGCGTGAGTTGGCGGTGATGCGGGCGATCGGATTCACGCGGCGGCGACTGGCGACGATGGTGGTTGGCGAAACGGCAAGCCTGTTGGCAATGGGGATCGGTTGCGGTGTGCTGTGTGCGGTGCTCGCGGTGTTGCCTTATGCATGGTCGCAGGGTATCACGCCGCCGGTGCTAGAACCGATTTTGATCGTCGCCGGGATCTTTGTCTTCGGCTTGTTTGCCGGATTGGTGGCCGCGATCCAGGTGGCACGAATGCGTTTGCTTGATTCGTTGAGGGGATCGTGAAGCAGTTGGTCATCACGCCCGAATTGCGGGCTCAGTTTGCTCAACCGGCCTATCAACTGGCACTTGATGAAGCGTCGTTGGTCGCTGCGGAAGCTGGCGAGATCGGGCCTACGTTTCGCACGTGGGAATTGCAACGCCCCGCTGTGGTGCTGGGGCGATCGTCGAAGATCGATTCCGAAACCGATCGCGAGTACTGTCGCGAGCAGGGGGTGGGGATCTTTCGGCGTTGCAGCGGCGGTGCCTCCATCGTGGCCGGCCCCGGCTGCATGATGTACAGCGTGGTGTTGTCGCTGGAAGACTTTCCCGAAGCGGCGAAGATTGACCATGCGCACCAGATCGTGATGTCGCGCGTGCTCGCGGCGGTGCAACGCCAGCTTCCCAGTGCTACCCAGCAGGGGATTTGCGATCTGACATTCGAAGATCGTAAGTTTTCGGGAAACGCACTACGCGTCTGCCGGCGTCATTTGCTGTACCACGGCACCGTTTTGTACGCGGCAGATCTGGCGATGTTGCAGCGGTGCTTGGCGTTCGCACCACGGCAACCGGATTATCGCGAGGGGCGTGATCATGGGCAATTTGTGACCAATGTGCCGCTTGATCCGCAGGTGCTGGCTATTGATCTGGCGACGGGATTTGCTGTGGAGGGCAAGATTTCAGCAACGAATCTGCTGGCGACGGTCGAGTCCTTGGTGCAGGATCGCTATGGCCAGGCCAAGTGGCACTCGCGACATTGACCGCGCGATCGCGAAGACCTTGAACGGCAAGGCAAGGTGTACTCGGGTACCAGGGGGGACTAGGTCGGCCGTTTGGGATGCTGATCGTAGGGGGATGTGGCGACAAAATCTGGTGCCGTCGCGGTAACTTTGTGAAATAGTTTGCGGTTACCTAAGTAAACTGCTGGCGAAAGGTCGCTGTTTTCTAGAAACAGCGTGATTTTGCGAAACAAAATGGGTACCGGGCGGTTTTAAACTGTTAGCGCCCTCATCGATCTCCCCGCAGACAAACGCCCTCCCTTCCGCACCCACCGGTGGACATTCCATGCCTAGATCCTTGCGTTCGGACCGACCTACAAAGTTACCGGAACGCCGTGGAGGCGCCGCAGGTGCCTTGGTCGCCTTCCTTGTCATCGTTTTCATCATTGGCGCGATCGGCTATGCGATGTTTTCCGACCGCAGTAGCGGCGTCAAAGTCGGTAGCCTGATTACCCAGCCGGTGACCCGTGGGCCGTTCGATCACATCGTGTTGGAACAGGGTGAGATCGAAAGCAGCAGTAACATCGAGGTGACCTGCAAAGTTAAATCGCAAAGCGGTGGCGGTAGCGGCGGTGTGTCGATCCTATGGGTCGTCGAAGAAGGCACGCGAGTCAAAGAGGGTGACAAGCTAGTCGAGCTGGATTCGTCAGCACTCGAACAGAAACTGAACGAAGACAAGATCGGCGTGATCACTGCCGAAGCGAACGTGACGTCTGCGAAGGCGTTAGTCGAACAATCGAAAATCGCTCGCCAAGAGTATCTCGACGGTGTTTACATGACCGAAGAGAGCGCACTGAGAAGCGAAATCCTGATTGCCGAGCAAGACTTGGTTAAGGCACAGAAGGCACTTGAGAGTAGCCAGCGATTGGCGGCGAAAGGGTTGATCAAATCGCTGCAATTGGAGGCGGACCGCTTTGCCGTTGCCAACGCTCGTAACCAACTCGAATCAGCTCAGGGACGATTGAAGGTTCTGCAAAACCTGACCAAGAAAAAAATGCTGGTTCAGTTCGATAGCGATATCGAAGCCGCGCAGGCTCAGTTGTCAGCCTACGAAAGCGAGTTGCTTGAGGAAAAAACACAGCTCGCTGATACTGAGCAGCAGATCAAAAACTGCCTGATCACGGCCCCTGCTTCAGGCGTTGTGGTTCATGCCAACCGCTACAGCAGCCGTGGGGGCAGTGCTGAATTCGTCGTCGAAGCCGGTGCGACGGTTCGCGAGCGTCAGGAACTGATTTACCTGCCTGACCCTTCGAAAATGCAAGTCAAATGCAATATTAACGAGTCGCGTATCACGTTGATCACCGAAGGAATGGCGACCAAGATTTCTGTTGACGCGATCCCGGGGTTAAGCCTGAAAGGACGCGTTTCCAAAGTAAACCGTTATGCCGAACCGAGTAGCTTCTTCAGCTCCTCAATCAAAGAGTACGCGGTCACTATCGACATCATCGATCCCCCAGAATCGATTCGTACCGGGATGACCGCTGAAGTGCAGATTTTTGTCGAACAACTCGACAATGCGGTCCAAATGCCGATTCAAGGCTTGTACGAGCACGGCGGAAAAATGTACGCCCTCGTTCAAGAGGGGCCACAGAAGTTCCGCACAGAAGAAGTCGCGATCGGCGCAACCAACGACACGATGGTCACCATCAAAGACGGGGTGAAAGAAGACGATACCGTCGTGTTGAACTTGCGTGATCATTTGGCTTTGATGGATCTGCCCGAAGTGATCGCCGAGGACAACAGCGATATGCGAGAGATCGCTAACGTCGATGAAGATCGACAACCGCCTCGCGGCGAACGTCCCGGTGCGGAACGTGGTGGGCCTCCCGGCGGATTCGACGGCCCGCCCGGTGGCGGTCCAGGTGGACCCGGCGGTTTTAATGGCGCACCAGGTGGTGCACCGCCGAATCCAGCGGCAATCGTTCAACGCATGATGGAACGCAACGATACCGATGGCGACGGTAGTATCTCGGCTGAAGAGATGAGCCAGATCAACGAGAATTTCCGCAGTCGCATCCAGTCAGCTGACACCGATGGAGACGGGGCTGTGTCCCGCGCCGAGCTGATGAAGATGATGAGCCAAGGTGCGGGAGGCTGATCGAAACGATGTCGATGACAGATGCCTATCGCTCCGCAGAATCCGAAGCCGACCCGTCCGCGACCAAGCCGCGACGGTTGGCGACATCGATCCGTGATCTGCAAAAGCACTATGTTCTAAAAAGTGAAACCGTTCGCGCATTGCGTGGCGTTTCGTTCGACGTTCCCGAAGGCGACTATGTTGCCATCATGGGGCCTTCCGGTAGCGGCAAAAGTACGCTGCTGAATCTGCTCGGATGTCTGGATAAACCGACCAGCGGTTCGTTGATGTTGGGTGAAGACGACATCGCGACAATGACTGACGATCAACTGGCACAGATTCGTTCAGAACGGATCGGATTCGTGTTCCAGTCTTACAACTTGATCCAGCAACTCAGTGTGGTCGAGAACATCCAGGTCCCGCTCTATTACCAAGGCGTTATCGGGTCCAAAGAACGTGACCGATCGATCCAACTGGCAACGCAAGTCGGCCTCGGCGAACGTCTCGACCACCGGCCGTCCCAATTGTCCGGGGGCCAACAGCAACGTGTCGCGATTGCACGGTCACTGGTCAACGATCCGTACTTTGTCTTGGCCGACGAACCGACAGGTAACTTGGACTCGGTCACCACCGACGAAATTCTGGGCTTGTTTGACAAGCTGAACGACGAAGGCCGTACGATCATTTTGGTCACTCACGAAAACGAAGTCGCCGCGCGAGCCAAGCGTGTTGTCCGTTTGAAAGACGGCAAGCTTCACCGTGATGAACTCAATTCACAATCCTCGCGCGAAGAAGCACGCGAATCTCAACGAAAAGTCGTCGAACAACTCCTGCGTGAGGCGGACCGGTAATGCTTTGGATTCGTACGCTTCGTCTGGGTGTGAAAAGTCTCGCACTCCACCCGCTCCGCAGCGGTTTAACCATGCTGGGGATCCTGATTGGGGTCTGGGCGGTGATCTTGCTGACCGCGATCAGCCAAGGTGCTAGTGATCAGGTCCAAAAACAGATCGAATCACTTGGTGCCAACACCATCATCGTCCGTAGTCAAAAGCCGCCCGAAGAAAAACTCGCCGGCGGACGCGCAAGCCAATATGGTCTATTGCGTAAAGATCTCGAGATGATCTTGTCGACCGTCCCCACCGTAAAGACCGCGATTCCGATTCGCGAGATCCGCCGCCAATTCACCTATCGTGATCGAGTCGTCGATGGACGCTTGGTCGGGTGCACGCCTGGCTACGCGGACGTTAACGCCCTGTCGATTCGTGAGCATGGTGGCCGCTTCCTAACGGACGCTGACGGCATGCGAAATGACACCGTGTGCGTGATCTCTTCCGGGGTCGCCGATCGGTTGTTCCCGTACGAGGAACCTTTGGGCAAACGGGTCTATATCCCCGAAAGCGAAGATTACTACAAGATCGTTGGCGTTTTGGAAGCACGTAATCCGTCCGCGGCAATCGGCGGTTCGCTGGATTCGCAAGACTTTTCGTCGGACATCTATATTCCGATGCAAACGTTGCGCAAGCGAATCGGCGATACGATCATGACTCGCCGTAGCGGTCAGTTCCAAGTCGAGATCATGGAGCTGAACCAGATCACTTTGCAAGTCGAGTCGGTCAATGAAGTGCGGTCGAGCGCCGCGATGATTGAATCACTGCTTGAACGCAATCACAAAGAGATCGGTGACACGGCGGTGGTCGTTCCGTTGGAACTACTTGAGCAGGCTCGCAACTTGCGAATGATGTTCTTGGGCATCGGTGTTTTGATCGCTTGTATCTCACTGATCGTCGGCGGCATCGGCATCATGAACATTATGCTCGCCAGTGTGACCGAACGGACTCGAGAGATCGGGATTCGTCGTGCACTTGGTGCCAAGCGCGCTGACATTGTTCGCCAGTTCTTGGTCGAAACTCTGGTGCTCAGTATCTGTGGTGCGGCCTGCGGGATTCTGTTGGGTTTCCTAGGCCCGGCGATGTATTCGGGGCTGATCTATGTCGTTCGTGAAGGTTTCCCGGACAAGTTCGCGGCGCTACCAGACGCGATCCGTGAAGCCAAGCCGACAATTGTGTACGAAACGATTCCATTGGCAGTTGTTATTGCCGTCGCGGTCGGGCTGGTCAGCGGTTTGTATCCCGCGATTCGTGCGGCACGAATGAATCCAATCGACGCATTGCGACACGAATAATCTGACTCTGCTGGCAACTGGGCGGCGCAGCCCATTTGTGACTTCCACGTTGGGTGACCATAATGGGAACCCATTCGTGGATTTTGCGAATGTCCTTCGCCGTCGGCCGGGTTTCAATTCTGAGTCTCTCCCGGTGGGCGGAATACCTTCCTACTTCCAACCACTCGAGCCCCCATGCGTTATTGCACCTTCGCCATTGTCGCCGTGTTGTCGTTTGCAGCGACATGTCCCGCCCAGGAGTACCTTAACGGGATCACATGGCAACAGCCGCCTGTTGTCGAGCCCGGGCCAACGGCTGCTTCGCCACCTTCGGATGCCGTGGTCTTATTCGGCGGCGAAGATCTATCGGCTTGGAATGGTGCTGAGAACTGGACCGTCGAAGACGGCGCGATGGTGGCCGGCAAAGGGACTTTGGTGACCAAGGAAAAGTTCGGGGATTGCCAAGTCCACATCGAATGGTCTGCGCCCAATCCTCCCAAAGGCAGAGGGCAAGGTCGCGGCAACAGCGGATTGTTCTTTAACGATCGCTACGAAATCCAAATTTTGGATTCGTACCAAAACGACACCTATTACGACGGGCAAGCTGGGGCCATTTACAAGCAGACCCCGCCGATGGCCAACGCCATGCGCGCGCCGGGCGAGTGGAATACCTACGACGTAATTTGGACGGCACCTCGATTCGAAGATGACGGCAGCCTGAAGTCGCCCGCGTATATCACCGCGATTCACAATGGTGTTGTCTTACTGAACCACTTCGAACTCAAAGGCGACACCCCTTACAACCGACCACCGGAGTACAACAAACACCCCGTGAAAGGTTCGATTCGATTGCAGGATCACAACAACCCCGTCCGTTTCCGCAATATCTGGGTTCGTGAGTGGACCACGGTGACCGGCGAACAAACCCGCGACCCGTTCTTGCGTGACGGTGACAAAGAAATTCCGATCGAAAAATAATTCTGCAGGTCGGTAGCGTTCGGTGGCAGATTGCCTCCGATGACATCGGCGCAGCGGTCGCCTAAACTGGGTGAACTTGCGGTGGTCAATGATGATTACCGCAAGAACGCTTCTCAGCACGAATGACATTCCCGACTGTGATCTGAACCGGGCACCGGAACCGGCTGTTCAGGAAGGAACAACCAACGGTAATCTCGACGACATGCAGTCCCGGAAGTTGGATCTTAATCTTCTTCGCGAAGATAACTATTTCGAAGCCCTCGCCCGTTGGCTTGATTTGGAAGGCGAGGCCGAGCGTCAACGGATGGCTCGTCGCCGGCAAATTCAAAAAGCCCGTGATGCAGAACGCAGCGGCGAGACGCTGTTGGCATTGCAGATTCAAGATCATCAGACCGGCCTGGCCGGGCGGATCTTGTTCGACTTCGTAAAAATCGACGGTCGTCCTCTGCCGATGAACCGTTTGAAGGTCGGGTCGCCAGTTGTGATTTCGGATTCCGATGACCCTTCGGATCACGGCATCGCTGGTGTGGTCAGCCGCCGCAATCAGAACGTGATTCAGGTCGCCACCGAACGTTGGCCCGAGTCGGATCGTTTGCGAATCGATATGTCGCCGGATGAAACGACCCGTCGGCGACAACTCGCTGCAATGGCGTCTGCACGAGTCGCTTCAGGGCGAATCAAGCAGCTCCGCGACATGATTTTAAGCCAACGTCCCATCCGCCAAGGTGACCCGGATGACGTGCGCTTTTTGACATCGCTGAATCCCCCGCAACAAGACGCCGTGAAGTTTGCGTTGGCTTCGCCTGACATCGCGATCTTGCACGGACCGCCTGGGACCGGCAAAACGACTACACTCGCCGAGGTGATTTATCAGGCGGTCGAACGCGGTGACAAAGTGCTCGCTTGTGCGCCGAGCAACACGGCGGTCGATAACTTGCTTGAACGGTTGGTTCCGATGGTTCCCAACGTTCTTCGCGTCGGCCATCCCGCACGCGTCTTTGAATCACTTCGTGGGCATACCTTGGACGAGCTTGTCGATAATGATTCATCCGCCGCGGTGATCAAAGACATGCGGCGTGAATTGGATGAATTACTACGTTCGGCGGCACGACCAGGACGGGGAAAAGACGCGAGACGTCGCCGTAATTTGCTATACAGCACTGCCGGTGACCTTCGCGGTCAGATCCGGTCCTTGGAACGAAGTGTCGTTCGCAGCATTATCGACAACGCGGACGTGATTTGCACGACGACGACAATCGATGATGACTTGTTGGCAGGTTCGACATTTGACACCGTTGTGATTGACGAGGCATGCCAATGTACCGAGTCAAGCGTGTGGCAAGCGGTGCTCCGTGCTGACATGGTCATCATGGCCGGTGATCATTGCCAATTGCCGCCAACGGTGCTGTCTGATCAGGCGGCAAGCGAAGGCATGCGCGATTCGATGATGCACCGATTGATCGAACGCGAAGGCGAATCGGTGTATCGGCGACTGACGGTTCAGTACCGTATGCACCGCGACATCATGGAGTTCTCGTCAGATGAATTCTACGACGGAACACTGATCGCTGACGCCAGCGTTGCCGAACACCGGTTGTGTGATCTGCCTGGTGTTGAGACAACTGATTTGACAGAAACGCCATTGATGTTCGTCGATACTGCCGGTGCGAACTTTTCCGAAGAGATCGAGCGGGATGGCGAAAGCAAATTCAATGCCGGTGAAGCGAAACTGATTGAACAATTCGCAATGGAACTGGTCGATGCGGGACTGGATCCGGACCAGATCGCAATCATCGCACCTTACGCCGCCCAAGTACGTTGGCTGCGCAATCTACCGTCGCTTCGAGAGATCGAAATCGACACCGTTGATGGCTTTCAAGGCCGAGAAAAAGAAGCCGTTTTGATCACGATGACTCGCAGCAATGATCGCGGCGAGATCGGGTTCTTGCAGGACAGGCGTCGTACCAACGTGGCCCTGACCCGAGCACGTCGAAAATTGATCGTGGTCGGTGACAGTGCGACGTTGGGTGGCAACGAGTTTTACGGCCGGATGCTTGAATACTTCGAGCAAAAGCAGGCGTACCGCAGTGTGTTCGAATTCCCAAACGTGTGATGAGGAAATCAGTTGAGGTCGGTTAATTCGACTTCGGCGCGATAATTCTTTCCATCTCGGTGGATGACCATCGGGATGTGAGAACCAATCGGTGTCATGCCAACTTGGGCGACCAAGTGATCGTCATTTTCGACATTGGTTCCGTTGAACTGAACGATGATATCGCCACGTTGCAGGTTGGCCTTCGCCGCAGGTGATCCGCGATGAACGGTTTTTACCAATGCCCCGCCCCGAAGTAACGCGGCAGCGCCAAGGTCTTGTGGCCCAAAGTCAGGATCCAGAACGACGCCCAAGTATCCGCGACGATAACGACCATAGCGGACCAATTCGTCGGCGACTCGCATAGCCATATTGATCGGAATCGCGAAACCGATCCCTTCGCTTCCGCCGCTGCTGCTGGCGATAGCGGTGTTCAGCCCGATGACTTCGCCACGTAGATTCAACAGGGGACCGCCGCTGTTACCTGGATTGATCGCGGCATCGGTTTGAAAGAAGTCTTGCAAGTCAATCTTCTTGTCACCGAGCGACAGATCTCGTCGGCCTTTGGCGCTCAGGATCCCAAACGTTACCGAGTGGCTGAGTCCAAATGGGCTGCCGATCGCGATCGTAAAGTCACCAATCCCGACGGACTCGCTGTCACCGACATGAGCAGCCGGCAAGTCCATGTTCGTTACTTGCATGACGGCAACATCGGTGCCTTCATCGGTATAGATTTGCGCCGGCCGGAATTGACGTCCGTCGGAGCTTCGCAACATGATTTCGTTGGGACGAGCACCTTGGATCACGTGACGATTGGTCAATATCCAGAGGCCACCGGAAATCGCGACGACAACGCCACTGCCGGCTTCGTCGTAGGATTCGTATTTTCCGTTGTTGGTTTCAGTCTTGTGCGCTTCGATGTGAATCACACTGGGTTTCACCAGGTGGGACACCTTGCGGACCAAGCGTCCTAAGCGGTCGAAAGCGTTGAACTCTTCGGCCAGTTCTTCGAACAGGGCTTCGCGTTGTTGGTCGATCATCGCCGAGGCATCGCCTGCGGAACTGCCCAACGCACTTCCCAGTGATGGGGTGCTGATCTCTGGCGGCGTCGGAAGCGATGGACGCTCGAGCGACGGACGCATCAGTTGATACGTTTCACCCGAGGCGTTGCCCTGTGTGGGCGAGTCAATTGAGACCCCTTTGCTGTGACGTTCGTATGCGCCGGATTGATTGGCAGGCGGGGCATGCGATTGGCGGGATGCCGTTTGGGCCGTTGCACTGTTGCACGTTGCAAATGTCAAAGCCGCGACCGCGGACAAGGCGAACGAACGAACACCGCTTTGGCGCAGCATACAGCTCAATCGTCTGCGAGCATCGGACTCGCTTGAACGCAGGAGTTGGACCATAGGGAGTGCCATACTTAGAAAGGGGAGGTTGCGACGGGGAGGCGTCGTCCCTGTAGCAATCGTCGATTGCAAGCAAACAACTTTGGTTTGCTTGCAAGGGCTATCCCTGGCCGAACAGAAGCGAAGAATCGTTAACGCTAGAACAATACAGACCGGCCGATTCTCTTAACGACGGGCGGTGGTAACACCCCTACAGACGGTCTAGACGACCGTTCAGTAAGCAAGTGAGCACCGATTTTCAAGCACCATCGGTCTGGTACGAATCGATCATTCGGCTCATGTGGGCGGCCGGATGCGAGCGTCGTTGTTCGGCAAGACGGTGGCAACCAATGCATTCACGGGCATGCGGGACGGCTCGCAGCCTGGTGAGGGGAATCGGCTTCCCGCATTCTTCGCAGGTACCGTATTCGCCACGATCGAGTCGTTCGATGGCCTGATCGATCGCGGCAAGCTCACGGCTTTCAACTTCGAGAAGTTGGCTATTGAGCTCCGATTGAACGGTATCAGCGACGGCATCAAGCACGTCAGCCGATTTGTTGGCTTTGCCTTGAAGCAAGCTGAGGTCACCCAAAGCCGATCGCACGAGGGCGTCGCGGCGTTTTTGGAGGATTTTACGAAGCTTTTCGAGCGAGTCTTTTCTGGCCATCGGAGCACCTAGTTTCTGTTCTCTAGCACAAACTGCCATCTGCGGCATCTCTGTTGAGCCCCCGCTCACACCCTAACTTACGCAGCGGGCCGCCGTTGGATCATGCCGAAATTTCAATTCGTAACCGCCGCAACTGGTTGTGGCACCACGCGGTGCCTAATAGTAGGAGCGATTGCCACAAAGTCACCTCTGAAAGCTTTCGAAAAGGCCCTAATGGTCAACCAAGGGAGTTTTAACGGCCAATTATCCGGTTTTTATGCGACCAGGATCGCCCTCACCACCCTGGCAGCGTGAGACAGTTGGAAAAACGGATGTCACCCCCTAATCAGGGCGTCCTGGGCAGTTGGCCCGCGCAAATCGTTATCGATGTTCCCGATTAGCTTCACACGGGCAACCCAACCAGCCGAAACGAAGAAAACGGCTGCGCCCATCACCCACCCAAAGCGGCACCACAGACAAATCGCACTTGAACGAAGGATGCGTGGTGTTTGCGAATCCAATCCAATCCTCGGAGTCGGGCCCAGCAAATCAGACCGGAGCACGATCATGGAAGATTTCACCCAGTCGCATAACGAATCGATGCAAAGCGAGCTGTTCACAAAAGGCTTTGCTTCGGCAGCTGCCGAGCAGACTCTCGGAAACCCGATGACGGTTCATACTACCGGCGCAATCGAGTTTCGCGTCATTCGGCCCGGCACGCCATCGCGGCGATTGCGTCTGACCGGAAACCGCTACACCTTTGGCAGCGGCGAAGGCTGTTCGATCCGTCTAGAAGACCCGGCGTTGCGTCCAATGCACGCGGTGTTGCTGCGCGACGCCCAGCGTGTGCTGATGCGTGCCTATTCAGTGCCTTTGGAATACAACGGCGAACGAGTTGCCGAAACGGATTTGCGTGTCGGCGATATCATCCGGATGGGCGACTATCGATTTGAGTTGCTGACACTGCCTTCCGATCCCGCCGCCGCGGCGCGTTCGTTGTCTCTGCCACGTTCAGCCGCTCCCCCGAAAAACCAATTTGGGCCGAACAACGAAACGTTGATGCGGCAGCGACTGACCGAACTCAGTCAGCAGTGGCATGCCCGCCATGCGGAATGTGAAATCCGTGAAACGCGTTGCGACAATCGCGAGACGGCGTTGCACGGTCGTGAAACAGAGCTTTGGCAGCGTGTCAACGATCTGCAGAAACGCGAGTCCAAACTGGTCGCGCAGGAATCAGCCGTTCGTGAAATCCAAGCGACGTACGCCGCCGCGCAAGATGAGCTGAAATCGCTTCGGGAACGCGAGAAGGCCACCGGAGAAGAGCTCGCCGAGAAGGAGGCCGAGCTGCTACGACTTCAAGAGACGCTTGCCGACCGTCAAGCAGAGCTGGAACAAAAGCAAGACGAATGGTTGAAACGTGAAGAGGAGTACTCGCAGCGTTCTGCCGAAGTACAGCGACAACTTGAGCAGACTCAATCGCAAGCCAAGTCGGCCAGCGATGCGATCGGACGAATGCGAAACGAGTTCGCGTCCTTGAACGAGCAACTCAGCGAGCTTCGGGAACGACACAGCGAACTCCAACAGCGCGAGCGTCAAGAGCAAGAGACTCACGAACGACTTCGCGCCGAATTGGAATTGAATCGCGATAACGCGGTCATCGAACGTGACCAAGCAATTGAGGCCCGCGCGATTAGCGAAGCGGCCCGCGCCGCGAAGGAAACGGAGCTCGATCGGTCTGCCAAAGAGCTCGAAAACACACGCGCCAAAATAGAAGAGCTTCGGAAAGAAAGCCAAGCTCGCCAACAAGAGCTGGAAGCCAAATTGCGCACCAGTGGCGAGGAGTTGGCACAAGCACGCAATGACGCCAAACAAGCTCATCAAACTTCCGATCAATACCGTGATCAGCTCTCCGCTGCCGAGTTGAAGGAAGCTGAGTTCGAACAGTCGATTTCTGAGTTCGAAGCGAAGGCAGCCGAGTATCAAGCAGAGCTTGAAGCCGTCCGCAAGCAAGCGTCGGAAGATCAGCAAGCTGCTTTGTTGGAATGCGAACAGACTCAGTCGCGAATCGACGAACTGGAAAAACAGCTTGCAGATCTGCGTGAAGCAAACGATGACCAGCAATCCAGCTCCGACCAGCAGGTCACCGAGCTGAAAGCGAAGGCCGAATCGGCAGAGTACGAGCAGCTGGTCGCCGAAGAGACAATCGTTTCGCTCAAGCAGGAAATCGCTGAGCTTCAAGAAAGTCTGTCCAAAGCCGCTGAGCAAGCTTCGAAATGGCAGAACGAATTTGAAGGCGCTAACGCCTCGATTCGCCAATTGGAACTGCTCGTCGATCAAAATCAGAACCGACAGACGGCCCAACAAGACTCGTGGGAGATCGAGTCCGACCAGCTGCAAAACACAATCAACGAATTGTCGGTGCAGCTTTCCGGTGCCAACACCGAACTGGCAAAGTTGCGTGAAGCAAACGAGGCGCTGACTCGTGATCTGTCCGACGCGACAGCCAAAAGTGACGAGGGTTCGGCGTCGACGATCGACCCACAGCGATTTGAGGATCTTGAAAATGAGTTGCGGAACGCACGTGAGGACATCGAGCGTTTAAAAACCGATCATGCCGAAACCGTTGCCAAGCTGGAAACCGAACGCCAGTCAAGCGAATCAGCTTTGCGGGAAGAGATTCAAAAACTGCAGGACGAGATCTCTGCTGCCCAACATGCTGCCGCCCAAGCCGCTGAAATGGTGGCATTGCCACAGAACGCGGACGCTGATGTTTCCGTTCAAACGCCCTCGCCCAACGATTGGTATACCGATCAAGCTGACAGTTTTGATGGGGCGGCAGACGCGGTCACCGAAGAATCAGTAGGCGACGACGAAGCGGCATACGACGAAGCATCGGCATCGTGGTCGTCAGACGAGCAACTTCGCGAATCAGAGCCAATTGATCCCTTCGCAGACATCGATCTGGAATCGGTCGAGGACGAAGACGAACACGAAATGCCATTGGCGGAAGCCTATCATGGCCGCGAGACCGATTCGATCGTCAACCTGGACGACATTTCAGTCAACGACGAGGAGCAGCTTGTCGGTGAGGCGGACTCGTTCAGCGAAGAGGAAACGGAATCGCAATACGAGCTTGAAACCGAAGCACATCTGGCGACCGAAGTGGAGATTCGTCTGCCGAAATGGTCGAAGATGAATCGGTGGAGGATCAGCAATGGCGTACCGATGCGGCTGCCGAAGAAGGGCACGAAATTCCCAAAGCGTCTTCATGGGGATATGAAGAAAGCCCGGTAGACGAGGCGGCGAGTGCTGAGTCGATCAGCTGGCAGGATGAGTCGCCGGAACAATCTGTTTCGGACGCGATCGATGACTTGGAGCATCACGTGCAACAGGCGATCGACGAAACCGAACGCAAAGAGTCTGTTGCTTGGGATGCCGATCAAGCTGCATCCGATTTCGCACACGAGTCGTCTGCACTTGAGTCACCCGAGTATGAAGCGACGGAGCCGGAACAGCAGATCGAACCACCTGCTGAGCATCTCGACGAGCAATTCGACGAGCAACTCGTCGAAGAGGAGCCCATCGTCGAACAGTCAATCGAGCGAGATCAACCGCTAAGCTGGGCGGACTTCATGCCCGGTGAACAAAGCCAATTCAGTACACCGGATGTCGAAGAGCCAGAGAATGCGATCGACGAGGTAGAGCAGGTTGCGGAGGAAGAGATTCACGCATCGCATTGGTCGAGTGAAGAATCTTCTAGCGAAGCGGACGAATCCTATACTTCGACGCAAATGTGGCAGCCAGGCGAAGAGGCTGGCGGAACGGAGTTCGATCAGCCGTTCGGTCAACAGGATAACGAGCCGCACGAAGAACCGCAGGACGAACCGGCGATCGGAAGTCTTGCCCAAATGCTGATTCGTGATTTAGATGCCGAGCGCGAACATGAAAATGCATCGCATCAGGATTTTGATGAGTCGGCGGATTCTGATCACGAACCCACGATGGTGATGGCCGATCGCGATGAACTCGCTGAATCGGGTGGGCAATGGAACTTCGCCTCATCTCGGGACGAATACGACCGCGCGGATGAACGCGACGAACGATACGACGATCAAGATGATGCGCAGCCTTTGGCGACATCCTTCGATGACAATACAGACACTGCCCAGCTAAACGCACATCAAACGCTTCCATCGGCCGAACCGTCCGCAGAGGACGATTCGATTGAGGCCTACATGAGTCGTTTGCTGCAACGCGTGCAAGGTGGCAGCACGCCTGCTCCCATGCCAGCCCCCATCCAGCCACCGGCTCCCGCACCAGCCCTCGCTGCCGCTGCGAAAGCAAAGCCAAAAGTTCCGAACTACGACGAACTAGACGAAGACGATTCTGATTCAGTCGTTGATCTGGATGAGGAAGCGGTTGCAAAATCGCCCGCCATCCATGCGGAACCGCTTGTGCCTCGTTCACAAGCACCGGAGTTGAAGAAGAATCTCTCCGCGATGCGTGAGTTGGCCAATCAGTCTGCACGCAATGCGGTCGCCCGCAGCATCCGAATTCAAGCTCGCGATACGCAAATGAACGCGATTTGGAAAACGGCTTTGTCCGCATCCTTCGTGCTCATGGCGTTGGGCGTTTTCATCTTTGTAAGCTGGTCGTCGACGATCAAGCTGGTGATGGTCGCCGCATTCTTGGTGCTGGCAGGAGTGTTCGGACAAGAGGCATTTGTGCTTGCTCGTGATGCTCGCAGGCGTTTGAAGCTTGCCAATGAAGGCGGCGAAGCTGGCAAGAACGATGCGGAGATCGCTGAAGAGATGCAACGCATCGCGGAAGAAACCGAAGCCAAGTAATTCGGATTCTGCGAGATCAAAAAAAACGCGTCCCGTGAAGTTCATCACGGGACGCGTTTTCATTTCCAAATGAGGCGTTGTTGATCTTAGGCTTCGAATTCGATGTCGATGTTATTTTCACTCGCCGCCGAGCGAAGCTTTGCCAAAGCCCGTGCTTCGAGTTGGCGAACGCGTTCCTTGGTGACACCCATTTCCTCGCCGACTTCCTTCAACGTCAACGGTTCGCTGCCACGGTCCAGTCCGAATCGTGCCGCAATGATCTTCTGTTCGCGATCGTCCAAGCGATTGAGAATCTTCGACAGTTCGCGTTTGCGGTTCCGCTGAACCGTTTCTTCCATGTACGGATCCAGACGTTCGTCTTGGCGCGACAGGAACAGTTCCTCGGTTGTCGTCCGAAAGCGATCACGGTGTTTGAATTCGTTGGGGATTGTGCGGGCGAAGTTTTTCATGATCGCCCACGAAGCATAGGTACTGAATTTGTTGCCACGGGAGTAATCAAATTTCTCGACCGCCCGAATCAGCGACATGTTTCCGTCGCTAACAAGAGCAAAGAAATCGTCGTTGCTGGACAAGTGGCGTTTGGCGATCGAAACGACCAGTCGAAGGTTAGCCTGGACGATTCGGTTCTTCACCTTGACCGCCTGTTCGTACAAATCTTCGATCTCATTCATGATCGCCGATTTACCGCTGGCTTCTTCGCCGATCGACTCGCGGAGTTTGCTGGCCTTGTGTTTCAGGTAGTTCATCTTTCGAAACAGATGATGTTCCTGCTCACGCGACAGCAACGGCACGTCGTAAAGCGATGCCAAGTAACGCGGCAGATCGCTTGGGATACGGACTTTTCGTTGTTCCGCGTCTTCGATCGGTTCGTCACCGAAGAACTCGGCTTCGCGTCGAGTGTCTTCAAAGTCTTCGTTATAAATGTAATCCAACGGTAATTCGAAAATACGTTGGCGACGCATTTCGATCAGGATCCGCTGGATGCTCGTTCGGGTTCGCTTGAACCGGCGGCACAATTGCGCGAGCGTGACGCCGCCAAGGAATTGGTTGAAGATCGAACGCTTGTCGTCGTCGGTTAAGACGCCTCGGTGATTTGGGAAAATCGCGATCGAAGCGTTGTCGGCATCGAAATTCTTCAGCGTGTAGCGAATTGTTTCGGCGCTGCGGCCCATCTGGTTTGACAACATGCGTGTCACGTCTGCCAGTGCCGCACCGCCTTCAACCAATTGGCGGGCACGTTCGATAATCTCGCTCTTTTCGTCTTCACTGAGCTGGCTGAAGCGTTCACCACGCTGGATTTTTTCTTTGTTACGTGAAACGAATTGTTCCACGCTACTGTTGAGAAAACCGACGCGTTTACGGCCACCAAAAAGCAGTCGACGACTGACCAGCCCGGCTTCACGCCAGCGGCTGATGGTTTTGGTCGACACGTTGAATTGTCGGCTGAGGTCTTGAACGGTGTGGACTTGTTCTGCGATCTCTTCGACCGACAACTCCGCCAACTCGCTGAGATCTTCGATCAACAATCTCAGGTCCTGTGAGAGGTCAATCGAAGCGATATTGTGTCGACTCGATTGTTCGGGTCGATAGTTGGTGATACGAAAACAAAGGTAGTCGTATGCGTACTCGCGACCGTCATCGATCTCGCAGAGCAGCGTTTCCGCCGCAGCTGCTTGCTCGATCAACTTCGTCTTCTGATTGAAACGAAGCTGGTCACGGAGCTCCTTGATTTTGCTGTCGCGATAATTGTTGTGCATAACAGTGGTCTCCCAGCGCTTTGGCGTCGGACTGGCCAAACATCCCTGCGATCCCGGCGGATCGCCCAGTCGACTGTGCCTCGGTTGCCCGGGTTCACCTGTCTCCTCCAGGTGATTTGGTTGTCTGATCCAGTCCCTTGATGTCTTGAATCTCGCAGATTCGTCGACACCTTTGGTCACCCGATCAGACTCCGGTTGCTGACTCCGTGTCAGCGGTTTCTGCACCCATTTGGATGCACACTAAGACGAAACAATTCAGCCACCGGTTCACTCTTTCCCCACAAGGGAATCGCGAAAACCGGCCGTTCTTACATCAGAAAACGGAAATTTAGTCCATTTTTCCGACAAACGAACATTCGAAGCCGGTGGCAGCGGTTGTCTTCGTCCGGGACACTCCGTAGGAAATTTGGGGCCAATTCGCAGGCCGGTTGGGGCGATTTTTCCAAAATTTGGCGGTAAGTCCTTGACGGCACTTGAGTTGAGTTTTTTTGATCATCTCCCACGATTTGCGGGAGAGCATCAAAAGTGTCCAACCGGATGTAAAAATTTCATGCGGCGTGCACAAACGGCAGTCGCAATGCTGCTGAAAGTGTCGTCAATGCGATGGCTTCTGGGTTTCTTCTCTGCGATTCGACTTTAACGACCACGGGAGCTGTGTGGTTGGCAATCTGGGCTTGGGAGTTCGATTCACCCGGATGCGGCAATTCTTCTGAATGAGTGTCTTCGCCGCGGTCGATCAATCACCAGTCTCGCATCGCCAGCGTTCTGACCGACGCGTCTCCAGCAACCCTCACCGTCTGTCGTTACACGGTTCGAGAGAAGGCTGGGGCAAACACGCCACGCCGCCGCAACAGTAAGGGATGACTTCGATGGATCGCCAAACACCCCCAAATGCCACCCGCCGCGCTTTCCTCGCTAACTCGGTCGTCGCCAGTTCCGCGATCCTGGCTGCGTCCAACTCGTGGTGGGGCAGCCACGCGCTCGCTGCTACCGATCAAAAGAACGCCAAGTCCGCAGTGGAGATCACGGTTACTCGCCAGCCGTTGGTGCGTTGCCGATTGGAACTTGAAGTCAAAGGAAACGTCAAGGTTCCTACTGACCCTCTGCAGTCGCAAGAAGCCAAGACGACGTTGCCGGTCAATTCGACTGCATCGTTGGACTACGAAGAGCGTTTGTTGATGCCGGCGCAAATCGCAGACCACTCTGAAGTCGTCGCGGCCGAGCGTTATTACCACACCGCGACGAACTCCAGTGTTTTGAACAAGACCACCGTTGAACAGAAATTGCGTGAGGAGATGCGGCACGTCGTTGTTCGCCGCGACGTCCTTCCCGAAGTTGTCTATTCACCGGAAAACTACTTCAATCATGACGAACTTTCATTGCTGAAGCTGCCGATCTCGAGCGTCGCGGTCGATCGCCTGCTGCCGAGCGGAAAGGTTTTGAAAGATGACCGCTATGAAATCGATTTGGCGGCCCTGTGTTCGGTGTTGAACATGACGACCATTGAAAAGGGCAAGGTCGAATGTGTCGTTTCGGAAATCGATGACGAGGGCGTGCGGTTCCAGATTGAAGGCGACGTCGAAGGATCGGTCGACGGTGTGTCCACGCGGATGCGTTTGCTTGGCAAGATGACTTATGATCGGTCGATCAAGGCTTGCACTTGGTTGGCCTTGGCGTTGCACGAAACCCGCGAGATCAGCAAAGCCGAACCAGGCTTCGACATTCTCGCAAAAGTGCGTCTGCTCCGTCGTCCTCTGGATCAGCCTGTGCGATTGCCCGCAGTCGCGGCAACGGTCGATTTCGACTCGCCACCGCCGGAAGATCGATTGTTTGTCGAGCTGCAGAGCCAACATGCCAATGCGGCGGTGATGATGGATCGACGCTGGCGAATGATCAGTGACGACCCCGGTCGTTGTGTGATGCGAATGATCGATCACGATTCCAGTATCGCCCAATGCGACTTGCGAAAATTGGTGAACCTGCCCGCTGGCAAGCACCTAACCCTGGAAGCGTTCGAAGCCGACGTCCGACGCTCACTTGGCGACCAGCTGGTCCAGCTCGTCGAAGCCGATCAGGGGCTTTCCGCTCAAGACCTGCGTGTCATGCGAATCGTCGCCGATGGGCAGGCCCAGGGCGTGCAAGTGCGGTGGATCATGCTGCACTTTTCCAATGACGCCGGAAATCGCGTTCAAGCAACCTTTACCATGTCCGGGCAGCAAGTGGACGCGTTCGCCGGGTGCGACGCGCAGTTTGGCGACACGTTGCGTTTTCTCGCTCCCGATTCTGTGCCGGCGGAATCCGAACCAGCCTCTGAATCTGCGCTCACCAAGAACGGACAAGCGAATCCGACGGTTGCCGAGAAGGAAACACGCAGCGCGAGTGATTTGAAATAGCGTTCGAATAATCGCAGTCTGAAACTTGCGGCCAATGAAGAAGGCGGCTCAACCCGGCTGACTTTTTTTTGGGGGGGCTGGCGATGTCGAAACGGCAACGGTTGCTCCTGTAAGGCTTAAAAACAGCACGATCGCCGTCTGAGGGGGCTCGCGAGGGACAAAAACGCCAAACGGGCTGGCAAAAGTCACCCCGTCTCGACCGATAAAACACTCTCGGTGCAGGAATTTGGCGAAAGACTAACTAGACTTTGGCTGTGCAACGACTCTTCCACCCCTTTGCTCGATCAAGCCGACAACCCCCGACTGCGAGAATTGCCGCTCGAGGCCATCTGAAATGACCACTTCGACTTCCAAGCGTAACGCCGTCCGTGATCTGCTGAAGCGTGCTTGCCGAAAGGGGCTTCCGGCGATGTTGCTTGCCGCCGTGGCGATGCCTGCTTTGTCACCGCAAGCGAATGCACAGCAGCCCGGTGAGCAGGGGGCGACGCAGCAGCAAACACAATTCGCTCCCGGTGTGGTGACGGTCATACCCGGCGATGCGAGTCCAAGTGAAACTTTTGATGGACCGTTGGCATTGAGCCGTTTCATCAAGGCCCATCCGGAACTGGAGTGGGATCCCACGAAATTCGAGAACGGCCGCCCGCACTTCGATCCGCGTTCGCGAACTCTGATTGAGATGGCGAAGCAAGTCGTCTTTCGCCGCGAGATCTACTGCCTAGAATTCGCGTTCAAGCCACTCCGCCAGATTTACGTCGACGTCCCGTTGGCCGGTGGTCAGGTGCAACGCAAGTTGGTTTGGTACATGGTTTACCGCGTGCGTTATCGCGGTAACGACCTGCGTCCGGCCGCTGACGAAATTGGCGGCTCGAAAATGTACAGCCGCATCGAAACGGTATCGTACCAATCACGCCGCTTCTTCCCGTTGGCGACATTGAAAGATCAAGTCAGCGAACGTGAATACCTTGATCGTATCATCCCAAGTGCGACACCGTTGATCGCCGCACGCGAACAAATCACCGCGCCGCTCTATAACAGCGTTGAAGTTTTCAACCAACGCATCCCACTGTCGACGGACGAAGACGCACCTGGTGTTTGGGGCGTGATGACTTGGATGGACGTCAATCCCGATGTCGACTTCCTGTCGTTGTACGTGTCCGGCTTGACCAACGCTTTTGAACAAGACGGCGAAGGCCCTGATGCACCGTATCGTCGCAAGGCGTTGCAACTGAACTTCTTCCGTCCCGGTGACGCGATGAATCAGACCGCCGACACGATTCGCTTCGGCATGCCTCCTTATTCGAACGAACAAGAGCACGCCTACATCTTGGACAAATACAACGTCGAAGAACTGCGAAACTATCGCTGGGTGTTCCGCTCGGTTAAATAGGTCTTACTTGCCGAGTCGCTGATCAAGGCGCTGTGATAATTGTGCAAGCGTCTTCGCGTGCTCGGCGTCTTTGGCAAGGTTCGTGATCTCACCGGGATCGTTGACCATGTCGTAAAGCTCTTCGCTGCCGTTGTCGTATCGCATGTAATGCCAATGGTCATTCCGCAGTGACGCGCCTTTGTGAATCGAAAGCGCGTCCGGACGTAGTTCTTGCGATGGATCGTCCAAGACCGATCGCAAGCTCAGCCCTTCGGCGGCATCCGGAATCGGCGTTCCCATCAGATCGCAAACGGTTGGGTACAAGTCGACGAGTTCGACGAACGAGTCGGTTCGTGCCGGTTTGGATGTCGGCGTTCGAATGACCAGTGGGACGCGGACGACTTCTTCATGCAGATTGCTTTTCTGCCAAAAGCCGTGTTCTCCCAAATGGTACCCGTGGTCGCTGGTGAAAATCACCGTGGTGTTGTCGGCGTAAGGCGAGTTCTCGAGGGCTGACAAGATTCGCCCGACTTGGTCGTCCATGAAAGTGACGCTGGCGTAGTATGCGCCCCACATGCGTTTTTGATTGTCTGGATACTTTCCGATTGGGTTTTGGTCGTTTCGGGTGCTGGCCAAGCCTGGTTTGGGGATATCGCTGGTGTCGTCATCCCAGTTTGCGGGCATCTGGATGCGTTCAATCCCGTATGGTGTGAAGTAGTCTCGCGGTGCAACCATCGGATAGTGTGGGCGGACAAGTCCAACCGCTAGGAAGAATGGTGCGTCGTGTGATTCGCCAAGTATCTCGACGGCCTTTGAGGTCGCTTTGTAATCTGCTTGGTCGGTACCAGTGCCATCCGCTTTGACCGAGACAAACATTCGGTGCGGCATCCTGGTCGATTGGCGATTCAGCAGACTCTCGGTGACGATGTTCAGATTCAAACAAGCGTATTCGCCGGGCGTATGGGCCTCTGGTCCTTGAGCGTTGAAACGCCGGGTCCAGCATTCGGGTACGTCCGCACCATCGGTACCATCGATGATGTCACCGGGGACTCGCATGTGAAAAATCTTGCCGACGCGAATGGCGTTTGCACCGTGTCGTTGCAATTGTTCGCCCAGCGTCACGTTCTTTTTGTCGGTGTAGCGTCCGTGCATGAACGAGGTTCGCGAAGGGGCACACCAAGTGCCTTGGCAATACGCACGTTCGAACACGGTGCCCTGGCTGGCCAAGCGGTCGAGGTTCGGTGTCTCGCACACTTCGTCGCCATAACAGCCCAGCACGCTGGCTTTCAAGTCATCGGAGACGATCAGCAGCACGTTGCCTGGCGATCCCGCCGACGCCACAGTGCTGTCCGGATCGGCAGCGCTGTCTGGATCTGCAGCGGTTGATGGTTCGCAAGCCGAGATGCCGTACGACAAAACGAACACGGCAATTAGAAATCGTACAATCATGACTCGTCCTGCTGATCTGCCCTGTGACTGAAAACCTGTCGCTTAGTATAAACCGTTGCCCTTCGGTTCGTTGGTTCCATCAGCCACTCCGCTTCGCTCTCGTCTCTTCGATGCATCACTCGACATGACCGACAACAATCAAGTCACCAATTGGATCGAGCAAGTTAAACAGGGTGACTCGCATGCCGAGATCCAGATTTGGCAACACTACTTTGACCGGCTCGTCCGGACCGTGCGAAATCACCTTTGCGGTCAAAACCGTGCGATCTCGGACGAAGAGGACATCGTTGCCAGTGTTTTCGAAAGCTTTTACCAAGCCGCCGAGGCAGGCCGGTTTCCTGACCTCACTGACCGTGACGAACTTTGGCGGTTGCTTTTGAAAATGTCTTCTCGAAAGGTCATCGACAAGCGACGTCGTGACCAGCGTCAACGTCGTGGCGACGGGATCCAACCGCAGTCATTGGTGGGACCTGATGGCGAGATGGTTCTGGAAGTTGTCGGTGACAATCCGACTCCAGAAATGGTTGCCATGATGGCCGAGACGATGGGGCAGCTGTTCGAGATGCTCGGGGCAGGGCAGCTGAAAGAGATCGCGGTGGCGAAACTCGAAGGACACTCCAATGCCGAAATCGCGACACAGCTTGATTGTTCCGAACGAACCGTCGAGCGGCGTTTGCACCTGATCCGTGAAAAGCTCGAACAGGAAGGCTTGGACGCAAGCGATGACGCGCCGCGTAGCGAATAGGTGCCTGATCGACCGCTAGGGAAGTTCCATGTGTTGATTGTCGTTCAGCGGCATAAATGGATTGTGCGCGAGTTCCCATAAATGCCCATCGGGGTCGGCGAAGTATCCCGAGTAGCCGCCCCAAAAGACCTTCTCCGGATCCTTGACAGCTTTCGCGCCGCAATCGAGTGCGTGTTGGTAGGCCGCGTCTACGTCTGCTTCACTATCGAAGTTTTGTGCCAGCGTCACACCCGAGAATCCCGGATGGCTGTTCGGAACTTGGGCGTCTTCGGCGAGCGAGCTTCTTGAAAACAGTCCCAGTACGGTGCCATTGGATCGGAAAAACGTGACGCTTTCGTTGGACGCCGTCGACTTGTGCCAGCCCAGTCGCTCGTAGAACGCGGTGGACGCGGCAACGTCGTGGACACCCAGGGTGACAAGGTTGATTCGCGATGGCAGCGACATAAAACGTGTGCTCGTTGGCTAGAGTTTGTGCATCGGGCCAAATAGTCGCAATGGGCGGCGACTTGGGATACAGTTTCTGTTCCCCTCCCTTCAACTTATTCGAAGCAAGGAGCCTCCAATGGTTCAAGCCCCCCGCCTCGTTGCCCTGCTGGCAACCGGATGTTTGGTCGTCAGTTGTGTTCAGTCTGTCGCTGCCGCGTCACCAGAGCGGATCCCGCTTTGGAAAGATGGCGCACCCGGATCGGTCGAACGCATGCACGAAGAGGAAAAGCTCGATGGTACCAATGTGACCAACGTTCATCACCCTTCGATCACCGCTTACCTGCCCAAAGAAGACGAAGCGACAGGAACTGCCGTGATTATCGCGCCCGGTGGAGGACACCGCATGTTGTGTTTGGGACACGAAGGTGACTCGCTGGCCGAATGGTTCGCCGATCACGGAATCGCCGCATTTGTGTTGCGTTATCGGCTGTCGAACGAACCGAACTCCATCTACACCTTAAAGGGCCACGCGATGGACGACACGCGTCGTGCAATCCGTACGGTTCGGTTGAACGCCAGCGAGTGGAAGATCGATCCAGATCGGATTGGCATCCTTGGGTTTTCCGCTGGCGGCGAACTGGCTGCTTATGCCGCGATGGAACCAGATGATGGCGACGCGAGCTCTTCGGACCCGGTCGAGCAACAAAGCAGTCGGCCTAATTTTCAAGGCCTGATTTATCCGGGCAAGTCCGGCACCTTCACTGTGCACAAGGGCATGCCTCCCGCTTTCGTTGCCTATGGCTATCACGACCGGCCTGACATCTCGATCGGAATGGCAGAGGTTTACTTGAAGTACAAGAAAGCCGGTGTGCCATGTGAGATGCATGTTTATGCGAACGCCGGCCATGGCTTTGGCTATCGTCCGGGGACAAACTCCGCGGCTGGCGACTGGCCACAGCGATTTGTCGAATGGCTACGTGATTCGAAATTGCTCGGAACTTAGGTTCCCAAGAACTCGTCAACACAACGTGGCTGTTTCAATTCGGCTAAACTGAACGCGGCTGATCAGGCATCGTCCTGATCAGCCGCTTTTCTTTTGATCCCCCAAGCTATTCCCGCCTCTCGTCACCAGCCCTCCCAAGTCAATGTTGTTGATCCAGCGAATGTTTCAAACGTCGGCCGTGTTATTGGCCAACGTCTTTGCCTTCAGTGTTATCTTTTGCACCGCAAATGCGTCCGAGGTGCGTTCACCGGATGGCAAGAATGTCATCGTGCTCGAGTCGCTTGGTAAAGACGGCGTGCCGCGATATTCCGTTCGTCGTCAAGACCGCACGGTGATCTCCCCGTCAGTGATTCGGCCCGTACTCGCCGGTGAACTGGCCGACGATCAAGTCATCCGTATCAATGAGGCAAAGCAGGGCGAGGTCGAAAACGCGTTTACGTTGCCTTGGGGCAAAACCGATGTGGTCCAAGAACGTGCGCGATTCGCGGTGTTTGACCTGGAAAATCGTTCGGGGTTGCGATGGCAAATTGAACTGCGTGCTTACAACGATGGAGTCGCGTTTCGCTACCGCATTCCGGAACAAGCCAAGGTCTCAACGATTACGATTCAAGACGAGTCCACTCAGTTTGATGTGCAGGGCTCGCCGGATGTTCTGTTCAACACGTTTGACAACTTCATCAATAATCACGAATCGCTATATGACCGCCAAGCGATTGACAAGCTGCCGCAGGATCGTTTGATCGAAATGCCAGCCCTGTTCCTTTGGCAAGATGGAAGTGCTGCCGCGATCACCGAAGCCAGTGTTCGGCATTTCGCTGGCGGGTACCTGCAGCATCCGGCTGGTGAGGGCAGTGGGCTTCAGTTTCGGTTGTCGCCGCACCTGGATCAGCCAGCGGTCAGCGTCCAAGGTGATCTGCCGCTTGAAAGCCCTTGGCGTGTGGTGATGCTTGCAGATCAAGCGGGCGAGTTATTGGAAAGTAACTTGCTGTTGTGTTTGAACGAACCTGCCGAAGGCGACTACGCTTGGTTGAAGCCAGGCAAAACAACGTTTCACTGGTGGAACGGAGTGTTCGAGAAAGACTTTGAGTTGCCAGCCGATTCGGACGCTTCGTTCAAACGTCACTGCCGTTACATCGATTTTTGCGCCAAGCACAACATCGCCTACCATGGTTTATCCGGCGACGGATACGCTTGGTACAAACAATCCAAAGTTGGGTATGGCCAACCCGGGGCAGAGGCTGATGTTTGCACGGCGCGTGAGGAGATCCGTTTGCCGGAGGTGATCGAGTACGCCAAACAGCGTGGCGTCGGCATTCGATTGTGGGTTCACTGGGAACCGCTCAGCCGTCAACTCGAAGAAGCGTTCGCAGCGTATGAGTCCTGGGGAATCAAAGGTTTGATGGTCGACTTTCTGGACCGAGACGACCAAGCGATGAACGAATTCTCCGAGCGGATGCTCAAGTGCGCTGCCAAGCACAAGCTGCACATTCAAATTCACGGCAGTCCAAAATACAGCGGCGAACAGCGGACGTTTCCAAATCTGTTCAATCGCGAGGGCGTGTTGAATCTGGAGTACCTAAAATGGAGCGACAAATGCACGCCGGATCACAACGTGAATGTCGCCTACACTCGCGGGTTGACCGGGCCGGTTGACTATCATCAAGGTGGCTTTCGGTCGGTTTCACGAGCGGAGTTCGAGCCACGCGATCTGCGGCCGGTCGTGATGGGAACGCGTTGTCATCACATGGCGATGTATGTCGTTTATGAAAATCCGATGCCGATGGTCGCTGACACCTTGGATTCCTACGAAGGGCAGCCGGGATTCGATTTTGTCGCCCAAGTTCCAACCACTTGGGACGAGACCAAGTTTGTTGTGGGCGAACCCGGCAAGTACATCGTGCTGGCCCGGCGTCAGGGCGATATTTGGTATGTCGGAGGAATGACGAATTGGGATGCGCGTGAAGTTGAACTCTCGCTGGATTTCTTGCCTTCGGAAGTGAAGCAAATCACGCTGTATCGCGACGGCTCGATGGACGAGTCAAAGCCAAACGAAGTCCAGGTCGAACGTCTCACCCGTCAAAACGGCGAACCCCTGAAAATCCAGCTCGCCCCCGGCGGCGGATTCACGATGGTTTGTCAGTAATGCAGAACTGGCATTAACTCCCGAAACGCCGACTGCTAGATTGTTTTGTCGACACGCTCGAGGGAGACCAAGATGAATCAGCAGGCGTCATACCAAATTGAAGCGGACGCGTTGCATGCGCTAGCGGAGTGGAAAGCTGCTTTTGCCGAAAACGTTGCTAGCAAAGCGAAGGAAATCGCCCAGAGTGATTCAGACTCGAACAGAATCACCCTTCAGCATTACCGTCAGGCTGCCGAATTTGCGCTAAAACAATTGGCTTCCAAAATTCAGGATTCAGATTCCAGCGATGGCACTCAAGAAGCAGCCTGATTCTGACAAGCTTGCTATCGACGAGAATGCGGACTCGTGGTTTCGTCAGTTTCTTAGTTGCCTTGAGGCTCATTTAGTGGAGACAGGGCGGGGGCTGAACGCTGATTCCAATCAATTGGAATATGGAATTGCGGCAATGCGGGCTGTCGCGATGACGCTTCATGAGTCTGGTTTGGGCGATGAGCATGTCAGGCTCGTTGTGGAAAACGTGCTGAGCTTGACGTTGCAGAAGCCCGGTTCAACAGAATGGACTGAAACACTGAATCAATGAAGGCTCGAACTTATCGATGGGGAGATTCAAGGTTCCCTGTCGCCTGAAGGGCAGCTTGAGCTCGCGAGGCTTACCGAGCAGATGCGTCAGCACGTCGAAACTGAAGTCGCATTGCCAATGAACGGCGCACGGAAACTGCACCGATATCTTCTTGAAATGGAACCCGGGTCAACGAATTCTGAAGGGTGATTTTCAGTTACCCGGAGCCGAGGCACGAGAGGACTCATGGCCCTTTGGGGTACAGTTCTTACCGTTCGTTTCGCCCTTGGTTGCGCGACGAGTTTATCTTTCGCTGTGTCTATTGTCTGAAACGCGAAATGTGGGGGCAGGTAACTTGTGAGTTCGACCTTGATCACTTCGAACCACAACGTCTGTCGCCCAAAAAGGAGCTTGATTATTTCAACCTTGTCTATGCTTGCCGGCGATGTAATGCGGTCAAAGGTGGAGCACAGCTCGAAGATCCGTTGATCCTCTTGACCTCGGAAAACGTTGTAGTTTCGCCTGATGGAATGCTGGTTAGCGAAGTTGCCTCTGTGAAGCGATTGATTCGTCAAGTCGATCTCAATTCGCCTAGGCTATTGCGTTGGAGGACGATGTGGATGCGAATCGTGGACTTGGCGGTGGAGCGGGATTCTGTATTGGCAAGTCAGCTGATCGGTTTTCCGGATGAACTTCCAGATCTTGCCAAGTTGCATCCGCCGGACAATTCGCGTCCCGAAGGTGTTGAGAAAAGTTGGTATGCAAAGAAGCAACAGGGCAGGCTTCCTGCGTACTACTAACGGCTAAGCATCGTGTTGGCTGCTGTCGCAGTGGCGGTGTAGCCAGTGCATGATCAGGCCTCCGATGATGGTGCTGATCGATTCGCCGAGCGTCCACCACAGGGGCATTCCGGCTTGCAGGTCGATGATGCCTTGCAGGATCCCCAGAGCGATCACTGCGACCGCTAGGGTGCCGATCAAATCGCGGAATCGGTTGAGGTTGCGGGTAAGGTAGACCAGCCCGCCCCCGATGAAGCCGTAGAGTAGTGAGAGATGCCGGGCGAGGTAGAACGCGACCGGGATTGTTGCAAATGACTTTAATCCCATCGATTCGGTGATCGACGTCATCCAGTGCTCCGGCATCAAAGCGGCCGCAAAGGCCAACAATGCCGAGTAGCCGACCAAGGAAAGGTACACCGAAAGCCACATCGCGGGCAGCTTTTGGGCGGGCGTCGGGGCGCTCATGCGGGTATCGGTAGTGGGGGGGCGGGGGTGTCGGTCAGAAAATACCCTACGCAATGCCGCATCGGTCGGCCATACTTCACGCATGGAATCGCAGCAACTTGAAACGACCGAAACTGTCCGTCTTCGACCCGAGCTTCTGGCCCCGGCGGGTGAGTGGGCCTGTGCCCAGGCGGCAGTCGAAAACGGGGCCGACGCAATTTACTTCGGATTGGATTGCGGTTTCAACGCCCGTCATCGGGCCCAAAATTTCCATCTGGATGACCTCGACGAATTGATGCCGTTTCTGCATCGCCGCGGCGTGCGAGGTTACACCACGATGAACACGCTGGTGTTTCCCAGCGAGCTGCCGCGTCTAGTGCCACTGATCGAACGGATTGCCGAGTCAGGCGTCGACGCTGTCCTGGTCCAGGATTTTGGCGTCGCCCGACTGGTCCGCGAAATCTGCCCGCAGCTTGAAATTCATGCCAGCACACAGATGAGCCTCACAAGCGCCGAAACGATTGCGGTTGCCGAGCGTTTAGGGCTCAGTCGCGTTGTCCTCGCACGGGAGCTCTCCACCAAGGAAATCGCCAAGATTGCCGCACACACAACGATGCCTTTGGAGGTCTTTATCCACGGAGCATTGTGTGTCGCCTATTCCGGGCAGTGCTTGACCAGCGAGTCCCTCGGCGGACGAAGCGCCAACCGTGGGCAGTGCGCACAAGCTTGCCGCTTGCCATACGAAGTCGTTTGCGATGGCGAGGACGTTGACCTTGGCGACGTTCGGTATCTGCTTAGCCCGCAAGACCTCGCCGGATACGATTCGATTGTCGCGCTGATTGATGCGGGAATCGCATCACTAAAAATCGAAGGACGATTAAAGACACCTGAATACGTCGCGAACATCACCGGTCACTATCGGCGGGCGATCGATCAAGCGTTCGAGCAAGGCACTGTGTCGATCGACCAGCGGGCTCAGCAAGAAATGGAGCTATCGTTTTCGCGTGGCTTCTCACCGGGTTGGCTCGAAGGCAACGACCACAAGCGATTGGTCCCTGGAAAACAGAGTGCAAAACGCGGTATTCGCTTGGGCCGTGTCGAACAGGTTCGCAACGAACAAGTGCTCACGACGCTTGAGGCCGACCTTGCACTTGGCGACGGACTGGGCATCGAGTCGATCAATCGCGAAGGCAGCGAGCAAGCCATGGAAGGCGGACGCGTTTACTCCATCAGTACTCGTTCTGGTGAAGGTGTCAAAAAAGCGTTGTCCGGTGACGCGGTTTGGATCGGCTTCGGCCGTGGCGAAATCGACTGGGAATCAATCGAAGACGACGCAACCGTCTTTAAAAACGACGACCCGCAGCTAAACAAGCGACTGCGAAAAACTTTCGATACCGGAAAGCCGAATCGCAGACTGGACGTTGACTTTGCCGTTCAAGCAATCGTTGGCCAGCCGCTGACGATCACCGCTTCGGTTGCCGCCACATCGGATCAAACCGCAGACGTCACGGTGAAGCAAGTCACGGTGAAACAAGTCACTGTGAAGTCGGAGCAATTGCTGGAAGTCGCTCGCAAACATCCGGCTGACGAAGCGATGTTGCGTGACAAGCTGGAGCGGTTGGGGACGACGCAGTTCTCACTTCGCGACTTGAACGTAACAATCGAAGGCGGACCGATGGTCCCCGCCAGCCTGTTGAACGAGCTTCGTCGTCAAGTCACCGAAAAACTGGATGTGGCACTAGCGAGCTCCTCCCCGCGTCAGATTCGCAGAGATGCCGCTCAAGCGATGTTGGCACCAATCGTTGCCGAGGAAGCTGCCGAAGAGTCTGCGTCGAATGCATCCCCCAAGCTCGCGTTGCTATGCCGGACGCTGGAGCAAGTGCAAACGGCCGCCGAATCAGGTGCTGATCTGATTTACGCTGATTTCCATGACATCCGCGAGTATGCCAAGGTCGCCGACATCGTTCGGCCGAGCGGCGTGCCGTTCGGAATCGCGACGGTGCGGATGCAAAAGCCTGGCGAGACCGGTTTGCTGCGAGTGCTTGAGCGACATGGCGCAGATTTGATTTTGGCACGCAACTTGGCGGCACTCGGTTACTTTCATGGCAAAGGGATGCCGGTGGTTGCCGATTTTTCGCTAAACGTTGCGAATCATCGTTCGGCGGAATGGATCCGGTCGTTGGGCGCCGAGCGAGCGACTGTGTCTTACGATCTGAACCGAGACCAATTGGGAGACCTTGTCAATTCGCTGCCGTCACATTGGTTAGAGGTCGTGATTCACCAGCACATCCCGATGTTCCACATGGAGCACTGTGTGTTCTGTAGCGTGTTGTCGCCCGGGACCAATAAAACGAATTGTGGACGTCCTTGCGACGAACACGTGGTTCAGTTGCGTGACCGTGTCGGTGCGTTACATCCATTGAACGCCGACGTCGCTTGTCGCAATACGCTTTACAACGCGACGCCGCAGAGCGGTGCCGAGACGACCGGCGAATTGCTAAACGCTGGTGTCAATTGGTTCCGCGTCGAGTTGCTGGAAGAGAATGCTGGCGAAACCAAGCGGACTCTCGATTTGTATCGCCAACTACTGCGTGGCGAAATCGACGGGGCCAGCGTATGGCAAACGTTGAAGGCGACCAACCGTCTTGGCGTGACCCGCGGGACACTCGAATCGAAACGCAACCCATTGGCGGTCTTGTAAAATCTGACAAGACCTCTCAACTCTTCGCGTTTGGTGCCATGACGATTCAAGCCAAGTATCCTTATTACCTCGCCAACAAATCACAGCACTCTCAAGCGACGATCGATGTCACCGACAAGTACAGCGGCGATGTCGTTACCAAGGTTTCAGTCGCCGATGCGGCGGTGATTGACCAAGCGATCGACGCGGCGGTGCAGGCGACGGATGCGATGCGGAAGCTGCCGCCGTATAAACGTCAGGAAATTTTGAGTCACTGTGTGTCGCGGTTTCAAGAGCGTGCCGAGGAGTTGGCGCAAAGCCTTTGTGTCGAAGTGGGCAAGCCGATTAAAGACAGTCGCGGGGAAGTGTCGCGACTGATCGACACGTTTCGAATCGCTGCCGAGGAGTCGGTGCGGATCGAAGGCGAAGTGTTGAACCTGGAGATCTCGGCTCGTGCGAAAGGCTATCGCGGGATGGACCGCCGCGTCCCGATCGGGCCCTGTTCGTTGATCTCGCCATTCAATTTTCCGTTGAACTTAGCCGCTCATAAGATCGCACCGGCGATCGCCGCCGGTTGCCCCTTCGTGCTCAAGCCGGCCAGTCGGACGCCGATCGGGGCATTGTTGATCGGCGAGGTCTTGGCGGAAACCGAGTTGCCTGATGGCGCGTTCTCAATTCTGCCCTGTCATCGTGATGCGGCTGAGGCGTTGACGACCGATGATCGGTTCAAGCTACTCAGCTTTACCGGGTCGCCCGAAGTCGGTTGGGCGCTCAAGGCAAAGGCTGGCAAGAAGAAGGTCCTGCTGGAACTGGGCGGGAATGCCGCTTGTGTTGTCGACGAAGATGCCGACTTGGATGATGCGGTTGAGCGAATGGTGGTCGGTGCGTTTTATCAGTCGGGGCAAAGCTGCATTGGCGTTCAACGTGTTTTAGTGCACGACGCGGTGTATGAATCGTTTCGTGACAAGTTCGTCACGGCGACCAAGCGACTTAAGATGGGGGATCCCAAAAACGATGACACGTTCATCGGGCCAGTGATCTCTGCCGACGAAGGCGAGCGATTGAAGCAGTGGATTGACGAAGCGATTGCCGCAGGCGCAACGTTGTTGTGTGGCGGTGGACGCGACGGCGCGATGGTCGAGGCGACACTCCTCGAAAACGTTCCCTCAGAGTTGCCGATTTGTGCTGAAGAGGCATTCGGTCCTGTCGCAGTGCTGAGCCGATTTGAAAGCTTTGATGAGGCGATTCAAGAAATCAACAACAGTCGGTTTGGGTTGCAAGCTGGCGTGTTTACGCGAGACCTGTACAAGGCGATGAAAGCTTGGGACGAGCTGGTTGTTGGAGGTGTCGTCATCGGCGATATACCATCTTGGAGGGTGGACCACATGCCGTATGGAGGTGTGAAAGACAGCGGCTTGGGGCGCGAAGGCATTCGCTATTCGATCGAAGAGATGACGGAACGGCGATTATTGGTAATCCGCGGTCTGGGGTAATCGAATGGCTATCGGGTCTATGTTAGGTCCGTTATATTCGATCGAATTCTGCACAATGGTCGACCTATGGCAGTTCGGCGGATCAGCAGACCGAAGAATCAAGCGATCACGTTATTGTAGGTGCGTCACCTACAACACGAGGAGCATTTTTCGCCAATGATCAAGATGACTGCCAATGGAGCCGTATTTTCTGCCTGGGACTCTGCTACAGGGACCGGTTGAACTGACCAATTGCGATCGTGAGCCAATCCATATTCCGGCCACGATTCAGCCCCACGGTTGCTTGCTCGTGGTGCGAGTCAGCGACAGGGTGATCGTTTCTGCGAGCGAAAACGTTGACGAATGGCTGGCGACTTCTGTCCCCGATTGCCTTGGGCAACGCATCGAGCAGTTTGATGCTCGCTTGGGCGAACTTGTTGACTCGATCACGCCAATCCGCGAAGGCAAGCGTGTCCGGCAAACCTTCCAGCTAAGGCATCGAAATGTCGTGGCGTCGGCGCACCAGTGTGGCGACCTCTATCTAATCGAGTTCGAGCAGGCTCACGACGAGACCGATTCGGTTGGTGCCGAGCTGATCGGTCAATTGTTTGCCGGACTGGAAGGCAAGCGACTCGAAGACGTCTATCAATCGACAATCGAGATCATCCGTGAGTTCACCGGATTCGATCGTGTGATGCTCTATCGGTTTCACGAAGACGATCACGGCAGTGTCATCGCCGAAGCAAAACGTGAGGATCAGGAAGCGTTTCTGGGACTGCATTATCCAGCCGGCGACATTCCGATTCCCGCCCGAAAGCTCTACGAGCTGAACTGGATCCGATTGCTAGCGGATGTGAATGTCGATGCGGTCTCGATGTGCCCGCCAATGGTGTCAACGGACGGCGATCAAGTCTCGCCCAAGCCGATCAACATGTCGTATGCGCAGTTGCGTGCGATCTCACCGATCCACTTGGAATACTTGCGCAACATGAACGTTGGCGCGAGTATGTCGATTTCGATCTTGAATGGCGATCGTCTTTGGGGCTTGATTGCGTGCCATCATCGTGGCGCGAAGCTGCTATCGCCGGTTCAGCGTGATGTTTGCGAGTTGGCCGGGTCGCTGTTGTCAACTTATCTCTCCAGCCGCCGACAGGAAGACTTGTTGGCTCAGCGTGTCGCGATTGGCGAAAGCATTGCCAAGCATATTTCCAAGCTCGCCAGTCAAGATGATTTTCAGCAAGCGATCATCGAAGCGGCGCCGTGGTTGGTGGACCTGTTAAACGCCGACGGTCTGGCATTTCGCCAAGGAGCACACGTGGCGTGTTGGGGAAGCACACCCGATGAAGAGCAGACAGCGGAGCTGGCAATAAGATTGGATGAGCAAGGTGACGACAATATCTTTTTGACCGATTGCATCGCCGATTGGTTCCCCCAAGCCGCGGATTATCAAGCGACAACGGCAGGGATGTTGGCCATTCGGTTGGGCCGTCGCCAGGCAGGTGAGCTGTTGTTTTTCCGTGGTCCCTATTCGTCGACGATCCAGTGGGCTGGCGATCCGGCAAAGAACGAAGCAGACGAAAGCGGCAGGTTGTCACCACGAAAATCGTTTGCGAAGTTCACAGAGGAGGTCGACGGGCGGTCGCGGCCGTGGACGCCTACCGATCGTGAGGCCGCCGGGACACTGCAGTCGACACTCAACAGCGTTGTGGTGGAGCAAGCCGCAAGGGTACATCGGATCAACGAAGAGTTACGGCAACTGAATGCCGATCTGGATGCCTTCGCGTATGCCGCGTCGCACGATTTGAAGGAGCCGCTGCGGGGGATCAACCACTATCTGTATTTGCTTGAGCAAGGGCCACAAGACGATTCGACCTACCAGCGGGGCATGGTGGGTTAAAACGTTTGGTCGGACGAATGAGTGAGCTGCTGGACGGGCTACTACGCTTTTCAAGGGTTGGTCGGCAGGATCTGCAGTGGGAAACGTTCGAGCTTCAGGACGCGTTTTCTCAGGCCTGTGATATTTTGTTCAGCGGGCGTGCCCCAGACGGGGTTGAGATTCGTGTCAGTAGCCCCCAAACGATCGTTGGCGACTTCGCCTGTGTTCGGGAGATACTGATGAACCTGATCTCTAACGCGATCAAATATAATGATCGAGATGAGAAATGGATCGAAGTCGGGCAGGTTGAATACCTTGATTCGCCGTTTAAAGATTGTTCCGAGTATGGAAACAATGTGATTTACGTTCGCGACAATGGGATTGGTATCGACGAACGCTATCGGGATCAAGTGTTTGAAATCTTCCGGCGCCTGCACCAACACAATCAATATGGTGGCGGCAGCGGAGCGGGTTTGACGATTGTTCGACGGATTGTCGAACGACATGGCGGGAAAGTCGTCGTGCAGCCAGGTCGGTCCGAATCCGGCAAGCAGGAGGGGACGACGTTCTTTGTCGGATGGGAGCCGGGTTTATGATCGCTGGCGTGGTGCAGTTCTGGGTATTGGAAGATAACGACGAGGATTTTGAGCTGATCGAAGCAGCGGTTCGGCGAACCGGTCGAGTGATTCGGTTGCATCGATTCCGAACCGGCGAGGAGCTGTTGAACGCGATCGGCGATGCTGCGCCAACATTGATCTACTTGGACCTTCGCCTGCCCGTCATTGGCGGGATGGAAGTCTTGCGGGCGTTAAAGCAAAATTCCGCGTTCGAATTTGTCCCGAAGTTAGTCTTCTCGACGTCGGCGAATCCGTTTGAGATTCGACAAGCTTATCAGTTGGGAATCAACTCGTTTCATGTCAAACGCGTTGAAACCTCTGCGATGATTGAGGTGCTCGATATAACGCTCGACTATTGGCTGAATGTGGTTGCAATTGCCCCCGATTCCCGTTCGATCCTGCCGCGCGAGAGTATCTGATGAACGATAATCGCGTGGACCGGGTACAGCGAATCCTTTTGATCGATGATTGCGAGGAAGATCGTGCGCGCGTGCGCTCGGCGCTGATGCAAGGTGCGCCGCAGCGTCGGTACCGTTTCCTTGAAGCCGATGATGGCGAGTCGGGGCTCGCGTTGTGCCTGGATCATCCCGAGCCGATCGATTGTGTGATCGTCGACGTTCACATGCCAAAGCTTTCTGGCAATGACTTCTTGGAGCAGATTCGTCGCCCCACGGGCTTTCCGAAGTTCCCAATTGTTGTCCTTACCGGCAGCACGATGAGCCACGATGCGGGTGGCACTTTGCAGTTGGGCGCCCAGGACTATATCACCAAAGATTCGATCTATCCTTCGGTGATGTTTCGCGTTGTCGATAATGCCATCGAACGCCATGACCTGTTGCGGGAACTACATGAAAGCCGTCGTGCGGCCGATGCCGCAAACCGTGCCAAGAGTGCCTTGGTGGGAAATATCAGTCACGAGATTCGCACACCGATGACAGCGGTGTTGGGTATCTGTGAACTGTTGCTCGAAAGTGAGCTTTCGTCCGGGCAAGAAGAACTCGTTCGTACGATGCGGGACAACGGCCAGTACTTGGTCGAAATCGTGAATGACTTGCTGGACCTTTCGAAATTGGAAGCCGGTAAGCTGGAGGTTCAGGACGAAGCATTCGATCTGCGTCAATTGTTCGAACGTTCAATGGAGTTGATGCAGGTCAGGGCAAGAGAAAGCAAGACTTCGCTCGCACTGGCGTTCGATGAAGATCTGCCGTTGGGTGTAAAGGCAGACCCGATTCGCATTCGGCAGGTCGTTTTGAATCTGATCAGCAACGCGATCAAATTCTCACCCGGCGGAAGTGTCGACGTTCGAGTGACACAAACGAAAAATCGTACCAAGCGAAAATTCATCAACGTCGAAGTCGCTGATACCGGATGCGGTATTCCCGAAGATGATTTGGAGCGGATCTTTTTGCCGTTCATGCAATCGGAGACGAAAGGACGTGCAAAGACGGGCGGAGGCACCGGACTGGGGCTGGCTATCTGCCGCCGCTTGGTCAAATTGATGGGCGGGAAAATGCACGTCGAAAGTCGCGTCGATGTGGGGAGCGTGTTTTCATTTACGGTGCCGTTGCATCCCGCGGACGTTCCTGAGCCCTCCGAATCGGAGAGGCCCCGGTTGAGTGCGCCGGTCGAAGAGCTGTTGCAGGGTTGCAAGTTCCTCGTTGCCGAAGACACGACCGCGACGCAGATGATTCTGCAACGAGTGATCGAAGCGGCCGGGGGGCACGCGACGATCGTATCCAGTGGCGTTGAGTTGCTGGAGCACGTTAAACAGCAATCGGACCAATACACCGCGATCGTCACAGACATTCAGATGCCAGAAATGGATGGCCTGGAGGCGACACAGAAGATTCGCGAGTTCAATCAGAAAATTCCGATCGTCGTGTTGACCGCGGATGCCGTTTCAGAGACGCAGCAGCAAGCCACTGCTGTGGGCGCGAATGATGTGCTGACGAAGCCTATCGTGAGGCGAGAGTTGCTCGAAACGCTGGCGCATTACTGCGAAGCACAGAACTCGTGCTAAATCGTCATCCACTGCCGTCACTCAGGTTGCCGGTTCGTGAGGTAGCCCGAGTCGATCAAGGATCTGTGCGAGGAATTCCTCCGTTTTGCGGAACGTCCCTTTGGCCGCGCGAATGGCCGGTTCCGGCTGGACTTCGGCGGACCGCAAGCCTGCGGTAAACACAGGCCAACGTTTGGCCGCATTTTCGGAGAGCTGTTGTAAGAACTCGGTTCCGATTCCTTCTGGCAACTTGTCCTTGGCTTGGCGATAGAGAAACACTCCGCCCATTGAAGAGCCTTCGATGACGTACGCGGTGCCCCAGTCGACAGCATCTGGTGATTCGCTCACTGCGTTTGTGCCCAGCTCGCATGGAGGGTCGATCAGCGGAGCGAGTTGGTCGGCGGAGATCAGGTCTCGATCCAGACAGGCGATTAATTCGTCATTGGGTGCGAGCTCCAACAACGCGGCGACGCGATTGACGTGTCCGCTCAATGCAACATGCAGGGCACGCATCAAACTCAGGTACGCAGCGTAATGGCAAGTCGAACCGAACAGGTCGAGTCCTCGCATCTTGCGATCGAGTTGCTCATGAGAGGAACTGGTTTCGGCACGAAGTGCGTCTCGGAGGTCACGCTGCAAAACAGGTCTCTGTTGAAAAGTAGGAGCTGGGAAAACGTTACGTATTATTCTAACGGTGCGGAGAAGCGAATCGAGATGAAAGTGAACTGATTGCGTTGCCGAAACCCCGCGAACCGTTGACCGTAAACGGCAAGGTTCGACGGACGACCGGATCTCTTCTCGGAAGTGTTTCGGTCACGTGACAGGAGCTTTTGTTGGTTTGGGAGCGTCCGTGATGGGCGGTCTTCGAGCGTTTGCCCCGCATTTTTTATCGAAAATATCGCGTTCGCATGTCGGCCTGCGTCAAGTTGGACAGTTGGCATACGTTGTGCATCTGCGTGGAAACATGATCTGTTGTGTCTTCCACGCGAGATGAGAGATGAACCCTATCAATGACTACCGATACACCAAACCCCATTTAAGGCGAGAGATCCGCGACCGTTTGTTGCGAGGAAATCTTGGTGGCCAACCGGGGGAGTGGACTGCGAAAAAAGCTCAGCTTCTGGTTCGTGAGTACGAGCGCCGAGGCGGAGGATACCGTCGAAATACAATCGCTCGGGTAATGCGAATCGTTGGCGTTTCTCCACGCCAAGCGTCGACTCGATAAGGCCGCCAGCAGACTCCCAAGCCGACAGCGATGCGATATGACTGCGGACAAAGCGGGCTAAGCACAAAGAGGGGAAGGCTAGCAGGGCAACGATTCTAGGGTAGACTATGGCATCCACAGCCGACCGATCGGCGATGGATCCACCAACCCGTGCTCTCGGTATCTGCACTTGTGGGCGAATGCTTGTGCATGCGTCCCGGGCAGCTCGGCACGACGTGCTGCCCCCACATCGCGATGGTCGAATTCTTTCAAAAGCTATTTGAAACCGATGACTTCCCGGCGCGTTGGTACTGTGGAAACTGGTCCGAATTCTTGGGCTGGATGCACATTTTTTCCGACGTCGCAATCTTTGGCGCATACTTCGCGATCCCGATCGCGTTGATTTGGTTCTCTCACAAGCGACGTGACTTTCCGTTTCCAAAGCTGTTCTTGCTATTCGCCGCATTCATCCTTGCATGCGGTACGGTCCACCTGATCGAAGCGATCATTTTTTGGAATCCTATTTACCGCGTCTCGGGACTGGTCAAGGCGTTCACTGCGATTATCTCTTGGGTCACCGTCATCGTTTTGATTCGTCATATGCCGCAGTTGATGGCTCTCCCATCGATCGCGTCGACGATTGAAAAGCTCAAAGAAGAAATCGCGCAGCGGGAAGAGACGGAGCTGCGATTGCGAGAAGCGAAAGATAGACACGATGCGATTTTGCGTGGCACTCGCAGCATCGTTTGGACCGCAAGTTCAGACGGTGAATTTTTGACGCCACAGATTTCCTGGGAGCGATACACCGGCCAGTCTTGGGTTCAGCATCAAGGCAACGGTTGGCTGGATGCGATCCATGACGACGATCGTGTGTCTTTGGCGAGCAATTGGAAACGCGCCGTCGCCGAAGGGAATCTGTATCAAACCACGGGCCGTATCTGGCACCATGAGAGCCAGTCCTATCGCCGGTTCTTTGTCGAAGCGGTACCGGTTTTGAATATCGACGGTTCGACACGTGAATGGGTGGGGACCGTCAGTGATGTCGAAGACCAGGTGCGTGCCGAAACAAGCCTGGGGATGATCCGTACGGAGCTTGAAAAGCAGAAGCGCGAATTGGAACTGATTTATCAAGCCGCCCCGGTCGGGATGTGCTTGGTCGACAGTAACTATCGATTCTTGCGAGTGAACGAGGCTCTTGCGGAAATCGATGGGTTGCCAATCGCTGACCATATCGGCCGACACATCAGCGAAGCGATCCCCGCATTAACGAATCAGCTGATCCCGATCTACGAACAAGTTTTTAAGTCTGGCCAAGAAATGGTTGGGGTCGAAATCGTTGGCACCACCTTGGCCACGCCTGATCGCCGGACATGGTTGGCGAGCTTCTATCCGCTTTGGCTGGGGACAGTCGAAGACCGCGATCAATCCGGTGGCGATGTCTCGGCGGTGAGCGCGATTATTCAAGACATCACTGACCGCAAGGCTCAGGAGCGTCGCTTAAAACGAAGCGAAAAAGCGGCCCAGGCGGCCAGTCGCAGCAAAAGCGAATTCCTGGCCAATATGAGTCACGAGATTCGTACCCCAATGTCGGCGATCTTGGGATATGCCGATGTGTTGCTCGGTCATCTTGATGATCCCGACAATCGAAACTGCGTTCTGATCATGAAACGCAATGGCGAGTACCTGTTGGAGTTAATCAACGACATTCTGGATTTGTCGCGTATCGAAGCGGGCAAGTTGGATATCGATCCTCAGGATTGTCCGCTCCCGGAATTGGTCGCTGACATTCAGTCGCTGATGCAGGTTCGTGCCGAGGAAAAAGGTGTCGAATTTGATGTGCAATTCGAAGGCAAAGTGCCCAAGTCGATTAACGCCGACTCCAAACGTCTCCGCCAAGTGTTGATCAATTTGATCGGAAACGCGATCAAGTTCACCGAAGAAGGTCAGGTGTTGTTAAAGGTCAAGTACCTCGCAAACGGCACGCCATGGCTACAGTTCGCTGTCGAAGACACTGGGATTGGGATGACCGATGAACAGATCGAGCGTTTGTTCAAACCGTTCTCGCAAGGCGATACTTCTGTACGTCGCAAGTTTGGCGGAAGCGGTCTAGGCCTGGCAATCAGCCACCGCTTGGTCGACATGATGAAAGGCGAGATGGATCTGGAAAGCCATCTCGGCGAAGGTTCGACGTTCTACGTTCGTCTGCCGCTGGAGTCCGAAGACAAGATTGAACTTGTCAAACCAAGTCTTGTTGTGCGTGATGAGCCGGAGGAACCGGTTGCTAAAAACCTGCCTTCGCTCTCCGCTAAGATTTTGGTGGTCGATGACCGCCGAGACATTCGCCACATCAGCCAGCACTTCTTGGAAAAAGCAGGAGCCGATGTCGTTACGGCCGAAGACGGTGGTGATGCCCTCCGTATTGTCAGCGAGATAGTGGAACAGGGGCAGCTGTTCGACCTGATCGTGATGGACATGCAAATGCCCAATATCGATGGACTCGAGGCGACCGCGCGATTGCGTTCGATGGGGATCGATTGGCCGATCATCGCGTTGACTGCTGACGCAATGAAGGGCGACCGACAACGCTGTTTGAATGGCGGTTGCGATGATTACCTGTCAAAGCCGATTGATCACGCCAAGCTGGTCGAGATGGCGCTACGCTATACACAGCAAGTCGATCTCGAAACGCTCCGACGACGGCGCAAGGAACGCGCGGTTCGTCTGAAAGATGAGCTTGAAGATCAGGTCTGATAACTGCCACTAGCGTTGAATAACGCTCGGGGGGATGACCTTGATGCCCTCGCGAGTTGACTTTGCACGTCGGCCTTGTCAGGCTGATCCGGTAACCCGTTGACCGCAACCGCTTGGGTGACCCGCCAAATGTCTGGATCGAGTTCGATTCATAAAATGCGATTGGGCATGTTTGTGCTCAGTGTCACCTGTATCCTTGCGGTGATCGGTTACACGTTGGCCGGCTGGACTTTGCTCGATTCGGTCTACATGGTGGCCATCACCGTCTTTGGTGTGGGGTATGGTGAAGTTCGTCCGATCGTCGATCCGGGCCTAAAACTGTTTACCTTGCTTGTCGTTGTTGCCGGTTGCAGTTCCGGTATCTATGTGCTTGGCGGATTCGTTCAGATGATCGCCGAAGGGGAAATCCAACGCGCTTTGGGAGCTCGCCGAATGAGCCGCGGTATCGAACAGACGGACAATCATGCGATCATCTGTGGCTACGGTCGCGTGGGGCAAACTTTGGTGACTGAGCTGCGTTCCACAGGGATTCCTTTGGTGGTCGTTGACCGTGATGCGGAACGACTGATCGATGCGGAACGCAATGGCGTATTCGTCATTGTCGGTGACGCATCTGACGAAAACATTTTAAAGCGGGCCGGTATCGAGCGTGCCTCGGTCCTGGCAACCGTACTAAACGGTGACGCCCACAATGTGTTTGTCACACTGACCGCACGCGAACTGAACAGCACCATTCGGATCATCGCACGCGGCGAATCGGAAGCCACCGAACGAAAACTATTGCGTAGTGGTGCTGATCGAGTCGTCCTGCCAACCATGATCGGCGCCACCAAAATTGCCAATCTGATTTCCTCACCAAGTGTTGAAACGTTGGTGGGTGACGCCAAAGCATTCGGGCGTATGAACCAAGACCTCGAAGCGTTTGGGTTGGGAATGATCGAGATCCCGATCAAGGATAACTCTGTGCTCGTTGGCGCGACGATCAAAGAGATCGAATTGACCGGTGATGGCGGCACCGTGGTCGTCGCTTTGTGCCGTGTCAACGGCGAAGTGCTGCGTAATCCGAAGCAGCCAGACGTCGTTGCCGCAGGGGATCGATTGATCGTGCTGTCACACAAAGAAGACTTGCCAGCGGTGACGCGCAAAGCTGCCCAACAAAGCGGAACCATGGTCTATCGCGGGACGAAGTATTCGTCATAGTCCGTCGACCACCCACAAGCATCCACGCAGCAAGCGTTGCTTGTGGGAGGTCGTCAGTAAACCCATCGGCTATTCGCTGAGCGGTTCGTCGATGATCTCGTTGTTGGCCCGCGTTCCGAGCGCACCCCAAAGGCCATACGGACTGGGCATTCCCGGCGACCGAGCGTCGGTGCCATTCCAGATCACCATCCCGGCTGTCGTCTGTCCCGCTTCGACCGAGTCGGTCATAAACACGACCGAACCATCTCCTAGCAGCAGGTGTGCTCCGCCCTGGTGTCGGCTGCTTGGGCCATAGATGCCCGGACGCCAAGTGCCCGGCCCGCTGCTGCAGATCGGGCTGTTGGGCGGAAGGATCGTTGTGATTCCGGTGTGAACGCAGTAACCGCTCGACCATTTGAATCCGCGTTGACCCTGGTTGCCACCGGTCAGCGTTGCATTGGTCGGATGCCAAAAACGCGGTCGTTCGGCATCGACATCTTCGGCGCAAACCGACGGGTTGGCCATCAGGCGTGCCAGGTTGCCTTCGTCGACCGCTTGTGTGGTTACATTGCGATCGTTGAGGTGCGTGTTCATCTCGCCTGCCATGATCGTATTGGATAGTCCATCAAGGACGTCACGGAATCGAGTGTAAAGTCGCGGGAAAAACATCCCCCGACAAGTTGACTTCGCACGTGGGTGTCCAGGGTTTGCGAACGAGCCGTCTTGGTTGCGGCCGCCGGTGTTTTGGAACTGCAACGCGTCGCCAAGACACATGCCATAGTTGACTCGTGACTGAGCGGCCAAGCCTTGCCCCGGATCACTGGGGCAGCGAAGCATCGGTACCTCCGTCAACCACGGATCGTATTGGAATTGCGCATGCTGGGCCAACGAGATATCCGCGTTGGGGCCCATTGGGCTAAATTCGTATTGCCCCGCCGCCGACGCTGGCTCGCGAACTCGGAACGGATTGCTAATTTGATCCCACAGTCCTTGCTGTTCAAAGAACGGACAAAGCTGAACATGAACGCTTAGGTTGTGAAGATTGTTACCGCCATAGGAGCCGCCGATCGGGCGAGCTTCCCGCGATTGCGGCGCATTGTTTCCGTGAACTCGTGCAGTCCCGCCTCGATTGGCGGGCAGCATTTTGTAGTTGGAATGATAGTTATGGATTGCCAAGCCGATTTGCTTGAAATTATTACTGCAGCTCATTCGGCGAGCTGCCTCACGTGCCGCCTGAACGGCGGGCAATAATAATCCGACAAGGATTCCGATGATTGCGATCACGACCAACAGCTCCACCAATGTGAAACCGCTTTTGCCACTACGTCTGCTCATCAAACTCATCTCCCAAGTCTCAGGTAGAAAAGCCCCTTGGGGCGAAATAAAACGCTTCAAATGCGTCTAACTTCCGGCCGCAAATTCGTCCTCCTCACTCTCGAATTCGTCCGGGTTGTCCTCGCGTTCTTCAGGGTGCTCGTTGAGGTACTCCTCAATCGCGCCAGCCTCAGGGCCTTGGGCTTCCTTGCTGCCGTCGCATCCGATGTTGGTGATCAAGCCAAGTCCGGCCAAGGCGATCACAACGGCAAGATTGCCATGCTTCATCGTTTCCAGTCCTCTTGTTTTCCCGTGCTTGAAATCAAGACAGCTCGCACGCTGTCACCGGGAATTGCGACAAGGTGCCCGCTGCAAGTCATCTGCCCGTTTCGGAAACGCGTCAGCAGTGGTGTGGGAGGCGTCCCGAATGGGAGAGACTTTCACCCGCAAAGGTGGGGTCGTTCTTTATCCTGGGGGACTGGGCGCCAGCGCACAAGCGTTTTCTCGGCACTGTCGTTAAAACGGCCGAGATTGTGCTCGTACCGCAAGGTTGTCCACAAGGTTTCAAGCGGGCGATTGAGTGCAGTCAGGCAAGCGGCCTGTGACTAGAAGAGCTGCCAAGCCTTTGCGTCGAATGACTGTCGAAGTTCTGGCGAGTTTGCGCGTGAAAGCAAATCGTAATAGGCGTAGGGGTACTTAAAGACATGCCCGATACCCAGCGTTTTATCGCCACGTTGTTGCCAGTATTCGGTATCGTCGGGCCGAAGTTTACTGAACCGGTGGTCTTTGATTTTGCGATCACCGTCCTTTGGCCCTTGGCGTGTTACCGTAACGTATTTGCAAAACGCGACGCGGCAGCTTTCCGCCCATTCCACATCACCCATCGCCGCCATCTCGATCAGCGATTGGCCAAACGTCAGCATGTGTCCTGCGAAGCCTTGCCCAAAGCCGGAGAATCGGTCGATCGCGTCGCTCGCTTCTTGCAGGACAAATCGAGAGGCTTCGACCGCGTTGGAAAAGGGCGGTGGTTCGATCGACGGATCAGGCGCGACGTCGCGCCAAGGCTTGATCGACCGCAGCAGTTCGCAAACACCGGTCACTCGTTCTTGGGTCGCAAGCTGCGGCATCATGCGAAAGCCTTTGATGGCGTGCATCGCAAAAATAGCATCATGGCCAACTTCGCGAAGAACACCGCTGCCTTCGGCCAAGGCTTTGCCAACCTGTTCAGTCGCGTCTTCCACTCGGTCGCCTTCCGCGAACGGTTGGCAGAGTTTCGAGTTTGCCCAGTTCAGATTAAACAGCTGGTTGATTCGCTGAGCTGCTTGATCGTCGAACTGGTTATTCACACACATCAGGTGTGCCGAAATCATCGCCGCCCCTCGGTGTCCGTCAGCGAAGTAATTCATATCGGGAGATCGGGCGAGCGCGTTGAGGCCGAGCTCTATCAGACGCTGCTGCTCGATCGCTTCGATCGCGGCGAAGGAGTATTGCGGTTGGTTTGCCAATCCTGTGGCTAAGCCGCCTGCCACAAGAAGTCCGCCAGTGCTAGCGAAGCGTCGTCGCGTCAATTTGTGCGTCATCAGAAGCTCCGAATAGGGGAGGGAAGGGCAGAGCAGGGGGGACGTTATTCTAACGTTTTTCGGCACAACTCCCAAATATTGGTCACTGTCTAGTCAGCGTGGTCGATTCTTCGCCAGCCGATTTTCGGTGCGATCGCCACAGAGCGTCGCTCGGAAGGAGTGCAGAACCTTGGCACAGTCATTGCAACACCAAGCAGTCTTCGATCCGTGATCACGGCGACTCGCGGTATTCTCCCGTTGATTTGCCGGATCATTTCATCCACCAGCAGGACAGGCACAATTATGAACACAGAAACAAAGACGAACCCCGAGATCGAAGCCCAGTTAGATTCGTTGGCAGCACATTGTTGCGAGGTTTTGCAGGGCGAAGCATCGCTATCCGACGATCGCTGCGAACAGCTAATTCGTTCGCTTCTAATGTCCGGTTTTCGAAACAAGAAAGGGATGTCGATTCAGACAGAGCTCGATGCACGTGTCAAAGATCAGTGTGGCGAGCGTGCCATGCACCGTGGCGGCGAGCTCTCATCGATGGCAGCCAAAATCGAATCCAAGTTTGACGAACTCGCACGTTGGGAAACAAAGAATCCTGCTGACGACACGGAGGACCCCAAGCCCGCGAACGTGAGTTCCGCAACCGATGCCTGATGAGTTATCAATGCGGATCGCACGAGTGGACCAGGCAATCTGTTGTCCTAGCGTGAGGTCCGGTGGAAGTAATCTGATAACCAAGTCATCGCGATCGCAGGCCAGAAAAAGAAATCATGCAAGCGATTTTGATTTTGGAAATAAGCGGTGATCGCGTTGACTTTGGATACCGATATTTCGACACCTTGTTCCGCGCCGCTCTCTGCCGGCTCTAAAGCGACATACGAATCAATCTCTTTAACGTAGTCGATGATCTCGCGAAGTGATGTGAATCCATCGACGCCAGGGTTGATGTACCAGCGATACCAATAGAAACCAGCAATTAAAAAGATCGCGATGACGGCTGCAGCAGCTTGTTTTCGCCTGGCGGTCCTTGGCGTGTTTAAGCAGACGGCCACCGGCATCAGCAAGATCGCGTAATGGATCACGTCTTGCGAACGAAGCTGTGTCGCAATCGGACCCGAGATTAAGATCGCAACCGCAGCAATTGCGATCATCAAGTAGTTCGTGTCTGCCCTCCGGTCATCGGTTAAAACCATCCTGCCGTAGCGGCTCGCGCGAAGCAACAAATCAAACAGCGGGCTGGCGAGCCACATCGTGCCGACAAAGATCATGTACACAAGCGCGAGCAGCAACCCGAACAGCTTGATCACGCTGCCGTCATCGGGAAGGCGGATCAGCAACTGCAGCACGATGATTACGCCGATGAATGCGAACAGTTGTGTCTTCGGCGGAAATCGCGATACCCACAATACGTACCGTAGAAACTGGCGGTAGATGATGTTCTTTGCCTTCAGCGATTCAATGATGCCGCTTCGTGCCCAGCTGTTATTGGGTTCCAACCGCAATGCTTCTTTGAAGTGCTCGGCCGCTTCGTCGGGCTTTCCCGCATGCAGTTTCGTCCAGCCATTGTTGGCATGTGAAAACGCGTCTTCGGGATTGTTGGCCAACACCGAATCGATTGTCGCACCGGCTTCGTCGCGCCGTCCCAATTTGGTTAACGCGACGGCCCGCGTGTTGTTGCAGGTGTTGTGGTCGGGGTCGAACTGCAATCCTGTTTCGGCAGCATTCAGGGCATCGTTCCAGCGGTACTGTTGGATCGCAATCAAGCTTTGCAAGCCATGGAAATCCGGATCAGCGGGTTGCAACTGGATCGCCGCATCAATCGATTTGATCGCGTCAGCATACTTGTCACGATGGTAAAGCACCGACGCGAGCGAGTAGTGTGCACCGGGGTTGTCAGGGTCCAGCATCACACTACGCTGCGCCAGTTCGGTGGCTTCGCCGTAGGATTTTTGGGCACACTTGATCAGCGCCAGCATCGCGTACGCGCCACCCTGGTCAGGATCGATCCCGATCGCCTGACGCAACGCCTCTTCGGCAAGTTCATAGCGGTCCTGTGCCGCGAGCAACTGGGCTCGGTTGAGATAAGAATCGTATTGGTCCATGTCGCTATCGCAGTTTCAGATAATCCAAGATGTCGTCGTATGCACCGCCTTGGTTTGAGAACAGTGCATAGTTCTTCGCAGTCGAAAACCACTCGCTGGTTGACGGTTTGACCTTCGAAAGGGCTTGTTGCAGGTCTTTGGTTGTCAGCGGCTTTGGAATCCCCGCTTTCATCGCTTCGGTCAGTTTCGCTTCGATCGCGACGTCAATGACCGCTTTCAGATCGGCGCCGCTGAAGCCATCGGACTTCTTTGCCAGCGTGTCATGGGCAATGTTGTCGACCGGTTTGCCGCTCAACATGATTTCCAAAATTGCCCCACGTGCCGTCCGGTCTGGCGGTGGCACAAACAAGACGCGATCAAACCGCCCTGGTCGTCGGAATGCCGAATCGAGATGCCAAGGGGCGTTGGTCGCTGCCAAGATCAACACGCCTTCGTTGGATGCGTTGACGCCGTCGAGTTCCGACAAGAACTGATTGATCAGGTGCCGGCTGCCGCTGGTTTTCATGTCGGTACGCGAAGCACCCAGGGCATCGACTTCGTCAAAGAACAAGACACATGGCGAGTTGCGTCGTGCCTGTTCGAACAACGCATGTAGTTGTTTTTCACTGTTGCCGATCCACATATCCAAAATTTGGTGGATGCCCACAGACAAAAATTTGGCATTCACTTGGCCCGCGGTCGCACGCGCTAAATGGGTCTTGCCGCATCCCGGTGGGCCGTACATCAGGATCCCGCCACCGATCGACTTGCCGTACGCCTTGTAGATCTCCGGATGCGTCAACGGATGAATGATCTTCATCCGAATTTCCTCTTTGATCGACTCCATCCCGCCGACGTTATCGAACGAAACGTCTGGTCGTTCGAGTTCGAATGTCGATTGTGGGGGACCTTGTTGATCACCAGCCGGTTGTGCCTGACGCCAAGGTTCGGATGGCTGTTCCGCTTGTCCCCAAGCGGCAGACGGATAGACACCGAGCTCTTCGCTCAGCGTGTCGTCAGCGAGTTCTGGATTTTCGTCGATCGCGGTTCGATAGGCATTGGCGGCTTCGCGATGATTGCCGGAGCGAGAATGCAACCTCGCCAGCAGCAACATCGACTCGGCATAGCGGCCGTCCTTTTTGCCAATCGTTTCCAGCAAGACGATCGCTTCGTTGTCTTTCTGTTGCAGAAAGAACACGTTTGCCAATGCCATTTTTAATTCGGTATCGGCGGGGTGTTTCGCCATGCCGGTGCGAATGATTGTCTCGGCATCTTCGTACTTGCGAAGCCCGCCTAAAATTTCCGCAAGGTGCAACCGAAGCGGCACGTTGTCCGGGGAAACTTCTAATGCCAGACGCAGGCTCTCGATCGTTTTCTCGTCGCTCATCTTCCAACACTCATGAAAATTTGAATGGGAAGAGTATACCGTCAACCTAGGCGAGACTCCTATGGCGATGCCGTTCGGCAAGCGAATGGAGACGATGTTTCAAGAATCGTCGTCAATCCACAACATTTTGTGTGTCGATCGTCTTCCCTTCTTGGCTGGGCGGATGATGGGAGAATGGATTCGTCGTCACATTCGCTATGGTGAATCAAAAAAAATACCCCGCGTAATGCCGGGGTACTTTGCGTTTTCGTTCTGCCTCGCTGGTCAACCTGCGGGCAAAGCACATGAGTGTTCAACTCAATTACTGGTCCAAACCGAGCGAGTTGCTAACCGATTCAGTCGCATTTTCAACGGCTTCACCAGTTTTCTTGGCTGCGTCCTTTGCCTGGTTGGCAGCCTTGTTCGCGGTGCTCTTGGTCGATTCGGTAGCGTTCTTGGCGGTGTTGCCAACGTTTTCGGCAGCATCACGCGTCGCCGCAGTTGCGTCGTTCACGCCGTTTTGAATCGTGCTGGCAAACGGCTGCGTTGCTTCAGTAGCCGCATCGGTCGTGTCGGCCTTCAGATCGCTTCGCAGGTCATCAATCGTGGTCCGAAGTTCGTTGAGTTGTTGCTCAAGCTGATTGACTCGATTGTTCAACGCTTCTTTGGATTGCATCGAACGGTTCGAACTGCTGCTGGCATTGGCTTTGGCACCCAACGATGCTCGCAGTTCTTGTTCTTGGCCATCGCGTTTCACAACGAGCGTCATTTGTGAGTTGGCGTCCGCATCGGCGATGCGTTGTCCCAAGGCGTTTGGCGACTCGATCTTTTGGCCATCGGCGGTAACAATCACGTCACCAGTCCGCAAGCCAGCTTTCTCGGCAACACTGCCACGGACGACGTGGGTTACTCGTACACCTTGGTCAGTCTCTTCGATCGAAGCACCCAAACGACCTCGTTGTGATTGGTCTTGGTATGCGACATTCGATGAGGCATGACCGTTTTGATGTCCATAGTACTGCGAGTGATTGTTTCGCATTTGCTGTGGAGCACTGGTATAGACCGCTTGTCCGTTACCGTTCAGGTAGAACCAACGCCCATCGTTGCCTTGGTACAACGCACGACCTTGGCTGGTCATGTAACCTTGGTTGCCATAGCCTTGGTTATTCAGGGTGGTTTGACCATTAACAGTAGCCCTGCTTTGGATCGTCCCGTCAGGGTTGACTCGACGTTCAACGGTTTGGGCGGCTTGATCGACGCCGTCTCGGACGGCTTGGTTCAAGCTGTTACCCCGAATTACGCTGCCTGTTGCACGTCGGATTCCGCTTTCCAATGCATCCCGGGAGTCGATCGGATTGCCGGGGCTCAGTCTGTCTTGCACCGAGTCGGAAATCGCACCACCGACAGTTTGCGCTTGGACGGCAGGCATCATTAGTGCGGCAGCTGCACCAGCAGTAGCAATTCGTGTTCGCAATTTCATCATTGTCTCCTTTTAGATTTCTACTTTGGGGGAAGTGAAGGTCCCAGCAGCCTTCGGCGCGGAGCAAGAGGCCCCGCCCATTTGGCCGTCAATGTTGCGACCATGGGGGAAGCTCGCACACATGGCTTGGTTTTGAAAAGTGTCGACCAAGCTGGGACAACGGGAGAACAACCGTCGCAAATCGAGTTCCAATCTGTGCAAGCTTGCTCAAGTTTGACGGTCAGAAAACCGAGGGCGAGTCACAGTCGAATGAGCATTCACCCCGTCAGAACCGCGTGAAATCGCTGCTGACAATTGACAATTTTTCTCGATCGATCGATGATTCAGCGCGTAAAAATTTCGTTCTCGAAAACAATGCGATGCGTGCTACCCTCCTCATCCTGTTCATCTTTGGATCAGCCTCTGTCGGACGATCAGCCGACCCGACCGAATTGCTGCGCCAAGGGATCGACAGCTACCAGCTTGCCTTGGAAACGACCGACCGCGGATTGCGAACCGAACGTTTTGAAATCGCACAAGCCTACTTTGACAAGGCCGTCGATCAGCAAGGCGATCGTGTGACCGCATCGCTGTGGATCAACCTTGGCAACGCCGCGATCGGTGCCGAGAACTTGTCCGCGGCAGTGCTCGCCTATCGACGGGCGTTGGAACTCGAACCGGATAACGCGAAAGCCCAGCGGAACCTTCGTCACGCTCGGAGTCTGTTGCCCAGTTGGGTACCTGTCCCAAGAGATGACAGCAATTCAATTGGGGCGATGTTTGATTGGCGCCAGCTGGTCCGCGTTGGTGATTGGGGCGGGATCACGGCGATCGCGTTTTTGGCTTTTGCCATTACAGCGTTGCTTTATCAGCAAACCAACCGACGGGTTGTCGCATGGTTTTCCGGCATCGCGTTGGTCGCTTGGCTGATACTGATTGCGGCCACGTTGCTGGTGCCGCCGACGCCACAGCGAGACGCTGTGATCGCCGTTTCAGATGTGATTGCCCGGTCGGCGGATTCGCCCGGGGCACCGCCGTTGCTGAAAGAGCCTTTGCCTGCAGGCGTCGAAGTCACGGTGCTGGAAAACCGTGACGAGTGGGTGCGAGCCGCATTGGCCGATGGGCGTGACGTTTGGCTGCGGCGTTCCGAGATCGCAATGGTTGACCCGAACAGCGATCAATTGGTCTCGACTTCGGATCGCGTCAAGATGCCATCATGATTGGCGTCTAGCTTGTCAAACACGTTCAGAAAACGTCGCGGCGTCTCTGAGCGACTGACTTTACCGTCGGAATCCTTGTCGATGCGATCGAAGGTTGCAAGGCGAACAGCGTTTTCGACCAGCTCACGTCTTCGATTGGCGTTGGATGCCGTTTCAGGTGCGTCGGCACGCGGCACGGACAAGTGATAGTATCCGATCATCATCTCGTCCCAGGTCTGATCGCCCCAGTGGACGGTGGCGTTCGGGTCCGGGTTGTTGAGGTTCTTGCTGCTATTGTCGAACGCGGCTTGGCACACGATGCGATCATTCGCTGTCAGTTCCAGCGGCGGGTCCAGGACGTAGGTCGTTTGCCAATTGAAATCGTATTCCGGGATCGACAACAACACTTTCTTGGATTGGTCTAACGCATACTCGAATGCTTTGCCTCGAACATGCATGTGGGGGCTCATCGCCAGCAGTTTGGCGTCTTCGGGAAAGCGTGGTCCGCTGGCGGAGACTTGGTGGTTTTCCGCATGGGGCGGAATCTCGAATCGTGTTTGCACGGCGCTGGTGGTCACGATTTCACGACGGACTTCTGCATCGTCTAGCAAACAGATCCCCAGTTCGCTTTGGTCCTGGGTATCGACTCCGATCGGGGTGTAGTGAACTTGGAAGATTAGCTCACTGCCGGCGGGGATGCGTTTGGCGTGACCTTCTGGCCACGGATCGACTCGCATTCCGGGGACATACCCGACCAGAAATCCGCGGGCGCCATTGATGTTGCGATCGCCTTTGGGAACCGCAAACGCCAGGATGTGGTGCACGACGCGTCGGTTGCCCGGACGCAGTTCGGCGGCGTGGATCCAGATGTCTTTGTCCAGTTTCGGGTCCATGCGAAAGTATTGGTAACGCACGGTGCCTTCGGCGGGCACGTCAAACGGTTCGGGACTGACGTTGAACACCATGTCCGGCTCGCGAGGCAATTGCCATCCGGCAACCGTTTCGGGCAAGCTTGGCAGGTCGCTCAAATCACCAGCCGGTGCGCCCGCTTCGGCCCAGTCATAAAGCAGTTGTTTCTCGACATCGGTCAGACCGCGTTCATTCGCGAAGTGACCATGGTTGGGATCGGCGTGCCACGGTGGCATCCGTTTGTCGCGGACGACTTCGGCAATCATCTCGGCCCAGCCAGCGACTTCTTCGTATTCGGTCAGTGCGAACGGAGCGATTTCGCCTTCGCGGTGACATTCGACGCAATGTTTGCTCAGGATTTTGGCGATCTGCCCGCCGTAAGTCACTTCGCTGGAGCTCGCGACGTCTTTCTTGCGACCGATGATGCATCCGACCGCTTCGGTTTTGGCGAGCGTCACTGTTTTACCGGCGAGCAACTCGTCCAAGGCAATTTGCAAGTCTTTGCGACGCGGTTCATCGCGAACGTAGCCGATCCCGTATTGGTCGTCGACGCGACCTCGGTAACAAAGTTTGCGGTCCTGGTCGAACACGAACACTTCTGGCGTTCGCGTCGCACCTAGTTCATCAGCAAGCCGCGCACCCGCATCTTTGAGCAATGGGAACGTGACTTGTTGGCGATTGGCAAACGCGGTGATGTCCAGCAACGAGTCATGCCGGTTGCTCATCACACCAATCACGCGAATCCCTTTGGATTGTAGGTCCTCTTGCATCGATTGAAGCCGTGCCGAGTACAGCTTGGCGAGCGGGCATTCGGTTCCCAAGAATGCGACCACCAAAAACTTGTCACTGGCAAAATCATCAATCGTCCAGCGGCGTCCGCGAAAGTCATCCAGGTCCAACCGCGTCAGGCGAGGCGACGCGAGATCGACGGTCGGCGAATCAGCACTCGCCGAATTGATCTCAAGTCCGCCAATGCCATGCATCCAAATCAGGCCAAACAAGACGATCGCGGCGGCCGGCATTTGGGAACGTGTCATGTCCAATCTCATCATGAGCGGGCTGGTGTGGGGCTCGATTCGCAGATTTTGCGTTGCAGGAACGCTTCAGGGTACATTGCTGCTCAACCTACATTACTCGCGGCCATCACCGAAAGTTTCAATTCCCCAGAATCTTTGCCATGCAGTCCGGTACGATTTCTCAGCTTCTTGATACACCCGTTCAAGTACTCGATTGCCGACCGCTGGGCGGCGGTTGTATCAGCGATGTGCGGGTCTGTCACCTCGGATTTGATTCCGAGCCGGCACGCCTCAACACACTCTCGGGCGAATCTCTGCGATTGCCGGATCCGGCCAACGTGGTGGTTAAGCGAAACACCGCCGATCAACTATCGAACTTTCGCTGCGAAGCGAATGGGCTGCTGGCATTGGCGGCGACACAAACGATTCGCGTTCCCAAGCCGATTGCCGTCGGGACGGTCGACGGCGACGCTTACTTGGTCATGGAATGGATTGACGGAAAAACCGGGCGAGCAACCGCAGGTGATTTTCAGCTGTTCGGTCAGCGGCTTGCCGAAATGCATCACGCCAGCCAGGGAAGCGATCACGGTTGGGACGAAGACAACTTTCTTGGTTCCGCGAAACAGATCAATACGCCCGAAATCAACGGGGCGCCGAGCACTTGGGAAGAGTTCTTTGCCGAGCAGCGACTGCGCCGGCAACTTCGCTGGTGCCAAGATCAAGGATTGGCCGAACACCACCTCGTGCAGTCTTGCGAGACAATCATTGAACGAATCGCTGACTTGTTGTCTGGTCGCGAGGCCATTGATAGCCTGCTGCACGGTGACCTTTGGAGTGGCAACTACCTGTTCGACCAAAGCAGCCAACCGGTCGTGATCGACCCGGCGGTGTATCGCGGTTGCCGTGAAGCCGAGTGGGGCATGATCGCTTGGTTTGGCAGTTGCCCACCCGAATTTGAAGCCGGGTATCAAGCGAGCTGGCCGATGCCGGACGGTTGGCAACGACGCGTCGAGATTTACAAGCTGTATCACCAGCTCAATCATTTGAATTTGTTTGGCGCATCGTATCACGGCGCCTGCTTAGCCACCGCCGATCGGGTCTTACGACAAAGTTGACTTGTCGATCGCGATTGCGTTTTGTTTGATCCAGTCTTCGAACAACGCTTGTATGCTGTTGGCCAAGCCTGCGCCATCGCACACCGAACAGGCTCGCAGTTGTTCGCGAGCGGTTCGGCGAAGGTCACCGAGGATCGCGCCCCGCTGGGGCGAATTCGCCAACTCGACGGCTCTCTTGATATAGCCTTCGCGGTCCGACGCGACAAAGCGTTCAAACGGCGTCCCTGTTAACAGACTTGCACTGGTTCGCGACGCCCAGCGATCTCCGCGAAAGGCAATCACCGGAACGCCTTGCCAAATCGCTTCCATCGTGGTCGTTCCGCCGTTGTAGGGAAACGCGTCCAGGGCGATGTCGAATTGATCGTAGTAACGCAGGAACGCGGCGTGCGGGGCGGGGCCGAGCAGCACGAGACGATAGGCTTCGATCCCTTCTGCGCGAAAACAGTCCTGTAAGAATTGGCCGTTGTGTTTCGATTTCAGTTCGGTGTTCCCGAGTGCCAGTTTCGCCCCCGGTGTTTGCTTCAGGATTTCCGCCCATGTTCGAATCACATTTGGCGTGATCTTGTAAAACGTGACCAGTGATCCGAACGTGATCGAACCGGTTTTCAGGCATGGCGGTTCGACCACCGGCGGCGTCTGGTGTGTTACCTCGAATGTCAGGTAACTCTGGTCCAACAACGCGATCGTTTCGCTGTAATACTTGGCTTCTTTCAAGTCGACCGCCATCTGATCGCCGATGATGTAGTCAATCTCTGGTAAACCGCTGGTGGCGTACATGTTGAACCAAGCCGCCTGAACGCCAGCGAAACGTTTCGTGAATAAACCCAATCGATGTGGTGTGCTGTACGCGTTCAAGTCGATCGCGATGTGAACCTGGATCGTTGCAATCAGGCTCGCCAAATCGGCGTTCGATAGCGAACTCGTTTCATGCCAGACGTCACGTCCGTCGAATCGATATCCCGCAATGCCATCGCCCTTTTTGGAGTCGCTGTCGTCGAAGAAGTGCACTTCGAAACGGTCGCGATTCAAGTGGTTGATCAATGCCCAAACGGGCTTCATGTAGTTTTCTTTTTCGAACCAGCTCGAAAGAAAACCGAGGCGGACCTTTTCTTGATCTGTGGTCGGCAACGTCGCCGGCGTCGTTTCAATCGGCGGATCAACATCCACCAGTTTGGATGCGAACGAACGTCGGCAATGAAGGATCGCTTCCTGCGAAACCGATTCGGCACCGGGGGCCATCGTTGCGAGCGCAAGCAGCGGCGACAGGTCTGTCGAGAGCTTTGCGGCTTGCGTCAATTCCTCAAACGCCCGATCGGTTCGGCCAAGCTTGTAAGACGCACGACCGAGGTCATGCCATGCTTCGGGATCCGTCGGATCTTGTTCGACGCTCTGTCGCAACGCATCCAGGCCTTGGGCGAATTCGCCGACTTGGCAAAGCAATTGTCCCGTCAGCTTCCAGTCGCTAGCGATCGCACGCTGTAATCCGATCAGGCGATCAAGAACATGCAACGCGGCGATGGGCCGATTCACTTCGGCCAAGCGATGTGCAGACTGACGAAAGACCGAAGGCGGGCGATCAACCTTCAACCACCCAGCCAGCTCCGCGTCACTGGGCAGTCGGTTATCGCTGGGCAGTCCATTTGCCGAGGTGACGCTTTTGGGGCGTCGCCGTTTGGGAAGCTTCACCACGATTTGGTCCGCAGCTTATTTGACTTTGACGCCGGCTTGTTTCAGCGTTTCGATCGCTTCCGATTTAGCCTTCTCGTCGATCGGATTCCCGTCGATGTACAACCGCAGGAACGGAGCAAAACGGTTGTCGCTTTCGGCGTCTTTCTTGCACGCCTGAACGAGTGGCGAGAGGTCTTGGATCTTGTTGTTCTCCAATCGCAAGATATTGATCGCGGGTAGTTCTGCGATGGGCGTGACATCCGTGATTGCGTTGTTGCGAAGGTCCAACATCGTGATCCATTTCAGTTTGCGGACCGGTTCGGCAGACGTCAGTTTGTTTCCCGACGCATCCAGCGACCAGATCTTTTCGAGAGTCGCGATCGGCTCCAACGTTTCCAATTCATTTTCGGCGACATACAACGTCCGCAGATTGCTCATCGCCGTGATCGGTTGCAAGTCTTTGATCAAGTTGCGCGAGACATCCAACAACTGCATCGCCGTCAGCTCTTTGACAGCCTCCAACGATTCGATGCGATTGCCAGACAGCGAAACGGATTGCAGTCGTTTCAATTGGGCGATCGGTGTCAGGTCGCTGATTTGGTTGTCGCGCAAATCGATCAACATCAACGCCCGGCAGTGTTCGAGTCCTGCCAAGCTTTTGATCTGTTGGCCAACTCCTTCGACGCGCGAAATCTTTTCGACGTCAGCCGCCAAGATCGGTTCATCGTTGTACTTCTTGGCAAAGACTTGTTTGCGGACCGCTTCTTCAAGTGCTTTATCGGGAAAGATCGATGATGGTGCGGCTTCGGACTTTGCCTCGGCGGGTTGCTCATCGGCCTTTTCGTCCGCTCGAGTCGGCGAAATGGCCAAGCTGGTGGTCATGACGAGAGTCAACCAAAAGATTCCGAGCGGTTGGGTCGCGATTCGTTGCATGGCAAACAAGTGACTTTCGGTGAACAGGAGGGATTGGGGCGGGATTCGGGAGCGTCACGCTCACTCGACAGTTTACTCCATCGCGTGTCTGATGTCGCCGATCCCCCCGGCAAGGCGAGCCGTCGATTTGTGAATGTGCGCCCAGGCCGCAGTCTGCCGGTGCCTGTTCTGGTTGCCCGCGATCTCAAAAGGCGTCGTTAGCTGGCAATTCATTCGTAAAATGCGTTCACGCGGCTTGAGTTACGGCGGCAATCGATCGGAGTTCCAATTTTGACCAGCTATCGAAAACGAATCATCGGGCTCGCGTTCTGGACGTCGCTTGCCGCCGCAGCGTTGGGGATTGCGTATGTCACGACACGCAGCAGCACGACACCCAGAAGCGGCGATGACGAAACGCCGGTGAATCTGGGTAAAGCGAACTTAGCGTCTGTCGCCGGCTATTTGATTGGCGCCGAATCGACCGTGGTCCGGATCGATGCTCAGGGAAGACTCAAAAAAGGTGACCCGATTTTTCTAGCGATTCCCAACCAAGATGGACAAGCCGGCAGTGAGACCAACGCGGCAGATTCCGGAGTCGCATTTCGCCAAGTCGGTCATGTCGCCGAACCAGCTGCTCAGCCCGGCGGTGAAGTGCGATTGGTGTGGTACGGCGGTTCGGTGGCTTCGTCAGGCATCGACCCCGAGGCCTGTCAAATGTTTCGCTACCGCAGCACGGGGCGACTGTCCGAAGTCGTCGAGGTCATGTTTCCTCCCGAAAAACAGCGACTGATTCGTGATCGTTTGACGTTGGCGATGAAACAACATGGCGAGGAGCTCGCGCGATCGTTGACCCCTCTCGTCGAACAAACCTTTCGCAAATCACTTCCGCTGATCGAAGACAGTTTCCGCGATTCGGTCGCCAGCCATCGCGTCGAAATCGAACGGCTCGGTCGACGCTGGAATCAGCAGATGGTCGAGAAGCGTCTGATCCCGCTCGCCAAAAAAGAGATCTTGCCGATCGTGCAAAAGCATGGGCGTCCGCCCGCCGAAGAAGTCGGGCGTGAGATCTGGGACCGCGCGTCATTGTTTCGATTCGGTTGGCGAGCGATTTATGACAAGTCGCCACTTCCGCAAAAGGATTTGCTGCGTCAGGAATGGCAACGCTTTGTCGACGAAGACGCGGTGCCGATTTTGGAATCGCACATGGATGAAATCGTCGTCGCAATCCAACGCACCTTAACCGACGTGAGCAACAACAGTGCCGTTCGTCGCGAAGTCACGCGTGCGGCAAACGAATTGGCTTCGGACCCGGAAACACGCAAGCTGGTGCAAGTCATCTTGAAAGAAGCCATCGTCGAAAACGAACGACTGAAACAGTTGTGGCGTGAAATCTGGACCAGCGACGAAGCGACCACCGCGCTGGAGCTTGCCAGTCAACGTTTGGAACCGGTCATCCGCAGCATCGGCGATGACTTGTTTGGCAACGAAGAAATGGGCATCAATCCCGACTTCGCCAGAGTCCTACGCAGCCAGATCCTGCGTGAAGATCGTCAGTGGGTGATTGCTTGGCACACCGGCGCGAACGACGGCGTCATCGAAACGGCAAACGACAACATGCCCTACCCGGTGGTCTACATCGCCGAGACGGAAGAATGAACGACGTCGACGAAACGATTGCTACACCGTTGCCCCAAGCGCATTCGCTGTGTCTGTCAAACTTAACGGTAACAGCCGGCGATCAATGTCTGCTGCGCGAGGTCGATGCGGTGTTCCCCGCCGGAAAGATCACGGTGATCGTCGGTGGCAGCGGTGCCGGAAAAAGCGTGCTGTTGCGGTTGCTGGCCGGGTTATGTCCGCGTCACGGTGACGCGATTCGCTGGTCTGGCAAGATCACCGCAGGAAACGGAAGCGATCAGTCCGAAGCGGCGAAGGCAGCCAAGCCAGCAGTCGGGATCGTGTTTCAGCAGTTTGCCTTGTTTGATGAGCTCTCCGCACGAGGCAACGTGCAGTTTGCACTCGATCATGCCTATCGGCGGAAAGGACAAAGCAAACGCGACCAGCAATCTTGGACGGCGAAGCAGTGGTTGGAGCATCTGCAGGTGCCACAAAAAACGTCCGTGGCACACTTAAGCGGCGGCCAGAAACAGCGTTTAGCAATCGCGCGAACGTTGGCCGCTTCGCCAGACGTGGTGCTGTACGACGAACCGACCAGCGGATTGGATGCGGCAAGCGGTCGACTGGTTGCGGAGCTGATCCGGCAAACCCAAGCCGACTACCACCGAACCAGCGTGGTGGTCACGCACGACTACGAAACCTTGATCCCGATCGCTGACAAGGTTTATCTGTTGGACCCGCAAGCCGAACGCTTGGTGGAAATCGAACGGGAACGTTGGGCAGAGATCCCCGAGTTGATGATCCCAGCACGCGACCGTGGGGATCAGGAAACCGAAGTGCCATCGTTGACCGAACGTTTCGTCGGGCCGGTACTGGAGCAAACGGGCGGCGCCTTGATCGCGGCACTGAGGTTGCCATTGGATTTGATCCCGTGGGTGCCAAGGCATCGCTGGGCAGCCCGCTTCACCATGCACTACGCACGCTTGGTCGCGGGGCCTTCGGCGTGGTTGTACTTGATCATTGCCGGGCTGATCGTCGGCTTTACCGCGACGTACTTTACGTTTCGTTTTTTGCCATTTCGCGTTTACACCCAGCCGCTGTTGATCGACGAATTGTTGTCGTCGATCGGGTTTGCGCTGTACCGCGTGTTGGTTCCGATTCTGGGAACGATCCTGGTCGCCGCACGATGCGGTGCTGCCGTTGCTGCCGATGTCGGCGTCAAGCAATATGGCGGTCAGGTCGATGCGATGAAGACACTGGGGGTTTCGCCGAGGGCGTATTTGTTTTTGCCCATCGTTGTCGCCTTTGTCGTCGGAACGCCGTTGTTGGAGATGCTCGCATTCGAAACGGCACGGTTGATCAGCATGGTCGCGTTTTCGACGTCATTTCCGCAAGTCGGCCCGTACTACTGGGAACTGCATTTCGACCGCAACTTGATCGACGCGTCGCAAGCCATGCCGATCGGCTGGCAGTGGGTGTTGGCAAAGAATGTCGTTTGTGGCCTCGGTACCGCAACGATCGCCTATTACAAAGGCCTCGCGCCAAAACGCTCGGCAAGTGATGTCAGCCGGTCGATCACCTCCACGGTCTTGTGGACGACCCTCTTCGTTTTGACCGTCCATTTGGTCGTCGCTTTGTTTGAATTTTAAGTGCTCCAGCGTAGTGGACGAAGCGATGAGTCCCCGCTTCGAGCTTCGCAATGCTTGGCTGCGTCCATGAGCCGCCTTGGCGATAGCCAGCGGTTGAGTGGCTTTGTTTTTTCGCCGGCATCATCGCCGCAAGCAGGGAACCGAAAATCGCCTAAAGGTTAGACTCCAACGGGGGACGTTACTTTCTGGGCAACCTTTAGGGGGGAATCGCCCTTGCCTTGACTGGCGTGAATACGCCATCCCTGCAATAAATTGCCGTCTCAGCCTGCCTTCAACCGCCTTGTCAGCCGATTTGGGTGGAAATAGATCGCCAGATTTCTACAATACAGCTCTCCCCACCACACGCCGGAACGGTCGATTTTGATCGATATCCGGTCCCGCCTCCACCACTACCCCTGAGCGTTTGTGCCCGATCCAAAGATCGAATGGCTCGCGTCTTGCCTGCAGCGAACGCAGGTTCGTCAGCTGATTGCTGAGCCAACTGCCATCACCAAGACGATTGCTTGGACCGCCGCTTCTGCTGTGCTTGCAGCATTGTTGGGTGGTCAGGCCGCGTTTGCAGAACCACCGAGCGACGCAACAGAATCTGAGCCGGCGAGCGACCATCCGGCCGAATCGGACCAGCTTGCCGCTTGGAAACAGAACGGCTTGCCGCTGATGCAAACGTACTGCGTCGATTGCCACAACGCAGACTACAAGGAAGCCGGGCTGGACCTGACTCCGTTCGAAACACTCGACAACCTCAGCCCGGCAGAAGTCCAACGGGTGTTGGAAATGGTTCGCTTCGGTGCGATGCCACCCGAAGATTACGACACTCCCGAGATCGAAGAACGCAAACAGCTCGTCCGTGCACTCGAAGACGCCGCGTTCTCGTCTACTTGTGACCTGCGTCCCCGAGCTGGCAAGGTCACCGTCCGCCGATTGAACCGCAGCGAGTACAACAACTCGATTCGCGACCTGTTCGGTTTGGATTTGCAACCGGCCAACAAGTTTCCGTCGGACGAAGTCGGCGCGGGCTTTGACAACAACGCGGACGTCCTGTCGCTCAGTCCGATGTTGATCGAAAAGTATTTCCAGGCGGCCGAAGACGTCGCTTCGAAAGTGATCGGTGACCCCGACGATTTGCCATCGATCGGACGTGATTGGGCCCCCGACCAGATTCCTGTTTACGGCCAGTTTCAAGTCGGCAGCTTCAACGGGCGTTTTGTCGATCGCGAAAGCTTTGCTTGGATCGATCTCAACGTTCCCTTTGACGGCGACTACCGCGTCGAAGTCCGCGGGGGCGTGTCGAGTGACAAAGCCGACCCGATCAAAGTTGCAATTGTTGATGGCGATGGGTTGCTGCTCGCCGTCGATGAACTGAAGTACTTTGGCGGTGGCGGCGAATCCGACTCGATGCGTCAAACGGTCAAGCTTCATCAAGGCGCACAGCGGATCGCGTTCATGCCGATCTATGACGATCGCGAGCTAAAGATCGGCAAAACACGCTTCGATCAAGTTCCCGCGATGGAAGAAGCGGTTGCCAAAAAGGTCGTCGAAGACTTGGCGACACCCGTCGCTCCGGATCGACGCATCGATTTTGGCGACCATCCGTTTATGTACCGTTCGTTCCGCGTCAACGGTCCCGACCGACATCCCAAAAAAGCGTTTCCGCCCAAGCACTTCGAACTCGTTCGGCACCTGCCGCCGCGTGACCGTGGACGCTATCGCGAGGTGCGTGAAACGGCCGAAAAGAATTTGCGCGAGTTCATGCCGCAGGTCTTTCGTGGCCCTGTCACTGACGAAGAGATCAAGCCGTACGCAGAACTTGTCGAACAAGCCACCCGCGAACGCGAATCCTTTTACGTCGGCATGCGTCGCGCATTGACCGCGATGTTGGTCAGCCCACGGTTCCTGTTCCGTGCAGAGCTGCCCGATGAAGACGCACAACCGAACGAATTCGGCGACTACCAGCTGTCACAGATTCAACTGGCAACACGTTTGTCGTATTTCTTGTGGAGCAGCACGCCGGATCAAACGCTGTTGGACTTGGCCAACGCAGGCAAGTTAGAAGGCGACGAAGTGTACACGCAAGTCGCCCGGTTGCTAGCCGACGAACGCGGCGGTGCGCTCGCCAAGAACTTTGCCGCACAATGGCTGGGGCTGCGAAACCTGAACGGTCACGAAGCCGACGAACAACGCTTCCCGATGTTCGATGACGAACTGAAGCGGTCGATGAGCCGCGAGACGGAGATGTTGTTCATGCACGTCATCCGCGAAAATCTGCCGGTCAGCGAATTCTTGACGGCCGATTATTCCTTCGTCAATTCGCCACTGGCCAAACTGTACGGCTTGGAGTTGCCGGCTGACTCTTCGGATCACATCGAGTTTGCGAAGGTCTCGCTTGCGGACACCCCGCGCCGTGGACTGCTTTCACACGCCAGCGTGTTGACGTTGACGAGTATGCCGACACGGACCAGCCCGGTGCTGCGTGGGAAATGGATTTTGGAAAACATCCTGGGAATCAAGGCTCCCGATCCGCCAGCCGGGGTTCCAGAATTAGAGGAATCCGGCGACGCGGCAGCCAACGCGTCGCTGCGAGAGCAGTTGGAATTGCACCGCCAAAGCGCCAGTTGTGCGTCATGCCACCGCGTGATGGATCAACTGGGATTTGGTTTGGACGACTTTGACGCGATCGGCCGATACCGTACCGAAGACGGCGGTCACCCGATCGACGCCAGCGGTGCGATGCCGGACGGGCGTTCCTTTAACGGTGGTGCCGAGCTCAGCAAAATGCTCGGTGACACCGAAATCGAAGCCTTGGCACGCACAATGACCGAGCGTTTATTGACGTTTGCGATTGGCCGCGAGTTGACGCCCGACGATCGTTGTACAATTGATGAAGTCATCGAAACCACCCGCCCCAACGGCTTTCGACTAGCTGACCTTGTTTCGGCGATCATTGATAGTCGACAATTCCGCTACCAATCACCCACCCGATAACCCCGCCTCCCTCCGTTTGTCCTGCATCTCCGCAGGCCGTTCCCGCCTACACCGTCCTACCCCAAACGAAAACGCGATGAGCTTTTTGCAGAATCCGACTCAACCGAAGCGTCTCGATCGACGGACCCTCCTTCGCGGTACCAGCGCCGTGCTGGGGTTGCCTTTGCTCGAAGCGATGACGCCGATGGCACGCAGCGCGTACGCGTCGGCCGACTCGATCGAACGTCCCGTGCGTATGGCATGCGTGTTCTTTCCAAACGGTGTGATCGTTCCTGATTGGACGCCCATCAAAGGCGACAGCGACGACCCGCGTGATTGGCAGTGCTCCAAGACATTGGAACCGCTCGCGCCAATGAAGGACAAAATCAACGTGTTCAGAAACCTGACACACGATAACGGCCGCGGGTACAAAGACGGTGCCGGTGACCACGCCCGTTGCAGCGGCAGCTTTTTGACCGCCGCACGGCCACTGAAAACCAGCGGCAACATCCGCTTGGGCGTGTCGGTTGACCAACTGGCCGCATCACAATTGACCGGCAAGACCCGCCTGCCTTCGATCGAACTCGGTCTCGAAGGAAGCCGCAATGCCGGAAGCTGCGATTCGGGTTACAGCTGTGCTTACAGCAGCAACATCTCGTGGCGCAACGAAACCCAACCGATGCCCAAGGAAACCATTCCTCGCTTGGCCTTCGAGCGTTTGTTCGGCAGCGGTGATGCGTCGGAGCGTCGTGAAAAGAACCGCGTCCGTCGCAGCATCTTGGACGTCGTCCGCGGCGACGCCAAGAACCTGATGAAGGGTCTCGGCAAAACCGACAGCCGCAAGATGGACGAGTACTTCTCGGGCGTCCGCGAAATCGAACAACGGATCGAACAAAGCGAGCGTGATGACTTGGCCGCGCTGCCAGACATCGAGGTTCCCTTCGGACGCGTCGAGCAGTTCCGTGAACACGCTCGTTTGATGTTCGACCTGATGGTCTTGGCGTTTCAAACCGATTCGACTCGCGTCGCAACGATGATGTTGGACAACGCGGGCGGGAACCGTCGCTACACCGAAATCGGTATCAGCGACAGTCACCACGGGATGAGCCACCACCGAAACAAAGAAGACTTGATCGAAAAGCTTTCCAAGATCGATCGATACTTGGTCGAGCAATTCGCTTACTTCGTGGAAAAGCTAGACGCGACAAGCGACGCCGGCGGCAGCTTGTTGGACCAATCGATGGTGCTTTATGGCAGCGGGATCAGCGACGGGAACCGCCACCGTCACGAAGACTTGCCGATCGTGATGGCCGGTGGGGCTTCGGGACAAATCGAAACCGGCCGTTACATCGACGCCGGCGAAGAATGCCCGATGGCCAACTTGTTCCTGACGATGCTGGACATGATGGGAACGCCAGCCGAAGCGATCGGTGACAGCAACGGCCGATTGGTGATCTAGACCGATCGCGATTGTTCGATCCAGCCGCCACCGATGACTTGCGTGTCACGGTAAACCACGGCGGCTTGGCCAGGTGCGACCGCGTCGACCGGCTGGTCAAACTTCACGGTGAATCGACTGCGGTCTGTCGCGTCGATTTCGACTTCGGCGACGTGTGGTGAACCGTTGTAACGAATCTGCACCGAAAGCTCGCCTGACAAATCGTCGGTCAACCAGTTGGCTTCGTTGGCCGACAAGCCGACGCTCGCTAAGTGTTCTTTCGTGCCCAACACCACTCGGCATGTTTCCGGTTCGATCCGGACAACGAAGTGCGGGATGCCCAGCGCGACGCCTAGCTTTTTGCGTTGCCCGATCGTAAACGCTTCGTAGCCTTGGTGTTTGCCGACGACGGTTCCGTCCACGGTGACCATCTCACCGGCGGTACTGCCGACCATCTCGGGGCGACGGGCTTTGACAAAATCACTGTGGTGACCTTGGGTGACAAAGCAGATTTCCTGGCTGTCTTTCTTCGTCGCCACACCCAGATCCAGGCCCTCGGCGATTCGGCGGATCTCTGGCTTTTCGAAATCGCCCACCGGCAACATCATCCGGTCCAGTCGGTCAGGCCGGATCCCAAAGAGCGCATACGATTGGTCTTTGTGTCCGTCCAAGCCGCGGTGGAGTTGACCGTCGATCATTCGGGCGTAGTGGCCCGTTGCCACATAGTCCGCGTCCACGCCGTCGGCGTAATCGAACAGACGTCCGAATTTGATCCAGTGGTTGCACTTGATACAGGGGTTGGGGGTCCGCCCGACCAGGTAGTCATCGACGAAGTAATCGACGATTCGGCGGAAGTCGGCCTGAAGGTCCAGAGCGTAAAACGGGATCCCCATCGAAGCCGCCACACGGCGGGCATCGGCCGCGTCACTGGCGGTGCAGCAACCCTGTTTGTGGTCGGCACGGCCTGTCGCAAGTCCCCCCAAAACCGGCAGGGCGGTTCCGGAGCCGGCGTCGACTTTACAAACTTCGCTGGATTCTTCTCCGTGACGCATGAAAATGCCGATAACTTCGTGCCCAGCTTCCTTTAAAAGGTGTGCCGCGACACTCGAATCGACTCCCCCACTCATCGCCAGAACAACGCGTGCCATGTATAGTTCTTTACCTTTTAACGGATGAAATCGCCGTGCGATCAGACCGGTCGCATGTTTGCTTTATCGACCACACGAATCAGCGTCGCGCTGTCCAAGATCGACATCGCGATCGGGAACTACGGATAATTCATGGACGCCGAACTAGTTGGACGCGGTGCCAAAATCAAAAAACGATTGGCTCAGATTTCCGAATCGCTGGACTTTGCTTCCAAATCCGAGCAGGTCAAAAAGATCGAAGCCAAGATGGCCGAGCCCACCTTTTGGGACGACAACGAGTCGGCACAAAAGACCGTCGGCCAATTGAAAGGACTGAAAAGTATTGTCGGTCCTATGAAGGAATTGTCCACCGCCGTCGGCGATTTAGACGCACTGATGGAGATGGCTGACGAAGACGAAGGCTTTCTCGAAGAAGTCAAAACCGAGTTGGAGCGTTTGGAAGGCATCCTCGATGACCTCGAACTCAAAGCACTGCTCAGTGGTCCCAACGACAACGCCGGCGCGATTCTGACCATCAACGCCCGCGATGGCGGTACCGACGCCAACGACTGGGCCGACATGATGCTGCGGATGTACTCCGCCTGGGCCGTCGGCCAAGAATACAAGCTGGAATTGCTCGACCGCCAAGACAACGAAGAAGCCGGCATCAACAATGCCTCGATCGCCATCCGTGGCCCAATGGCATACGGGTACCTCAAAGGCGAAGAAGGTATCCACCGATTGGTCCGGATCAGCCCGTTCAATAGCGAAGGAAAACGCCAAACCAGCTTCGCCGCCGTTAGCGTCGCCCCCGAAATCGATGACTCCGTCGAAATCGAAATCCACGAAAAAGACGTCCGCGAAGACCGTTTCCGCGCCGGCGGTGCCGGTGGACAGCACGTCAACAAGACCGACAGCGCGATTCGATTGACTCACGCACCAAGTGGCGTGGTTGTTCAGTGCCAAAACGAACGCAGTCAGCACCAAAACCGGGCGACCGCATGGAAAATGTTGCGAGCAAAACTGGCCCGCTTGGAAGAGGAGCGACGCGAGGCAGAAGACGCCAAAAGGTACAACACCCAAGCCAAAACCGGCTTTGGTAGCCAGATCCGCAACTACTTCTTGCACCCCGACCAACGCGTCAAAGACGCTCGGACTGGCCACTACGTTGGGAACTTCAATAGCGTTCTCGACGGCAGCGAATTGCAAGGCTTCCTCGACTCGTTCCTCCGCTGGAAAGCAGGGGACGCAGCTCCCGTTGGTGACGAGTAAGCAAGAACACTGGCCGATCGAACCTCAGTGTCGTTCGATCGGCACCGATGTTGTCAATTGCGAAGAAAAGTGATCGTCTGAGCAGGTCGTTGTGGGTAGAATCGCTACCCCCTTGTCTTTCGATGGATCTGCGATGTCAACAAAAGTTCGTTTTCAGTGCAATTCCTGTCCACAAACATTGGCTGTCGACGCCTCCGCGGCTGGAAAAAGCGTTCGTTGCCCCAAGTGCAAAAACATCTGTGTGGTGCCAGCGACTCAGCCTGCCGCGGCACCCCATCGTGCCGGGGCGAATGAGGCAGCCCGCGCCTCCACGTCTGCTAAGCCACCAGCCCCTGCCAAGCCGCAAAACCCTGCCAAGCCGCAAAACCCTGCCAAGCCGCAAAACCCTGCCAAGCCGCAAACCACTGCTAAGCCGCAAACACCTGCCAAGACTCAGGTCCGCTGTGGCAGCTGCAAAACGAAGCTCGCTGTCAAACTGCTCGACCGACCGTCAACGATCAGTTGTCCCAAGTGTGCATCGCAGCTCAAGTTGCCCGCCCACAAGGTTGCTTCTGCCGCAACCCGCGGTCCTGAGGCCATCGCCCGCTCGGAAGCCCGCCCAGCAGCCCAGTCGGAACCTCAGTCAGCAGCGAAAACTCCGGTCGCGTCGCCGGCCCAGCGAGTAAACCCGCCAGCGAATCAACCGACGAGCAAGCCTGCCAACCGTCCGGCGCCATCGACTCGCGAGACCGTCTTGCCGGCGATCCCGATCGGGGCGACCGCCCAAGCGATGGCTCCTGCCGCATCGCCCCAAACCGTAACGCCCATCCAGCCCGAGCCTGATTTCAGTGCCTCTGCTTTCGCGTCGCCTGGTTTCGCTGCACCAGCCGCCCCTGCGAACGGCGGATTTGACGACCCGTTCGCGACAGCCACACCTGCTTACACCACGCAGCCAGCGGCCGACGGCGGTTTTGGGTTTCCGACATCGATGCCCATGCACGCCGCCACTGGTGGGCCACATTCAGCGGGCGGACAACAAGCCAAGTGGCAGCAATCCAAGAGCCCGTCGAGTTGGGTGAAAAAGCACTGGATGGTTGTTGCCATCGGCGTTTCCAACCTGCTCGGTTTGTTGGTGGCGATTGTCTCGTTGCGGTATCTCGTGATGATGGTGTTTCAGCTGCCGATTGGAATCGTGATGGCCGCCTGCCTGTTCATTCCACGCCTGTATGTGATGGATCGTCTCTTCGGCGGAGGCGACAAAAGCGGTTCAGGACAGGGCGGTTCAGGACAGGGTGGTAAAGCTGCGATGAGCGTTGGGGGTGTCGCGGTCGTGATCGTAGGCGTGATCATCAAAGCCGCTTCGCGAATCTCAAGACGGTCCAATGCAGATGTTGATCTGTCTGGGATTGTGCCCGTTCTGGGCGGTTTGTTGGTGATGGCGATTCTCTTTGCAGCTTTCGTCATGCTGTGGAAACGATTCGGCTTTTTTCGCTCCGCAGCAGGGTTTTACCTGGTGCAGTTCTGGCTCACGTTCTTGTTGGGATTGATCGGTCTTGGGGCTGCTGGCAGGATGCCGCCGCGAGAAGATCCGTTTGGCAATTCATCATTCTCCATCGATCGCCAAAGTGGCGACCGCGATCATGACGCGATGCTGAGATACGAAGAAGAAGTGCATCGCCAACATCGAGCGTTGCTTGACCAAATGCGATAGCGAATGGAGACTCACCCCGCAAGCATCATCCCGGCGTTTGTCGCGTTCGCGGGGCTTCTTGGATGATCGCTTTAGGCCGCCAAACCTCGATCGCCAAGTAACTGTTCTAGACGTTGTAATGCGACCAACATCTCGTTCCATTGTCGCACGACGTCCATCGTTGGAAAGCGGACGGGGTGTTCATCGTCGAAGCCAACTTCGCTGACCGTCACTTGATGATCCATCACACGCGGACCCGACTCGCTGATCGATGACGCTTTGCACTGCGAGGTATGTTGCTCGTCATCGACAGGCAGAACCTGCTGCATCGCTTGGTGCACGGCCCACAAGGCCGCCTTTTGACCGGTCTCAGCGTCGACGGTGGTGCGAAGCGTTCCGGATTGCACAAAGTACTTGGCCATAACTGTGTCTCCTACTGAACCGATTCCTAAAGGTGAAACTGGATCGAGAAGCATTCGCTTCCTCCGACACACCATTGATCGCCGACAGCATGACACAACTGGTCCGCACGTGAATTCTCCCCAAAATTGCCGTGTCGTCTGCCAAGATCGTCGCCCCGACGACGAATCGATGGTGCAGTTTAGTAACCCGTTGATTTCCTTGTCCGTGACCGCGAAAGTAGCAGCCTTTTTCAATGTTGTGCGCGAGCACAAGGCGACATCGGAAGAGATCTGCTACTGAAAATCAGCAGGCATCTTAACCGCCTCGTTTCGATTAAACTGGCCGCGTTGATAGCTGACGGCCTATTGATTTTCTAAGTTGTACTGTCCCTATGTCGGCTTTTGCTCCGCAAAAGCAACGGTAGAGAACGCTACATTCGTGGAACGAAAAGCGACACTCGAAAATCAACAGCCTGCTACCCGAACAGCGACGTTCCTTTTCCCCGCACCGTGCTGATGAAACCTGTCCTTAAATGGTTGATTTTCCTGGCGATCGTAGGCGGAATCGGTGCAGCCGTTGCCGGTCCCGCGATGCGATACTGGAAAGAGCGTCATCGCGTTCGCTGGGACACTGCCGAAATCGTCCAAGGCGACATCACACGCTTTGTCAATTCGACCGGTGAGGTCCGTCCGGTACGGTCTGTCTCTGTCGGTTCGTTCGTCTCGGGGCCAATCGTCGAATTAAACGTCGACTTTAACGACGAAGTTAAATCGGGGGATGTGCTCGCGCGAGTCGATCCGCGACTGTTCAAAGCCGAAACGGCTCGCGCCGAAGCCGCCTTGGCAACCCGCAAGGCTGAACTCGAACGCATCGAAGCCGAGCTGCAACAAGCGGTCAATAACTTCGACCGCGGCGAAAAACTACGTGCCAAACGCGAAGGCTTCTTGTCGGAAAGCGAAATGGATTCGCTGACTTTCGAAGTCAAGTCGTTACAAGCCCAACGCAAAGTCGCCGAAGCAACGATCTTGCAAGCTCAAGCGACTCTCGAAAACGCGATGGCGAACCTCAACTACTGCGAAATCACGGCGCCGGTCGACGGCATTGTGATTGATCGAAAAATCGATCCCGGCCAAACCTTGGCGGCCCAGTTCCAAACGCCCGAATTGTTCATCGTCGCACCCGACCTGCGCAAAACCGTCCACGTGTTCGCGTCGGTCGACGAAGCAGACATTGGACTGGTGCAAAAAGCGCAAGCCGAATCCAGACCCGTAACCTTCACCGTCGATGCACATCCCGACATGGTGTTCGAAGGTTCGATCGTACAGATCCGCGTCAGCAGCGCGACAACTCAAAATGTGGTGACCTATCCGGTCGTGATCGAGACGAAGAATCCGGATTTGAAACTGCTCCCCGGAATGACGGCCAGCATTTCTTTTGAAGTCGATTCGATTCAAGACGTACCAAAGCTGCCCAACACGGCGCTGCGGTTCTTTCCCGACGATGCTCAGCAGGTCCGCGAGCAAGATCGCTACCTGATCGACGGGACCACATGGAAGAAACCGACCAGTGATGTTGCCGAAGACGATTCCCTGATGTCTGCCGCTGAAAAAGCCACCCGCCGTCGACAACGGAGCCAACGCCATGTTTGGGTCATCGATGGTGAATTATTAAAGGCCGTGCCAATCGTAACGGGCCTTAGCGAACATGGCTTTACGGAATTGAAATCCGGTGACCTGTCCGCCGGCGATTCACTTGTCATCGGCAAGCAAACCGATTCCGAAAACTCAATGTGATCACGATGTCGTTCTTCGATACCCTACGAACCGCGCTGCGTGCATTGCGAAAGAACAAGATGCGGGCGATCTTGACGATCATCGGTGTCGTGATCGGGATCGCTGCGGTGACGACGATCGTGTCGATCGGCCAAGGCGCCAACCGATTGGTGCAAGGCGAACTTCAGGGCCTTGGAACCAACGTGATCTTTGTCACGCCCGGCCAAAAGCGTGAACGTGGTGTCCTGCGAAACGACGCGCCGACACTCACCGAAGCAGACGCCGACGCGATCGCACTGGAATGCTCCGCCGTGCGTGCGGTGTCGCCGATGATCTGGACCGGCGGACAAGTCATCTTTGGAAACGAAAACTGGAGCCCCAAAGAAATGGTCGGCGTCGGTCCCGATTTCTTGCAGGTCAGGGCATGGCCGTTGGCTGCCGGGTCGTTCTTCAGCGAAGCCGACATGGAATCGAGTGCCAAGGTCTGTGTCATCGGGCAAACCCTGATTGGCAAGTTGTTCCGCACCACCAACCCGATCGGGCAGACCATCCGAATCAACAATGTTCCGATACGCGTCATCGGAATCTTGGCCAAGAAAGGCGCGAACATGGTCGGTGACGATCAGGACAACTTGATCTTGATGCCGCAAACAACCGTGCGAAAACGTTTGGTCGGCGACCCGCTTGATAACATCCACGCGATCATGGTCTCCGCCCGCAGCATGGATCAAATGCATCGGGCAAGCGATCAAATGCGCAATCTGCTGCTCGAACGCCATGAGATTGCCCCGCAAGAAGAACCCGATTTCGAAGTCACCGACATGGAAGAAGTCTCCAGCATGTTGGGCATCGTCACCGGCACACTGACGATGATGCTGTCCGTGATCGCTGGCATCTCGTTGGTCGTCGGTGGCGTCGGCATCATGAACATCATGTTGGTCTCGGTCACCGAGCGGACACGCGAGATTGGGATCCGGATGGCACTCGGTGCCCGCGGTCGCGATATCTTGTGGCAGTTCTTGATCGAGTCGATCATCTTGTCCAGCATCGGAGGACTGATCGGCTTGGCACTGGGTACCGCCCTATCGATGGGCGCCACTGTGGTGATCAACACATACAAGCCTGGTACCGAGTGGCCGATGGTCGTTTCGATTCCGGCCGCGCTCGTCGCAATGGGCTTCGCCGCAATCGTAGGCGTGTTCTTTGGCTTCTACCCGGCGCGTCGCGCCAGCCGTTTGGACCCGATCGACGCCTTGCGATACGAGTAAGTCTGATGGCATTGATCGAGCTGAATGATATTGGGCGCACGTATGACTTGGGCGAAGTCCAGGTGCATGCGCTGCGAAGTGTGACGATGCAAATCGAAGACGGCGAATCGATCGCCCTGGTCGGCCCATCGGGCAGTGGCAAGTCGACACTGATGAACACGCTGGGCTGCCTTGATCGACCGACACGTGGCAGCTATCGATTGGCGGGTGAAGAGATCGTCACGATGACCCGCGACCAGCGAGCGCGAATTCGAAACCGACAGTTGGGATTTGTGTTTCAAAATTTCAATTTGCTCAATCGCACCTCGGCGCTCGAAAATGTCGAACTGCCGTTGATGTATGGGACAAAGGTTTCACCTCGCCAGCGTCGTGACCGTGCCCGAGAAGTACTCGACCTCGTCGGTCTCGGTGATCGCTATCACCATCACCCAAGTCAGCTTTCTGGAGGACAGCAGCAGCGTGTCGCGATCGCGCGAGCCTTAGTGAACCGGCCTTCGATTTTGATGGGTGATGAACCGACGGGGAACCTCGATACCAAGACCAGCCGCGAAGTCATCGAATTGTTCAACCGTCTAAACGAGACCGAACAGATCACCGTGATATTGGTCACCCACGATCTAAACGTCGCCCGCACCGCACGCCGAACCGTCGCCGTCCGCGACGGCGAAATCGTCGTCGACACAACCGACTTCGCCCAAGCAAAAGCAGCGCTCGAATCGGACGAGTCGCTGTAAACGATTGTGACTGAGGAGCACCTTTCGATTGACGAAGAGTTCGCGGTAGGAAGGCCGCGGACGCAATCACATTTCGCGAAAGTCAATGTAAAGTGATCGTCGCTCGCACCAAAACCAATACCGATGGCGCGATAGCGTGCGGTTGCGTGCGGTTGCGTGTCTCATCACAACCTTAGCCGCATGGCGCTAGCCACGGTTCGCCCGCGAGACCATGCCCCAGCAAAACCCCGTGCCTTTGCGACTCCACGCCAGTCCCGCTCAACTAACGGATTGCAAATTGCAAACTGAACATTGCAAATCGCAAATTGGTTCCCGGAACCTGCGTCAAACTAAATGCATCACGCGACTCTTCACCAACACTGGCTCCCCTCGCCGCCCAAACTTGTTTGGGGAGAGGAGCCGGGGGTGAGGGGGAAAAATACGTTCACACCGAATCACTCAACCGCTCGCTATCGCGAATGCGGCTAATAATCGTCGCCCTTCGCCCATCAGCCGATGGCGCGATAGCGTGCGGTTACTCGACACAAAACCATCAGCCGAAACGCGATAGCGTGCGGTTACTCGACACAAAACCATCAGCCGAAACGCGATAGCGTGCGGTTACGTGATGCACCACAACCTAAGCCGCATGGCGATCGCCACGGTTCCCGCGCAGCCCACGCTCCAGCCACATCTCCATGCCTTAGCGTCTCCGCGAAAGTCCCCGTCCAACGTGCCGAACAGTATTGTGTCAGATACCTTCAAGTGAGAACGGGCAAGATAGCGAGGAAAAGGGGAACGCTGATTACACGCTTGACGTTGTCAGTCCTGAAGTAACTCCGACCGGCTGAACGTCGAGTTCCAAGTGAAAAAATAGGCATCCTTGATCAGTCCACTGGCCCAGCCTTGCATGGCTTGATCAGTCACTTTGTCGATCGTTTTTGTGGCAGCGTTGTCTCGATTGATCCACAGTTCGCGTGTTGTGAATCGTACAACGCAAAACATCCAAACCGTTTGCTGTTCTTGTCTGACCGCTTCCAGCAACAGAAATGCCTCTGGATCGGTTCCGGAGGACGACACAAAGGCGAACAGAGCACTGTCGATGGTCGTGGCACTTGTCTCTACCTTTTCTGCGCGGTCATCCAATTCGCGGCATTCACGAGCGACTGGTTGAGGGAGCAAACGAAGTTCATTTTCGACGTTGTCATCGTTGACCTGCATGCCAACATGAAAGCTCCTCGCAAGTCTTCGCATCTGAGAGAGTCGCAGGCTTGGCGAAGTCGCCGGCAGTGGCGCGCCCACAAGCCGTGCGCGATTCGCCGCGTCGTCAGTGGGAATCCAGCGAATTTTGGGCGTCAGCAGGACGTCTTCCAGCGGTTCCGCTGCCAGCGAATGGAATTCATAGAAATCCCTGAACTGTTCTTCGCTCGTTTGCTGAGCCCCGATACATCCAACTGCCTGGATCTTTCCGTTGCCAGTCCACACAAATAGATCGCCGGACCAACCACCTAAACTAGCCCAGCTCATCGCAGGCTTTTCCATCATCACAAACCTCTCGCCCGAATCGCCGGCCGACCGGAGGGTGATCTCGCGTGCGATCGATGCATAGTGATTTCGAAGTGATGCCATCAGGCCAACACCATCGTCTTCTGCATCACTTTGTGAAACGACAAGCAACGTCACAAGCAATGCCAAGAGAAAACGATGCGATACACCAAGCGTTGTTTCTTTGATCATCAACAAATTCCAAGCGGCATGAGGTGATTGATAGACGCTAAGTCTAAGATGGCCGCGAGAACCCGTCAATAAATTCCAACACCGCGTCGCATCAGCCGATGGCGCGATAGCGTGCGGTTACGTGTCTCACCAAATCCCAAACCGATGGCGCGATAGCGTGCGGTTACTCGATACAAAACCATCAGCCGAAACGCGATAGCGTGCGGTTACGTGATGCACCACAACCTAAGCCGCATGGCGATAGCCACGGTTCCCGCGCAGCCCACGCTCCAGCCACATCTGCATGCGCTAGCGCCTCCGCGAGAGTCCCCGCCCAACCAAACCGATTGCAAATTGCAAACTGAACATTGCAAATCGCAAATTGGTTCCCGCCATGCGCGTCCAACAATACGCGTCACGCGTCTCTCTTTCCACACTGGCTCCCCTCGCCAACCAAGCTTGTTTGGGGGAGAGGGGCCGGGGTGAGGGGAAAAACATGTTCACACCGATTCACCCAACTGCTCGCTTTCGCGAATGCGGCTGATAAGCCAACCCGCTCAACAATTCAAGCGTCACTCCCCGATTCCATTCGCACCGCTGTTTGAAATGTGCATGTGACTAGGGAAGCGGCTTGGTATCAGGTTCGATGATCTTGGGGACAAACACGATTGCGAGGTCGTCACGCAGCTTCGGAGCACATCGCATTCCGGGCTTCAGCAAAAACTGTTTGCGTTCAGAATACGACTCTTTGAGAACAGAGCCAATCGATTGCTTCTTCGCTTCATATTCGACAATGATTTGGATGGGCCCATCAGTCTGTGCCGTTGCCGTGATCTGCAAGGCTTGCCCATCATCGAGCTCGATCTTCTTGGGTACACCAGAGTTGAAACTCACTTCGCCAAGATTTTGAATCGGCATTTCCGATGGGATCGAAGGAAATGCCTGGCGGATTTTTGCCTCTTCCCCTGACATCTTGGAACAACCAGTGACCAAGAGTATCGCAAGTAAAAGAGCGTGCCGGCGCAGAAATCGTGTGTTCATCATGACGTTCTGGGCCAAATAAAAACCTCTTCAGGGCGCCGGCAAGCAAAATTGGTTGTTGGAAAACCGATTGCTTGAAGTCGATGCACTATCACAATGTCAACGCGAGACTTCCGAAGTCAGTCACTCGGCATAATTGCTTCTTCTCTACGAAAGCGAAACATGGACGACAGGCAGTCTACCAGCTGTAGATCGATCAAGTTTGATGAAAATCCTTCTCGGACGCTCGCAGCGGCCACGTCGCTTGGAAGGTGTCCGTGAACGCAGCGATGCATGCCGCGATCTCGATCGACTCTCTCAGGCAGCAAGGGCTAGCGAGCCTTGAGAAGACTTGGAGCAAGTTTGTTTCCTAGGAACAAACCGCCGGATGCGGACCTGCATGTCCGGTAGTGTGAGAGGGGGCCGAGAAACCGGGCCCCGATCTCGATATTGGTTCGTCGAATTTACGATCGGCGACGGTTTGCGGTGCGTCGCTCTCACCGCATCTTAATCGATTTGAATCGCCGAGTGCCAATCGCTTTGGGTGTCTCGACAGGCGTTGGATGTCAGCGATACGCTCAGCGACGAAGCGATGCGAGAAATGTCAGAGAGGCTGAAACACTAATCAGCACTAATTCACGCTAATGTCAAGCATTCGTCAGACGGCAAGAACATCCGATCAACGCGGCCAGCAGGACTCGATTAGTGTAGATCAGGGGCGATTAGTGTTCCAAAATTAGGTGCTTGAAATTTCCCGATCTCGGCACGACGAACGTCACGGATCACGCGGTCGCCGCGAACGACTGACCACTTCATTTAACACAACTCGGCGGCTCACGTGCATCGATTGGTTCGCGGTTTAGTCGCGACGGCAGTTTGCAGTTCACCGCTGACGACAAGTTTACCCGATCGGCATTGCGAAGGGTAACGAGTAGCGAATTGGCAGTCGGAACCTCAGGCGTCGGATTGTCTTGAATCGTGCTCGTGCTCAGCAACGCGGTGCTCGTAATCGCAATCGGTTGCCAGGCGTCGGCTTGTCTTCATCGGCCGAGTCGACCGCGCACCGATCAAACCGCGACATCAACTGCGATCAAAAGGAAACAGAAGTTCCGTGAAATCCGATGGGCGAAATTCGAGCGCACCATTCAGCAGCATTGAAGACAGGCGTCGGTCATTGCGGTAAGAACTACCAGCGCGAACGGTTGTGATAACGGGGTCGCGGCCAAGAATCATGAACCCAGGAACCAACAGCATCCGCGACTACCGTTCATCACGTTGTTCGTACGGCCCACACGACGACAGCCAGCAGCATCGTCGCTCGTGAAAAGTTTACTCGATCTGAATCGCGAAGGGTTACAGGACTTGAACGTCAGGCGCCGGATGCTTGCACTCGCTTGTGCGTGTCATCCCAATAATCGCAAATCGACTTACGCGCAATACCCCAAGCGGCATTCACCAGCCAGTCATCCGCGCACCAACTAAACCGCAACATCAAATGCGAATCATAGGAAACAGAGGTTCCGTTGCATCTGCTGGGCTCATTCGAGGGCAACAATCAAACGGTGACATCAAGTGCGATCAACAGGAAACTGCGGTTCCGTGAAATCAGATGGGCGTATTCAAGCACCATGCTCTCGGAAGTCTTATACCGAACTTGCGGCAGTGATGCATAGCACCAGCGCACCTACCCGTGCGAACGTCAGGATTCACGGGGCCGAGCCGTGAGAAGTATGATCTGCCGAAAACACGTGATGCCCGACTCCCGTGCAATCCATTGGTTATCCGCGATTACAGCGGACATTTGTCGAGTATTGCACTACGCGAGTGGAAAGCAAAGACCGAACGTCGCCAGCAACTATTCAGCGCGCGGCCTAGCGTAAAGGAACGGGGGGCGACAACCCGTGCAGCAAATCCAACCGAAGTTTACGAACGTAAAAGCCATGATAGCAATGGCGAACAATCCATGTGGCGTGGGAGCTGCGAGCATATCGGACACAAGACGGTAGGTTGCAAAAAGCAAAAGGCAACACATCACCCCCGCGAGGAATCGAAATATCGGTCGAGCACCGTTCGGTTTCATGCTTGCGGACTTCGGCGTTGTTGAGGAGATCGAGATTGGTTCGTATGGATTCAAAACAGGAGGCTCGTCAACATCACGCAAATCGGCGAACGTCGGCGTTAACCAGGCCCGAGCGGACCGGTCTGTGTTCAAAAGACGGGTTCTTCGAGGGCTCTGGTTCAACGCTTTGTTATCTGCCGGCATTGGGTTTGCGTCGGAATACCTGAGCACCACCAACGATGTCGCCAGAGTGCTTCGACAACGATTCTAGCAGTTGTGTTGAGTCGCATCGGACTGTCGTTGAAAACGTAAAGTGTTCAATCACGGCAGTGACGCCGTCATCAAATAAGTGTTCGCCAATTTTTCGGCCATCAATCATCCACAGGTAAAGGCGATCATCTTCAACGGCTGCAATCGCGAGTCGGCGATATACAATTCGTTCATTGTTCTTCAGTTCGATTTCGACAATTGCGTGAGGATGTTCCTTGGAAATCTCGTGTGTTCGAAAGTTAGCAGCTAGCTGATCGCTATTCTTGCGTGCGGCATCAACCAAAATTGCCGTATACGAACCGTCGCGTTCGATCGACATCTCGAAAGTGCTGATATCGTCAGGAAAGTGGGGATCTGGGGAGGGTATCCACGTGCCAACAAAGCCAAAGTCCCGGTCAGAACAATCCGTGATTACGGCTTCAGTCGGCGCAACCCCAGTCTGTACATTGCAGCCAGTTACGAAGCTGAGAACGCAAAGTAGAAACAGTCGACGCGAATTCATTTTGCTCCTCCGTGGCAGATAACGATTACGATCACGTGGTCGCCGCGAACGACTGACCTCTTCAATGAATACCACTCGGCGGCTCACGTGCATCGGTTGGTTCGCGGTCTACCCACGACGACAGTTTGAAGCTCGCCGCTGGTGACAAGCTTACTCGATCGGCATTGCGGAGGGTAACGAGTGCCGAATTTGAAGTCGGCGCGTCAGGCGTTGGATTGCCTTCAATCGTGCTCGTGCTCAGCAACGCGGTGCTCGTAATCGCAATCGGTTGCCAGGCGTCGGATTGTCTTCCTCGGCCGAGTCGACCGCGCACCAATCAAACCGTGACATCAGTTGCGATCAATAGGAAACTGAGGTTTCGTGATTTCCGATGGGCGATATTCGAGCGCACCAATCAGCAGCATTGAAGATAGGCGTCGGTCTTTGCGGTCACAACTACACGCGCGAACGGTACGGATCACGCGGTCGCCGCGAGCGATCCTCTACTTCAATAACCACGACTCGGCGACTCGTCGTGCATCCGATGGTTCTACCGAATTCTATCCGTTGCCATACCGATTGAGCCAGCGACCAAAGTATTCGGAAATAATCTTCTCACCGTCTATGTTCACGGCGTGGGTTTCGATGGGCTCTAGATCGTCAATTCGCATGAATGTCAGCAGCAATTCATACGCGATTGCATGTTGATCACCGGCCTTCAAGTCCGTGGACAGTCCGTTGCATTGGAACAGTGCCAATAAACGTTGAATGAAGAGATCGACACTCTTTAGCGCGAGTCGCAATGCGATTTCGCGATCATCTTCTGTCAGCGTTGCTGCTGCATCATATTCGACACGATGGAGCCGGCCCATTTGGTTTCGAGATTCTTTTGATGCATTGACATTCGCACTGATCGACGAAGCAACAGACTTCCGGATCGCAAATAGATGCCGTCCAAATACTTCAATAGCGGCCTCGTGCCGTGCGTCGTCATCGTCGGGTAAGTCAGCGTAGGGTATCGAGTCTGGAGGCTTCATTCGGTACACGCCTGGCGACGCAGTTGCACAAAAGGTCGTGGTAGATGCTTACCGGTAGAACGATTTCGATCACGTGGCCGCCGCGAATGACTGACCACTTCATTGAACACAACTCGGCGGCTCACGTGCATCGAGTTGTTCGCGGTTTACCCTGGACGACAGTTTGCAGTTCGCCGCTGTCGACAAGTTTACCCCATCGGCATTGCGAAGGGTAACGAGTTGCGAACTAGCAGTCGGAACGTCAGGCGTCGGATTGTCTTGAATCGTGCTCGTGCTCAGCATCGCGGTGCTCGTACTCGGTTGTCAGGCTTCGGCTTGCCTTCATCGGCCGAGTCGACCGCGCACCAATCAAACCGTGACATCAAAAGCGATCAATAGGAAACAGAGGTTCCGTGAAATCCGATGGGCGACATTCGAACGCAACATTCAGCAGCATTGAAGACAGGCGTTGGTCATTGCGGTCACAACTATCCGCGCGAACGTCCAGCGTCACCCGGTACGCGGAAAAGAGTCACCATCTCAAATCGCCACGACTCGCGTACTCGGGTGCACGCAATGGTTCGTCCGGCTTCCAAGCGGCGACAGGTTGTAGCGAGTCGCTAGAAACTAATTGTACCAAGCCCAAAACATCGCGGGCCAATCGGGCTCTAATTTCAACAGCACCGTCGACAGGCGTCGGACTTTAAATCCTTCGATTCGCGTTCGTTCCGATTTGAAGTCGAGCTTCGTTGCAGCAAGCATTGCAACAAACAGCAGTCGGCAACGAGCATAAGAAATCAGAACCGTTCCATCGATTTCGATCATCAGGAAACACCTGTTCGAACGTCGATCGCTGGGCCAAGTCAAGCATGGGTTAGCAGCAGCATCAACAGGCGTGGGACGAGCATGATCGCGAGCATTGACTCCAGCCACCAGCCGCGACGAACGGTAACGATCACGTGGTCGCCGCGAACGACTTACCACTTCAAAAACCTCAACTCGGCGACTCACGTGCATCGTCGGGTTCGCGAGGTACGCACGACCACAGTCTGCACTGCCACGCTGACGACAAGTCTACCCGATTTGAATCGCCAGGGGGGAACGAGCATTCAATTTGCAGTCGGCACTTCAGGCGTTGGAGCAGATGTCTCGGAGCAAAGATCAAACCGTGACTTCAATTGCAGCAATCAGCTAACGGTTGAAACGTGAAATCAAATGGGCCAGATTTAGCAGCATTGAAGACAGGCGTTGGTTATCGCAGTCGCAACCACCCGCGCGAACGGTACGCGTCACCGGGCGGCGGAAGCCAGGCAACCACTTGTGTAAACTCTCCACCGCCGCTCCGTGTGCACGCGATGGTTATCCGCTCAATCACGACCGTTTAGTCGGTCGCAATGCATTAAACATCCAGCGGACCCAGGTCCGGAGTTCGCGTCGCCGACGCTTGATCATTCTATTGACTCTGTCGTGATACCGTGCAGGAATTGGGTGGTCGAATGAATCATACCACTCGGGCTCAAGCCGATCTATCATCTCGTTGTTTGGGCCCCGTAATATCCAGCCGACATGCGGGTATCTCTCGACTGTGTCCTGAATGAACCGTTGAGCTTCTTCCTCAGTTGCAAACCAAATTGCATGGTCGTCGCCGTGGCGTTCGGGACAACGAGTGCGGAACTGGAGGTGGGGTTTCAGGCGTCTCAGAATCCGTCCTGTGAGCGGGTCAAAGAGTAGAACGGAAAAGTCAGGCAAGGTTTGGAGCAAATTAGACTATGCGGATTTCAGTCGGATAACGATTTCGATCACGTGGCCGCCGCAAACGACTAACCACTTCAATGAACACAACTCGGCGGCTCACGTGCATCGATTGGTTCGCGGTTTACCCACGACGACAGTTCGCAGCTCGCCGCTGCCGACAAGTTTACTCGATCGGCATTGCGAAGGGTAACGAGTTGCGAACTAGCAGTCGGAACGTCAGGCGTCGGATTGTCTTCAGCCGTGCTCTTGCTCAGCAACGCGGTGCTTGCACTCGCAATCGGTTGCCAGGCGTCGGCTTGTCTTCATCGGCCGAGTCGACCGCGCACCAATCAAACCGCGACATCAAGAGCGATCAATAGGAAACAGAGGCCCCGTGAAATCTGATGGGCGAGATTCGAGGGCACCAATCAACAGCATTGACGACAGGCGTCGGTCATTGCGGTCACAACTGCCAGCGCGAACGACCAAAATCACCCGGTCGCGACGAGAGATTGTCCATTGTCAAAACGCCCGACTTCGCGACTCGGGTGCATTTTTTTGTTCAAGTAAGCCGCTACGCGGCGGTTGATTTTGGGAAGCAATCCTGTTGGAAGGAGTGGTTCACGTTGAACCGCTCTGCACACTCCTTCCATCAGGACCTTACGATGGCCAAGTCTAACAATCGCC
>NZ_NPDI01000067.1:0-153434 GCF_002251265.1 Rhodopirellula sp. MGV | reverse complement strand
GGTTTACTACGGATTCTGGTACACGCCCAAAATGGACGCCTTGATGTCGTTCATCAAACAGGCACAGACCCCAGTCACCGGTGAAGTCACGCTGAAGCTTTACAAAGGCAACATCTCCGTCGACGCACGCAAAAGCCCGAACAGCTTGTACGACGAAGAAATCGCGACCATGGAAGGCGGCGGTTCATACAACCAAGATGACGCAGAAGGCTTCTTGCGAATCCAAGGTTTGCCAAGCCGCGTCCAAGGCCGCGTCACACCACGCAGCTACTAATCGGACCTGCAATCGCAACATGCCGGCGACACGCCGATCAATCGAGCGTGTCGTCTGGCAAGGGCTCGTTGCCGCGGGGCGTTACCAATGCCTTGAAAGTCTGCGGCAACATCTCTTTTGACAAAAAATGCCCGCGGCCATCGACGGTCGCTACCGTCGCACCGGACTCCACGAAACCACCGGGCGACAATCCAGCACCACTGTTGATGGTGCCTTGCATTTTGGAAAAGTCGTAGTCGACTGGCTCGGTCCATCCGTTGAACGCCTGATTGTTCGGCGGCCGAGCGGCAATCACCAAGATGGTCTGCGCCGACTTGTCGGTAACGTCTCTGGGCCCCAGTGGACCACTTGGCGGAAACAGTGTTCCCGGCCCTACGACCAAGTAGTAGCCTGAACGGTCTAGCATTCCGCTGTTATCACCCGGATGCAAATAGGCGTCCGGCATCTCATACGCCGCCTCCAAATTCACGGGATGATTCCAAGGTTTTGTGAGATCAAATCGCGAATACAATTCGCGTTCCCCCAAATAGGGCAACAACAGCACGCGCCATGAATGCATCACCGTACCGCCGGATGTCTTTGATGCTGGCGGCGGATAGGCTCCATAGTCAGCGGCATACGCATTCATCGCCGACGCGATCACTTCCAGTTTCGATATCGATGATCGCTGTGTCCTAATCTCCGCCAATCGCGACACGCTTCCGCCACCGAACTGGATGATAGAAAAGACCAAACTGACCAACAGCATCAAGACCACACCGGCAGCCAACATCGCTCCGACAGGACGGCGTGCCTTTGCCGGCGCAGACACTTCCTGGACGCCGGCAAAATCGGGGATTTCGATCGGCGACCCACAGGAAAAACATTCGCCCGATTGGCCGCTGTAACGGTCCTCGACCTGAGTCTTGGCGGAGCAGTGCGGACAAGTAAACAGTAAAGGCATATATTGCGTCGGTTTGTAATTCGATCAGTCGTCAAGCGGCGCCGCAATTTGGCACCGACATCCGCCTACATCTTAAAGGACAATTCTTTGCGAGTGGTATTACAGCGGGTCACAGAAGCGTCGGTGAAAGTCGACGGTGCAATCGTCGGGCAAATCCAACACGGCTTCATGGCACTTGTCGGGATCGGACAGGGCGATAACGAAAGCGTCGTGCAGTGGATGGCCGACAAAACGGCACAGCTTCGTGTCTTCGAAGACGAGGCCGGAAAAATGAATCGTTCGATCATTGAATCCGGCGGCGCAGTCCTGGCGATCAGCCAATTCACCCTGTATGGGGATTGCCGCAAAGGCCGCCGCCCCGCGTTCACAGATGCCGCCGCACCTGACGTGGCCAACGAATTGTACCAACGCTATGTCGCGATGGTTCGGCAACACGGCATTGAAGTTGAAACCGGAATTTTTGCCGCCGACATGAAGGTTTCCTTAGTCAACGATGGCCCCGTCACGATACTGCTCGAACGAGAATCCGACACCAACTGACGCCCACGCCCGTTTATCGCAGATCGTCCTGATCACGGCTGGCGCGAAAAATCGGCGGACGCCAACTCGGGAGCGACCATTGCTCCTGTTCTGTCAAATCATATTTGGCTCGCTCGCGAAGCCGTCCCGCGATTTGATTGTCGCTGGCCGCGATATAAAGCAGCGCAAACAACATCGCATAGACGATCACGTTGGCCATTGGGTTGATGCCAAAAAACTTGAGCGCCGTGCCAAATGACTTTTTGGTACGCAATCGCCCAACGCCGACTTCGACGGCCCAAATCTCGTCCAAGATCAAGTGCACCATGAAGCCAACGACCACGGCAACCGCTTTGTAAGCACGCTCAGCGTTGCTAGGGCATGGCATCACCAAGTAGGCAATCAGCCCGGCTGACACCGCTGCCGGAATACTGTGCCACATCCCGCGGTGCACCGTGAATCGCTTGAAAAACTCAAACGCGACAAAGCGGATCGCGACATAGATCAACATCGCGGCGAGCGCCATCGATTCGTGCGACAGATTCAAGTCTCGGAATCGATTCAGCATCATCATCGGCACGACCGCCGCGGCAAACATGCTGATCTCACGCAGCGGAATGCCACCATCACTGTCCAAATCAGGCAACATCCCACTGACCGCGCATAGACCTCCCGCCAAGATGCCGTTCTCTAACGTCATCGATTGACTGGTCACGCCCCAGTAGCCGTAAGCGGCTCCGGCGACGGTGCTGGCGGTGATGTGCGTTTTAAAATCAGCCACGCTAGCAAAACAGAGTTGACAAAGGCGGAGCAGGGCAGTGGAGTGATAAAATCGGGCAATCGTATTTACCGAGATCGCCAGCCCACTGCCAGACCGAATTCGCGTTTGCCAGCACGCGCCACTATGCGGTGGATCCCCCGTCAGAACCGTCACCTTGATCGGCAAGACGATGCTGCTGGAAATCCGCCGCAGCGGCATAACGCACGAAGTAACGATTGATCGTATCGACCAAGTCCGTGTTGCCACGAAAGTGCCCCGTCTTCAACGATTCAGCCCCGCCACTTTTTCGCTCAATCGTCAACACATTGTTTTCGAGTGACATGGATTCGGCGTCCGAAAATGGCATTTCGGATTTCCAAGGATCGTAGGCCATCCCCAAACAATCGATGACGAGCGTACCTTTCTTGCCTTCGTAGGTGACCGGCGGGAAAAGCTGCTCGACAACATCTCGCTCCTGATCGTTGCTCGGTAGAAACCGGTAGGGCAGCGATCGAGCGTGCACCTCTCGAAAGTTGCTTTCGTACTGAGACCACTGCGAGGCCTCGTATGATGACGCGTTGACGATTCCGTGATACCAACTGCCATCGCCTGGCAAAGAAAGATCTTGCTGCAACTCGGGCGCATCAATTCGATATCCCATCGCGTCCAAACGCTCTGACAAGGGCGGGTGCGAATCGAAAGGATGCGCCGTCTGCAGCGACGAGATGTTTTCGCTTCCGATAAACGACGGTGCGAATTGCCCGAACCCGTTTTCAATCCGCGAAGCAATCTTTGCGTCCTCAAGCGATCCTTCAAAATCAAACAGATCCTGCTCGATCTGATATCGGTAGGTGCTGTATGCGAGCGTCCTCATCAGCGCGCTTGCGACCGACCGATTCGACGCCACACCCGCAGCAATCAGATCCGCCCGAAACTCACGTTCGCGACTAATCTTGCCAAGCGACAATGCATACAAGCCACGGAAACACATCATGAAGGAATAAATCGGCTTCGTAATCGCACCTTCATAAAGCGCCCCCAGGTAGTTGTCGAAACGCTGCAACAGCGGCGATATCCGCTTCGAATAATGCGTGTCATTTCCGCTGAAGTGCGCCATCTCGTGCGCGATCACTGCACGAGTCTCTTCGCCATTGAGCTGCTTTAATAGCGCCAGGCTGACATACAGCGTTCGTCCCTTCAAACGCTTTCCGTCAAGCATCACGGGGGCTTCAGTAACAAAGAAATTGTCATCGATCCCGGCAACAATTTGCGACGGGGCTTGCGTTTCCAACTGATCACAAATTTGCTGCAAGTCAGCCCACAACTTGGGCGCAGCCTGCCGGTCCAACAACTGACCTTCGAGCTCCAATTCTGTTCGCGCTGGCGCGAAGATCGCTTTCAACAATCCCCAGATCGCGGCCAATCCGACCAACGCAACAACGATGATCAACTTGGGAATGTAAACGTTAAACCATAACGCCGTGACCCAAAACGAAAGCGAGACCAATAGCGTGACTTGAGCCACGGCCTGAAACGCTCCAAAGACCCGAAGCACATTCCAGCCCACCGCCAAGCTGACATACTGAGCCATCTGCGATCGTGTCGATGCGATCACGGCTAAAAAGCCAATGACAAACATCGCCACACCAGATGTGATGCAAGCAACCGATGTGATCTTCAACCATTCAATCGATCGATGCTGAAACAACACCTCGCCATCAACACCGGCGGCGAACTGCGGATCTTTGATCATCTCACTGAAGGGCACGCTCTCATAAATCAGCACAAGAGCGTCTTTCTCGTTCGGATCGATCGTCGGGTCAGAGCGAATTGCCGAAACCATCGCGTCGCGAGCTTCCGCATCCATCCGTCCTTGCGCATGCCAAAAGAAAGCAAACGCAAACGCCGGCACCAGAAAGACACTCAGCGCAGGCAACAAGAAAGTCTTCACAAAACTCAACTTGGAGAAATCATCGTGCGGTTCGGCAGTCATCCAGGCACCTGAAACAAAGAAAAGGCGAAAAACATCCCCTCAGAATAGCACCCCAGAAACCATCCATGTGAACAAATGCACGGGACCTGAAAGAGCGCCGCCCACGAGACCGCAGGACACACGATTGACCTTCGTCCAAACGGAGCTTTTTCCTATAAGTAGCGCCCAAGCCCGCGCGACAACGACACGGGCGACCCCGCAGCAAACGACTCGGAGCGAGACACTCGGAGTTCCTACCCATGCAACCATACGACTACGTCATGCTAGCGATCCTGGCCGGCGCGGGCCTGTTCGGCGCCGTGAAAGGCTTCGCATGGCAGATCGCGTCGATTTCGTCGATTGGGGTCAGCTATTTCGTCGCGTACCGATTCCGAGAACCGCTCAGCCAATCGATCGAGGCGGAACCGCCATGGGATCTATTTCTGGCAATGCTGATCCTATTCATCGGAACCTCGCTGATCATCTGGGTCGCATTCAACATGGTCCGCGAGACGATCGATCGACTGAAACTGAAAGAATTCGATCGGCAGATCGGAGCGCTGTTCGGGCTCATCAAGGGCTCGCTGTACTGCACGCTGATCACGCTGTTTGCGGTCACGCTGATGGGTGACTCGATCCGAGACCAGATCGTCGCCAGCAACAGCGGTCGATTCATTGCCAGGAACCTCAACCGCAGCGAACCGCTGATCCCGCCGGAGATCCAACACTTCCTCCAGCCGTACCTGGACAGGATGGACGCGGAGTTCGAGACCAACCAAACGCCAGCCGACAGCACAGGGCAGCCAACGCCAGACCAACAAAGCACCTAGGGGCGCTGAGAACCGGGGAACCATTGGCCGAAACCCGGGTTTTGCGTGAAATACGGGGAAAAATGAACTCCGAATACAACATAAGAGTGATTATCGGACGTTGCAAAAGGGGCTTTTTCAGGCCCATTCCCGCATCCAAACTCCCGGCGACCACCCAGAGATCGCTCTTCGGCAACTGATCAGCTAGCCAATCACCGGCCAGCCAACGCGCTCGGCCGAAACCAACCAGCCCCGCCCAGACAGCCGCAGTGGGCGAAGCTAAACCACCGCAAAGCACCGCGACGAAGCACCAAACATTGGCTGTCGACAACCAAGCAAACTCAGATTTGATCGGTCGTCGACATCGGACTCAATTCGCCTCCTGATCGGTTGTCGACAACCAATCGGGCGCGGGCGAAGCGACTACGCCTCGACCGGTTGCTCTTCCAAAAAGACACCGATCTGGCGGAACTTCTCGTAGCGAGATTCCAGCAACTCATCGATCGGCTTGGTTTCCAGATCAGCCAGCGTTTTGGCCAAGTAAGACTTCAGACGCGACGCCATTTGGTGATGGTCGCGATGCGCCCCACCCAGCGGCTCTTCGATCACGTCATCGACGACGCCGAGTCGCTTGAGGTTATCGCTGGTGAATTTCAGGGCCGATGCGGCTCGCGGTGCGTGCTCGTGGCTCTTCCACAAAATACCGGCGCAACCCTCAGGACTGATCACGCTGTAATAAGCATGCTGCAGAACCGCGATTCGGTCGCCAACGCCAATTCCCAACGCGCCGCCGGAACCGCCTTCACCGATCACGATGCAGATGATCGGCGTTTTTAACTGACTCATTTTGAACATGCTTTCGGCGATCACTTGCGCCTGCCCACGCTCCTCAGCACCGACACCCGGATACGCGCCGGGTGTATCGATGAAACAGATCAGCGGCAAGTTGTACTTTTCCGCCAACCGCATCTTGGTCATCGCCTTGCGATAGCCTTCGGGGTGCGCACAACCAAAGTGACACGCGGCGCGCTCTTTGAACGTGCGGCCTTTTTGGTGCCCAAGCACCATGACTTTAAAACGGTCGAGCTTTGCGAAGCCAGACAACATCGCGCGGTCGTCACCGAAGTGTTTGTCACCATGAAGCTCGACGAAGTCGTCGAACGCCAGATTCAAATAGTCTTTCGTGTAAGGACGATTCTTGTGACGAGCGACTTGAACGGTCTGCCACGGGTCCAACGACGAATAAACATCACGCAGTTGCTTTACCAAATCCAACCGCAGCGAACGCAACTCGGCTTCGGAGGACTCATTGCGATCGGTTTGACGCTCGAGGACGCTGATGCGGTTTTCGGTTTCCGCGATCTCGAGTTCAAAATCTAAACCGGGGCCAGCCATAGTTTGCTTATTCCTATTCGGGATCGAGTTCGTTGGCGGATGGCTTACGGATCATATCATCCGCACCACGAATGCCTGGCAAGCTGTCGAAGACACTGACTTCGGGTTTGCGAGGACGTTTGCTCCAAAGTTCCATTGATCGAATTTCCTTCAGCACATCCCACATCGACTGGGGACGACTTGCAGGCGACTTTGCCATCATGCGTTTGGTGATGTCGGCAAAGTCTTTCGACACGTTGTTGTTGTATGCGATTGGGCTCGGGACGTGCGCGTTGAGGTGCTTGTTCAACAAATCGTTCGGCGTGTCCCCGGTATACGGCGGTTTGCCAGTCGCCATCTCGAACAAGACGCAACCGAACGAATAGATATCGGTGCGTTCGTCGCAGACTTTGCTGCGGATTTGCTCGGGAGCCATGTAGCTCCGGGTGCCTTTGGCCAAACCGCCGCGGTGGAAGAGCTTCCCAAGTCCCGTTTTCTTTTTCTCGCTGATCGTAAAGTCGATCAACTTGGTTTCGCCGTCGCGGCTGACCAAAAAGTTATCGGGCTTGATATCCAAATGGATCCAGCCACGGGTGTGCATGTAGTACAAGCCTTCGCCGGCTTGCTCGATGATCTTGTCCAACATGTACGCAAGCGAATCGGGGCCACGCCGCAAGGCTTGCTTGATATTCAATTCGCTGAACAACTCCAGCACCAAAAACGGGCGGTTGTTCGCAAACAAGTGATCGAGAATCTTGATGATCCGCGGGCTGCTTTGCAGATCCTGACCGACGTTGTATTCGTGCTTCAGTAGGTTGATTTCGCTTTTGTCGTTGGCACACGAACCCTTGAGAATTTTCAGCGCGTAGCGTGAATTGTCGTTTTCGTCGATCGCTTCCCACACTTCCGCGGTGGATCCAGAGCGAATGAGCCGGGCCAGACGATACGGGCCGAAAAAGTCTCGGGTTTTTGTCATCGGATTTCGGTGCGAGAAGCTCGTGCGTGATACCGGCCGGCCATCATAGTTGACGGCCCTACTCTCGGAAAAGGTCGCAAACTCCGCCAGGGGAGGAGCAACGTCGAAATCCCCGAATTTCGCGATTCACGGCTCTCTTTCGGAGAGGCCCAAGTCCAGCGAATTAGCGGCCCGCGAGTACTTCTTGATAAATCTGGCGAATCTGATTCGTCATCGATTGATGCCGAAACCGCTCGGTAAATCGCCTCTGCCCTTCCCTACCCATTCGCTGACGCAACTCGGCGTCCGCCCCAAGGCGGATCAACGCGTCCGCCAAAGCCTGGCAATCGCGTGGCGGAATCAGGTACCCCGTCTGGTCCGAAATCACGACCTCCCGAGCACCGTCGATGTCAAAACTGACCGCCGGCTTTCCCGCAATCAACGCTTGCGGCAACGCCCGCGCGAGGCCCTCGCGCAGCGACGTGTGAACCAAAACATCCATCGCGCCGATCAGTTCCGGAACGGTCTCGGGCGAAACCAACCCGGTAAAGATGAAATGTTCTTCCAACCCAAGCTGATCGATTTGCCGCTGCAACTCCTCCCGAAGAATTCCGTCGCCCACCAACATGAAACGGACTTCGGGACAAACCTTGACAACCTCGGCCGCGGCCTTGATCAAGTCATCGTGTCCTTTCAAATGAAAAAGCCGTGCGACCTTGCCGATGACCACATGATGATCCTCGATTCCGTAGCGCGACCGGACCTCTGCCCGATGCTCATTCGCATTGACAAACGGGTCGACATTCATGCCGCTATAAACGGTGGTGAATCGATCGCGCGACGCGACGTTGGCATCGACCATCAAGTCAGTCATCGCGTCAGCGACACACAAAATTCGATGGCATCGTTTCGACGCATATCGCTCGCAACGTCGAAAGAACTCCTTCGCCAATCGCGGCTGAAAATCATGAAACGGCGCGCCATGGACCGTGTGAATCACCGCGGGCACTCCAAGCGACCAGGCCGCCAACCGACCCAGCAATCCGCCTTTTGCACTATGGGTATGGACGACATCCGGCTGATAAGCCTTCAGCGTCTTGCGAATCGCTTGATAGGCTTTCCAATCACGCCCGGGGTGAATGTTCCGCAGCAAGTCCGGCAAAAGGGTGATTTCCAGAGCTCCGTTTTTCAGCTCCCCTGCCCTGCCCTGCGATCTTCCATTGCCCGGCAGAGACTCACCCGATCCAGACTCGCTTGCAAGAAACCCGCCGCGCTCCAACAGGTCACCTTCTGGGCCAATCGCCGGACCGGTAATCAGCATGACTTCATCATGGTGCTCTTCAATCAGATCGACGCAGTTCAGCAGGGTGTTTTCCTGCGCCCCGCCGATGATCATCCGCGTGATGATGTGTGCGACACGCATCAAAACGCCTCCTGGCTGATTCGAATGGGTTGAAATGACAGTGGTAGTCGTCGATCCACCGTTGAGAAACCTCTGTGCTGAATTTGAAAGCGGGTGGCGGGTAAATGCAGCCCCACCGCAAGCCTTGAACAGCTTGCTGGTTTTCTGATGTCGCCCAGTGTCGCTTATTGCTCCGCGAAAGCAGCGGTAGCAAACGCTTACTTCACGGAACGAAAGGCGACATTTAAAACCCACGAGCCGCTCGTCCACCTGCACCTACGCATCGACACGGTATTCGAGTTCACTGGCTAAGTAGCGAATTCACTGTCCGCGCAACAAAAAAGGCCCCGACAAAAAGTCGAAGCCCTTGTTGTATGTGATTCAGGCGTGCGAGATCAGGCGGTGCCGAACTCCACACGTCGACGTCCGAGCTGGTTTTGCAACCGGTTGACGATCGAGGTGTGCATCTGGCTGACGCGTGATTCCGACAGATCCAAGGTCGCACCGATCTCTTTCATCGTCAATTCTTCGTAGTAATAAAGAATGATGATCAAGCGTTCGTTGCGGTTGAGACCTTTGGTGACCAGACGCATCAGATCGTTTTTCTGAACGCGGCGGGTTGGGTCTTCACCTTTCTTATCTTCCAGGATGTCGATCTCGCGAACATCCTTGTAGCTGTCCGTTTCGTACCACTTCTTGTTGAGTGAAACGACACCGACGGCGTTGGCATCAGACTCCATCTTTTCGACTTCGGCGACTGAGAGCTCCATGTGCTCTGACAGTTCGATGATCGTCGCTGGACGTCCGAATTTGGTTTCCAATTGCTTCTTCGCTACGGCAAGCTTACTGGCTTTGCTTCGAACCAAACGTGGAACCCAGTCCATCGTTCGCAGTTCGTCCAGCATTGCCCCGCGAATACGTGGGACACAGTAAGTTTCGAACTTGACGCCACGATCCATGTCGTAGGCATCAATCGCATCCATCAAACCAAAAATGCCTGCACTGATCAGGTCATCCAGTTCGACGCCGTCGGGCAAACGTTGCCAAATGCGTTCGCCGTTATAACGAACCAACGGCATGTAACGTTCGACCAGACGGTTGCGAAGAGGTTCGTATTGGTCCGCATCCTTTTCGGTTTGCTTGAACTGTTTCCAAACCTCAAGGATTTCATCGTCCGTTGAAACTGCGGCTGGCATCCAATCCTCCGTGAACTTTTCTTATGCCTTCGATTTCGTATCACAAGGCGGCTAGGCTTTTGGTTGGTTGCCGGTGATTCGCGTCACGTTTTTGCGATCAGTGAATCATCAGCACGGGTTGGCAAACAGATATCCGAATCCGTGTTTCTGTCTGCCTAGTCGCCGAAAGTGGACTCTAAAAAAAACCGTTCAAGTCGATTTCAGAGTTTCCAGCCTTCGACATCTTCCATATCGGTTGTCCGCTGGGTTGAGATTGAGCTTAATAATTTATTTAAGCCGCTTCCTTTTGGGCCCATTGAATCGGTGAGGGCAACAATCGTTCCACCAGCGCATCCGTGGTAGCGGAGGCGATGTCCTGGGGAACATGCTGACCATTGGTGACGTAGCTGACGGGAATCCCCGGTCGCTCGTCCGAGCACGCGATTGCGGACAGGACACCTGCGGTGTACGGGGTTTCATCCAGCTTCGTCAAGACCGCTGCTGTCGGTCGAGCGACGGAAAATCCGTCAATCACCGAATGCACCACGGATGCCGTGCTGGTCGCGCTAATCACCAAGTGTGTTTCGTCCGGCTGAGCCACTTGCAGGATCCGTGACAGCTTTTCGATATGGACTTCGCCGCTGGGACTCCGCCCTGCAGTATCGATCAAGATCAAGTCCACGTCCCCAAGCTGCTCGATCGCGGCAGGCATCTTTTCCGCCGATTCGACCACCTGCATCGGCAAGTCCATCAGTTGTGCGTAGGCTTGCAACTGCTGGATCGCGGCGATCCGAAAGGTGTCGATCGTTAACAAGCCGACGCGTTGTTTTTGATCTAAATGAAAACCGGCAGCCAATTTTGCGACCGTTGTCGTCTTGCCAACGCCTGTCGGGCCGACCAATGCCACAATCCGGCGATCCCCGGGCGTCATCGCGATCGGACCGCTAACACGAATGTCTCGGCAAACCGCCTGTTGCAGTTTTTCCAACCATGAATGCTGAAGCGGATCCGATAGACCACTTGCAAAATCACTGGTCGAGCGGATCCAACGGTCGACCACATGCGGATCGACTCCGAGTGAAACCATTTTGAAGCGGTACTCCGACAACGGATCCCACTCCGTTCGATAATGGAATGTTGATGTCTTGGGATGATCACTTTGAGCAGCACGATCGGGTCGGGATGCGTCACCAAAGTGACCGGGAATGATTTGTCGCGAATCGATCTGACGCTGCAATTCGTCGACACTGCTTGTACGCCCCAGCAAATCAAGGCGACGATCGGTGCCCGACATCGTCCCCAATGCCAGGCGAAGCCCGCCCTGCCCTGCCCCGGCTTCGATCGGGAGTGTCGATTCCGAATCATGTGGGTCATCGGGACTTGCCGTGACCTCGACATAACTATGTCCTAACCATCCCATCCAACCATCACGGCACTGCTTGGTACTTAAGACCGACGCGTTGGGACCGAGCTCCTCTCGGATCTCTTCCAACGCGGCTTGCAGATTCGCGGCTCGAAATGTCTTCGATTCCATCGGTAGTTCTGTGAGAAAGGTTACGATCAATTGGTCGACGCGTCGCTACGCGGCATGACCAGACGTGGAGGCGTGGCTTTGATGGTCGTGAAACTGAATCGAAATCGCGGTCAACTTAACCTGCGTGTCATCGGTGATTTCTCGAGTCGAAAGGACGTGTGCCCAGATACCCGATGCATCAAGCATCGATTTAACACGTCGGCGGATAGCTGGGGCAACGACGACAACCGGAGGGTGACCTTGGTCGATTAACGTCTTAACGCCTTGACGAATCGCGTCGCAAGTGACGTCTTTCGTTTTGTCAGATTCGCCGGCAATTTGACGCTGTACCGACTCCGCACCGGCTTTCGTTGACTGTTCATCGGTACTCTCCAGCAGAGCCGACTGCGCTTGTCGATCAAACGCGATCGCGTGCAAGACACCGACCTCATCACGCAACGGAACACAAAGCGTCCGCGCGATCCGCTGACGCACAATCTCGATTTGCTCCGCCGTTTCCGATGTCCGCTCGGCGGCTTCGCCAATCGCCTCTAAGATGATGCCCAGCTGTCGAATCGGAATCGATTCACGAAGCAACCCCTGCAATACCTTCTGGACATCAGCCGTTGTCACCCGGCTCGGAATCAATTCTTCGACCAACACCGGGGCGATCTGCTTGAGCTCGTCGATGAGGTGCTTGGTCGCATCATGTGACAACAGTTCGTCTGCATAAACTCGCGCGACTTGCTCCAACTGGTTGGTTAACACTACCGGCGCAGTCAGCGTCTTGTAGCCATAGATCAATGCTTGCTCACGCTGCTGGGTGTTGACCCAGACCGCATGACTGGCTCCCAAACCTTCGACGTTTTCGCCGTCCAGCGTTCCGGTAACCTTTCCATTTGCGATCGCCAACAGTTTGTCAGTCCGCAATTGACCGCGGGCAACAAAGTCTCCGAACAAACGGATCTCGTATTCAAGCTCACCCAAGGTCGCATCGTCACGCACACGCACCTTTGGCAAAACGATTCCGATTTCGGCAGCCATCTGATTCCTTAAGGCCGAGATCCGCTGCATCAAATCTCCGCCACGTGCCGGGTCGGCGAGTGGCAAGAGGCCCAAACCGATCGCGACTTCAAGCGGATCAACATTGAGAAAGTCTTCAACACGCTTTTGGTTGGCGTTGGCAGCCGCACTTTCAGTTTCACGCGCGAGCTCCTGCTCTTTTTCAGTTTCACGTTCGTTGACCGACAGCGTCCAAGCGATGAACAACAGACCGCCGCCGAGCAACGTCAGCGGCAGGATCGGCAGTCCCGTCACCGTAAGCCCTAAAACGAACACGCCGCTGATTGCGATTGCGGTTGAATTGCCCAGCATCTGGCCAATGAACCGTTCGGGCAGGTTGGTCGCGCGTGTCCCACGGGTCACCAAAATTCCGGCCGCCAGCGATATCAATAGCGAAGGCAGTTGGCTGACTAAGCCATCCCCGATCGTCAACTTGGTAAACACAGATGCCGCGTTAGCGATCCCCATCTTGGAGACGACAACGCCCAGGTACAGACCGCCAACAATATTGATCGCGGTGATCACCAATCCGGCCACCGCATCGCCACGGACAAATTTTCCGGCACCGTCCATCGCGGAGTAAAAATCGGCTTCGGCGACTAACGCTTGTCGCCGATTGGCGGCTTCCTCGGAATCGATCGCCCCAGCGTTCACGTCGGCTTCGATTGCCGATTGCCGGCCAGGCATGCCGTCGAGTGCGAAGCGGGCGGCGACTTCACTGATCCGAGTCGCACCTTTTGTGATGACAACAAACTGGACCACGACCAAAATCAGAAAGATGATGAGACCGACTTCGACCTGATTTCCGGCAACAAATTGGCCAAACGTTCGGATCACGCCTCCGGCGGCGTCTTCGCCAAGCGGGGTGCGTCGGTCAAAATCATTCGGGTGGTCGCGATGTTCAAAACCAATCGCGACAACGTCGTGACCAACAAAGCGGTCGGGAAGACACTAAACTCTAGAGGCGATTTGACGTGGATTGCGGTCAATAAGATCACAACCGCGAGCGCAACATTCCCCGCCAACAGCAAGTCCATCACCATCGCCGGCAACGGCATCAGGATGACAACCATGCATGCCATCATGAAACCCGGCATCAACAGCGGTCGGATACGTTGCAATTGGGTCACGAGGTGCACGTCAGCGATTTTGGGGGCGAGCCACCGGCGGTGGCAAGAATCTCGACAAGGATTGGCGAAAGTACAAAAAAATGCCATTTCGATTCAAGATTCATACTGACACGGCCGACATCCCTGTTTCACAGTAAATGTTTCACGCCACGACGCCGCCCACAGTTGTTCCTCAATGACACTTAGCAACCCGTATCAGCCATCGGCAACCGTTGACGAAGCTGACGATGCCCCCGATGCATTCGCGTCCCCAACGCTGGTGGACGATCGCTCGCGGCGCAACTGCATCGTGACCTGGACAGTGATCCTGCCACTGAACCTGATCATGCCGATTTTCTTTGCAATGGGCTTGGTGCAAGGCCCCGCATGGCTCGGCGTGGCGGCCGCAGTCTTGATGGTGTATGCCGCAGGCATCTGGTGCTGCTACCGGCAAACCGGCATCGCCACCCGCATCATGATCGGTGGAAGCATTGTCACGCTCTCACAACTCGTCCCGATCCTGCACATGATCTTTGGGATGATCGCCTTGAGCCTGCTGGCCGCAAACGTAAACGACAACTTCGAAGGCTCGCTCAGTGCGGTGCAAGCTTTCTTGATGACCGTCTTGGTCGCCATCCAATTACTGACCGTGTCTTTGATGATTGGCGCCGTGATCTACTTCATCAAGCAGCAAATGTCGCCAAAGAACAGCGCCCCCAAGACCAGTGAAATGTCCAGCTTTAGCTAGACGCGCGGGCAAACGAGATCGCTCCCCTGCCCCGCCCTCCCCGAGGCAAACCTAAAGAGGCCCCGGGGGTGAAAAAGACGCACGCCGGCGAGCGACGTCGGTTTAAATCGACTACTTCTTTGGCGGCAAATGGCGAACCGAAAGCACGCCTTCGATCTTGCGCAGGTCTTCCAGCGCCGACTCTTCGATTGCACCATCGAGGTCGATGATGGTGTAAGCCATCTCGCCACGCGACTTGTTCAACAAGTCTGCGATGTTCAAATTCGCCTTGGCCAAAATCGCCGAGATCTGCCCAACCATGTTTGGAACATTGGCGTTGGCGATCGTTACCCGCGTGCCGTTGCCGCCGCGAGGCAGAATGGCTTCGGGAAAGTTGACAGAGTTGCGGATCGTGCCGTCTTCCAAGAAATCGCGGACTTGGTCGGCAACCATGATCGCACAGTTTTCTTCCGCTTCTTCGGTCGAAGCCCCCAGGTGCGGAAACGAAATCACTTTGGGGTGATTCAGCAGTGCCGCCGTTGGGAAGTCGATCACGTAGGAAGACAGCTTGCCGCTTTCCAGTGCTGCCAAGACCGCAGCGTCATCACAGATGCCGCCACGAGCGAGGTTCACGACGACACCGCCGTCGTTCATCATGTTGATCCGTTCCTTGCTGACCAAACCCTTGGTGGCATCAAGCAACGGGACGTGAACCGAAACGGCATCACACTGCGAAAACAGGTGGTCGAGGTTCATCGCTTGCTGAATGTTGCGAGACAGCTTCCAAGCGTTTTCGACCGAGATCAATGGGTCGTACCCAACAACCTTCATGCCGAGTGCACTGGCCGCGTTGGCGACTCGAATACCGATCGCGCCCAAGCCAATCACGCCAAGCGTTTTGGAGTGCAATTCCCAGCCGACGTAGTTTTTCTTTCCGGATTCAACCGCAGTTGAAACTTCTGCGTCGGTTCCTTCGAGCGTTTCGGCGAACTTCATCGCCGGATAGATATTACGGGACGCCATCAGCAATCCCGCCAAAACGAGTTCCTTGACCGCGTTCGCATTCGCACCCGGTGCGTTGAAAACCGGCACGCCTCGCTTGGTCATTTGATCGACGGGGATATTGTTTACCCCGGCACCTGCACGACCGATTGCGGTCACGGTTTCGGGAATTTCCATGTCGTGCATCTTGAACGATCGCAACATGATCGCATCAGGCGACTTGGTATCGCTGCTGATCTCGTATTTCTCACGCGGGAGTCGTTCGAGTCCTTTGACGGAGATGTTGTTGAGCGTGAGGATTTTGTACATCGCGTACTGGTGTGTCGGTGGCAAGTCGGAAGGTCTGTAACACTACATTACGATCAAAGCGGCGGGGACCGCTTTGATCTTCCTATCGGATGCCTGAAAGTCACCTGTCAGGCCAGCAGGGTTCGTTAACCGTTTTTGGCGGCAAACGAGGTCATGAAATCGGCGAGTGCTTTGGCGCCTTCAAGAGGCATCGCGTTGTAAATACTCGCACGAATTCCGCCGACGCTGCGGTGTCCCTTCAGCGCGACCAACCCGTTGCCAGCGGCTTCGCTCAGGAAGCTAGCTTGCAACTCGTCGTTTGGCAAAACGAACGTCGCGTTCATCAACGAACGACAATCGGGCTTCGCATGACCGGTGTAAAAGCCGTTCGAGCCGTCGATGGCGTCGTACAAAAGCGATGCCTTTTCACGGTTGATTTTTTCCATCGCATCCAATCCGCCGATGTCATCGCTCAACCAACGAGCGACCTTACCCAAGACCCAGATGGCAAACGTCGGTGGGGTGTTCCATTCCGAATCGTTTTCGGCGTGGAGTTTGTACTGCATGTAGCCCGGCAAGGATTCGCTGCCGATCTCCAACAGGTCCTTTCGCATGATCACGACCGTCACACCGGCGGGACCCGCATTCTTTTGGGCACAGGCGTAGACCATGCCGTACTTGCTGATGTCCAGCGGGCGGTGCATGAAATCGCTGGACGCGTCGCAGATCAACGGCACGCTTTCAGGGCACTTGGGCTCGTCATGGAACTGCACGCCTTGAATGGTTTCGTTGCTGCAGTAGTACAAGTACGCTGCGTCCGAGGCAACTTCGTAGTCACTTGCGGTCGGGACGTGATTGAAGTTCGAACTCGATGCGTCATAGACGACGTTGACTTTGCCCTCTTTCTTCGCTTCGCCGATCGCTTTCTTTCCCCAGGTTCCGGTCTGGAGATAGGCAGCCGACTTGTCGGTTCCACGCAGCAAATTCGCGGGAATCATCGAAAACTGCAACGCCGCACCACCCTGCAGAAACATCACCGAATAGTCGTCGCTGATCTTCAGCAACGATCGAATCGAGTTCTCCGCGTCATGCAAGATGTCGACGAAAGCCTTGTCCCGGTGGCTCATTTCCAGCAGAGAGGTTCGTGCCCCCGGGAGACACAACATCTCGTCTCGGACCTCTTCGAGAACCGACACTGGCAAAACAGCGGGGCCGGCGGAAAAATTGTAAGCGCGTTGATCGGTCGCAGGTGCACTCATCGATCGCATCAGGTAGTTGGGGAAGATGTGAATGAGCCGGGATTCTATGTCGTGTCGAGCGACTGCGAAAGGAGCGACTTTCCATCGCACCAGCCCCCGGAGCGAACTTCCTCAGTGACTTACCGGGGCGAGACGCCCCTCCGATGCCTCCAGTAGGGGGCGCAGCGGATTGATAGCGTTACCATCGCTAGAACCGAACCCTCCCCCAGCGACGCAACCTGAACCCTCACATCGGGTTACGTCTCCAAAGGCGTTCACTCTGGGTCGTACCCAAACTCACGCATCCAATCGGCGACTTCGTCAGGATCGCCAATCCGCGGCTTGCCCGCCCTGCCCTGCTCCGATGACTGCGTTCCCCCGGCTTCCTGCCCCTCCACGCGCCCACCGGCCGGCGACACGATGCCGTCTGCAAGCAAAACCTTGCCATCGGTCAAAGCGTCCATCCAAGGCTCACTATCACGGAACACCGCATTTCGACGTGACGCCGCAATTTGCACCCGATGGTCCGATGAAACCACCATCAGTTTTTTCGGCGTGTGGTGTTCGCGGATCAGTTCTTCCAATAGGTCGTCGGCCGTCGGATAGCCTACCGCAAAGCGAACCTGAATCCCTTGATGGTCGTAGCTGTCCGGTCGGTCCTTCGGCGGGTTGGCAGCATCAAACACCACACACGTCCGCTGCCGAGTTTCTTCGTCTAGGAACTTTGCCAAATCACGAAGGAGCACACCACGTATTTTCTCCAGCCAACGCGGGTTCGGACTGCGGGTCGGAATCGGTTGCGTGATGTTGTAGCCGTCGATCAAAAGTAACAAAGACACGGCTTGGCTGCGGAAAACTTGGAAACGGAATGGTGCCTGCAAACCGCCGGCGTTTCTCGGCAAGGCAGACGAAAGGCCGGATTGTAACACTCGATCAAATCCGTCAACTAACGAACCTCGTCACCGACAGGCTGCTGACGTGCGACATCCGCATAAACGATCGCCGACAGCCAGATCAAACTAAACACCTGCCCAGACAAAGCCGCGATGGCCACCGCAACAGCACCCATCGATGGCTCGAGCATCAACGCGACGGCAACCATCAACACCATCGCAGTCACTCGGCAACGAATTGCCGCCAACGGCTGACCACGCCCTTTCACATAGCTATCGAGCCCTTGCAAGATGCCTTTGATCGCAGCCACGGGCGCCAACCAATACGCGAATCGCACGGCCGGAACAAAATCTTCGCCGTACAACCACCGCACCATCGTTGCGATCAGCAGCATAAAAACCAGCGTACACAACGCTTGCACCGCGATCGAAACTCCCAGAATTCGGTGCACATCCTTGATCCGCATGCGATGGCTGCTGCTTGCGCCCGCATTGAACAAGAACAAGCCCATCGTGTTCGGAATCACGGTCAGCGGATAAGCCACTGGCACCATCGATGCATAAAATCCCTGGTCACGCAGCCCCGCGATCCACAGGATCAAAAGCAAATCCAGACGCTCAAATAAATCGGTCGCAAACATCGAATACGCATACGGACGGCTCTCTTTCAAAAGTGCTGGTACCGACGGTTCGCTCGCACCGCAAAGTGGCGAAGACAAACCGTTCATACAAACCGCCATCGAGACGACCGACGACAATACCATCACAAAACACGCGACATCCAGAGTAACGCCAAAAGCGAGTTCTGCGATCAACAGCAATAGCGGAAACGCGGCCGCACCGATGACACGCCGCAGGTTGTAGGCACCGAAACGCCCCTGGCCACGATCAACTCCCGTCATGATCAGCAGCACTTGCTGGCCAACCAACGAGAGTGAGCAGACCATTGCCAACGGCATCAAGTAGCGTTTGTCAGCGGGCAACGCGAGCGCGTTCAACAGCACCGCCACCAAGGTGGTTACCGCCCCGGTCGTCAAACCTAATTTCAATGCAGCCCGGCGAAGCGACAAGGACTCGATTCGACCTTCCGCTGCGTGCCGACAGATCACTTCCAAGCCACCGAACATGCCGATGTAAAGCAGCAACTGCACAAAGAACAGCGCCGTCGCATACTCCCCACGCCCGACCGGCCCCAGTGTGCGTGCAAGTAGGATCCCCTGCCCCATCTGCAAGACGACAATCAGAAACGCCACACCCACCGTTCCGACAAACTGGCGTGCAAGCTTGCTGCGGCCAGTCGTCCTGCTGGCATTCGATACTTCGTTTATCCCGTTATCTTCCGACATGATGTGGCGAGTATAGTCTTCGCCGGACAATCGTCAGTCCAAAGTTTCGCGGACTTCAACGGGAGGCCCCGAGAAAAACGATGAGATCTGGTACGCAAAGAACCCCAGAATTGCGACCGTGACGCACAACATCGCCAGCGTTTTCCAATCGAATTGACTTTGGAAATTGAGCCCAAAACTGGGCATCTGGAACGATCGCTTGGGTTTTCGTTTGTATTCCTTGGGGTCCACTCGGCGTGGCGGTTTGTTCTTTGGTTTGGCGTCGACTTCGACGTCTACCTTTTCAATCTCCTCGCCCGTCGGATCGTCTGGAAGATTCCCGATGAAGGTGTCATGCGGCATCGCATCGGCCTCGAGTTCCGCCAAGTCGATTTCGGCATAACCGCCGTCATCCACACTCGCGTCTTTCGATTCACCCTGCGCTGGCTTCGCAGCACCACGGATCATGTCGTAGCGAATCTCTTGCTCAACTTGGTCCTCGGCCGCCAAGAATTCTGCGACGTCAAAGTTTTGCCAAGACTTCGGCGCCTCGACAGGACCGTGCGATTCCACCCCGCTATCAGAATCGGACGCCGAAGCAAAAGCGGGCTCCTTGATCGAGACCGCGAATCCGACTTTGCCGAATCGCAATTCGTCACCATCGGAGAGCACACGCCATTGGTGTGGCTCGATCTTCTCGCCGTTAACGAACGTCCCACCGGTACTCTTCAGATCGAGAACCCCAAACCCGTCTTCGTTGTGCAACAGCAGCGAATGCCGCCGACTGACCGATTTGCTTTTCGGCCGAATCTGACACTCTTTGTTCCTGCCAACGAGATAGTACCCCAGGTGAATCGGGGCTACCGTGCCGGCACGACTGCCTTCGGTCATGACTAGTTCGACAGGCATTGGGTCAGATAAGCGGGTCACGAATTCGATGGGGGGACCTGGAATTTACCCAGGGATCATAGACGGACCGTGCTCAAGATGCGAGTGCCTAAGTCCGTCACCCAGCCAACGAAACCCTTGCTACGGTGGCCAATCACCTCACCAAAACCGGCCCAAAGGGATCATCCAACGCCCTGCTCTTCACCGAAACATCAAAGTGGATCGTTAATCTTGCAACACAACGATCTCTTTCCCGCTCTCCATCGAACGCAGCGGTCGCTCTTTCTTCTCTTCTTTCGTTAGCTGATAGAACGTAATCCCGACGACGACCAGCAAAGCCAACGTGGAAAGCGCCAGGCCGACCCCCAACAAGATGCTCTGCGACGTGTCACCGCTTGTCGTCGCGGGGGCCGATTTTCCTGCTGCCGCAGCAGCCGGACGCGCCGAGGGATTTTTGAATTGCTGTGACGTCGAGAGCGGCGAAACTGGTGCTTGCGGTAACGTCGAGAGATCGACCGGAGGCAGACTCCCAAAGTCGATGTCCAACGAATCGGACATCGTCGAAGTACTCGAATCCTTCAAAGGCCCGCTGTCGTCGATTGAGCTGGGACTGGGAATGTCCTCAGTCGCGACTCGGGACGAGATATGCCGGCCTGATAAATCGCCGCCTTTGGCAACCGTCCCACGCAGGCGTTTTAATTGCGGCAGAAGCTCTGCCGCAGACGCGGGACGATCCTCGGGCCGCTTCGCCATCATTTTCTGGATCAGTTCGGCAATCGCTTTCGGACAATCCGGCCTCACTGCCGAAACCGTCGGAACCGGAGCTGTCTGATGCTTCGCCAGCCGCTGGGCAACGTTGCTGCCCGTAAACGGTGGGCGCCCACAGAGTAAAAAATACCAAGTGCACCCGAGCGAATAGATATCCGCACGAGCATCGACCGTCTGGCTGTCGATCGCTTGCTCGGGGGCGATGAAATCAGCCGTCCCGGTCAATCGATTGGGCGAGTCACTGCTGCCGGCGGAATAACCGATTCGCGCCAACCCCATGTCGCTCACCTTGATCACGCCATCGGCGCGAAGTAACAAGTTGGACGGTTTGATGTCTCGGTGAACGATGCCACGCTGATGTGCGTGCGCGAGTGCATCGGTGGACTGGATCATCGCGTCAAGCGACTCGGCCGGCGACATCACTCCATCGCGAACCACCGCACGATGCAAGTCGACGCCCTCGATGTACTCCATGACAATGTAAAGCTTGCCATCGGCTTCGGAGAAATCGAACGCCTGGACAATATTGGGATGCTCGAGCTTTGCCGACGCGCGAGCTTCTTCCTTGAACCGCTCAATCCGGCGAGCGTCTTTGGATGCTTCGGCAGGCAAGATCTTCAACGCCATCAAACGGTTCATCACCGAATGTTTGGCTAAGAACACGACGCCCATGCCGCCTTTGCCAAGCGGCCGCATCAGCTTGTAATTGCCGAGGTGAAAGCCTTTCGCTTTGCCGGTCAGCAATTTGCGTGCTTGCCAAGGCGTCAGCAAGTTTGCCCCGACTAAACCGTCCGCCAATCGCTCGGGCGAAAATCGCATGTCCTCCGCCATCAGGGACACGACAACTTTTTTGATGTCCGCCAGTTCGACCAAACCGGCATGCATCGACCGTCGCACGAAATCGCGCGTCGCGTCATCGAGAACCGGTTCGGGTGCTGTTGTCTTGACCGACATGGGTTGTTGGGAACTCGTTTGAGTCGACCGAAGGAACCGCCATCGCCCTGGCTCTTGTATTTCGGTCGGCACTCTCTGCCATTCTCCGAGTCATCGGAAAAGCGTGCCAACGCATTATCGGGTATCAGGCCCCAAATAATGTTAAGAACCTGTTAAAGGCAGGTGTCGATCCGGTGTGATTGTGCTGCGATACCCTGGCAGGTAGTGAACGTGCTTTAAAAACAATCCCTGCGGCGGCGCCGTCGGCCCGGCATAGATCCGATTCTTTTGCTCGAGCACGTCGTCGATCCAATCGGGCGGTTGCTTCCCCATCCCTACTTCGACCAGAGTGCCGACAATATTACGCACCATGTTGTAAAGAAAACCATTGGCTTCCACCTCGATCGCAAGATGCCCCGTCTGCTCGAAATCGGGCGAAGGGACTACCACACAGTCTCTAACATCCCGGACGGAGGATTTCCGCTCCGCACCGGCCGATTCGAAGCTGGAAAAGTCACGGTGCCCAATGACCTTTTTTGCAGCAATCTTCATCAACTCCACATCGACAACCCGCCGCAATCGCCAACGGTAGCGGTGCTCGAACGGATTTCGCTGATGGCGAACCTGAATTTGGTAACGATAGCGTTTCCCCAAAGCATCTCGGATGGCGTGGAAATCCGGATCGGCTTCGTGAACTTCGTTGACCACGATTGCGCTTGGCAACCGCGAATTGATTGCGCGCAACAAAGCCTCTGTCGAGGCAGTCCAGTTCGGAAAACGACAACTGGCGACCTGACCGAAGGCATGCACGCCGGCGTCAGTGCGACCACTTCCGATCACACTGACTTCCTGACCGGTGCTCCGCCGAATGGACGTTTGCAGCGTTCCCTGAATCGTCGGTTGCTCCGGCTGGACCTGCCAACCGGAGTAGTCCGTGCCGTCATACGCAATGACGAGTGCAAACGTACGGCTCACCGGTTCGTTCAAACCGAAGCGACAGTTTGCTGCAACAACTCGGCGATCTGAACCGCATTGGTCGCAGCGCCCTTACGCAAGTTGTCGCTGACGCACCAAAACGCAATGCCATGTCCATCGCCACTGATGTCACGGCGAATACGGCCCACAAAGACGTCGTCTTTGCCATCGCAATCGCGTGGCATCGGATAACGCTTGTTGGGCAGATCGTCAACGACCGTGATACCGGGAGCAGCGTGGAACAACTCTTTCGCTTTTTCAACCGAAAGCGGCTCTTCGGTCTCGACCAAAATCGATTCACTGTGACCGATCGTTACTGGCACACGGACCGCGGTCGGGCAAACTTGAATCGATTCATCGCCCATGATCTTGCGAGTCTCGTACACCATCTTCATTTCTTCGCTGGTGTAGCCTTCGTACTTCTCGCCACCGATCTGCGGGATCAAATTGAATCCGATCGGGTATTGGAACGTCTTACACGACGGTGTTTCGCCATCGAGGACCTTTTGCGTGCTGGTCATTAACTCGACGTTGCCAGCCAACCCTGCACCGCTTGTTGCCTGGTACGTGCTGACAACCACACGTTTGATCTTGCACGCTTTGTGCAGCGGCGAAAGCGCGACCACCATCTGCGTGGTGCTGCAGTTCGGGCTTGCGATGATGCCTTGATGACCGGCGATCGCTTCGGGGTTGACTTCAGGAACGATCAATGGAACCGTCGGGTCCATTCGCCAATAGCCGCTTTCATCGACAACGATCGCACCTTCCTTAACAGCATACGGTGCGAACTCGGCCGACACCTCGTCCGGCGTGCTGGCGATTACCAAATCGACATCCTCAAACGCGCCAGGGGCGAGCAACTCGATTTTGATCTTCTCGCCTTTGACGAAAACCTCTTGTCCAACGCTGCGCTGCGACGCCAGCAATTTAAGGCGTTTGTAAGGAAAGTCGCGGGTTTCAAGCTGCTGCAAAACAATACGTCCGACAGCGCCAGTGGCACCTACGACAGCCAAGGTATCGTGCACGGGGTTCGTCCAGAGTGAGGTGTGATGGGAATTGGATTTAAAGCGTGGACAGATCCATCAGTCGAGCGGTTCGCACTGGCCCCTCTTTGCGAACAAGCAATTCAACCGATCGGATGGTATTTGCCAAAGTTTATGTTAGGACTGGCGTTTGGAAAGGCGAGATTTGCGTTGTCACCGCCCGGAACACTCCTGACGCCCTCGTCGAAGTTCAGTGGCCCCGCGGACGACTTCACCGAACGGCTTTCCTAAGCCTCGCAATCCCTACAAACGTCAGCAAATAGGCCTTCGCTGGCGAATTTAGCGATGCGACGGAAAAACAAAACCCACCCGCACGGAAGACCATTCGCTCCGCACAGGTGGGGATGAAAAATATCGAATTTCAGACGCCTATTTTTTCGCGTCTTCAATTGCCTTGGGCAAATCCTTGTCGACCAAGCCCATGCCACCACGGCCACCTTCGATACGTGACTTCACATCCAAAATCGTATCTTCGGCCTGCGCTTCCCAGAACTTCGTGATTTTGTCTTGGGCAAGTGGCTTGTAGGAACGGAACACCCGGAATCCCACCCCACGCGACGGATCGCTGGTCAACCACCAAGGGCTGCGTGGAAAGTTCGGATCATCAGCCTTCCATTCTTCGTCATTGCTCGCCAAGCGGGCCGAACTACGCAGGTCCTCCGCGTCGAATTCCCAACTGCCACCACGCAAAACACAAGGCGAAGGAAACTCAGGCCAGACAACGACATCGACCGCATTCAAATCTTTTTGATCGGCGAAGCCTGCATACCCATCTTCGGTGTATGCATTGACGGTCCACTCCGCGACGTTGCCGTGCATGTCGTACAAACCGAACGGGTTGGGTTTCTTGCTCGCGACAGGAACCTGACCGTCATCGGCGTTGTCGAAGTACCACGCATAATCATCAATGTCGCCAGCGCTGTCGCCCCAAGAGTACGCTGTCTTGGTTCCGCCACGTGCGGCGTATTCCCATTCCGCTTCGGTCGGCAAACGGTATTGTTGGCCACTCACCAAGCTCAGCCACTTTGTGAATTGCTGCGCTGAATACTGTGTCATTGTGACCGCAGGTTGCTTGGGATCTTGACCGTACTCGAACGTAAACGTTGGTTCGTAGAGTTCGGTCGGCGCGGTGATCGCGTCAACCTTGTTCCCGTCATTCACGGCGCGAACACCGTCAGCTTCGAAGTCTTTGAAAATCGCGTACAAGTCCATGTATTCCTTGTACTGTCCCCAAGTGACTTCCGTTTTGGCGACCCACATCGGATCAACCTTGACGGTGATTTGTGGACCTTCATCCTCGCGACGACCTACTTCACCTTCGGGACTGCCGAGCTGAAACTCGCCACCAGGCACCGGAATCATGTCGATGGTCTTGTCTGTTCCGGGAATCCGAAACGCATAAGGGACCATGTATCCGTCATCAACTTTGACGAATGGCCCGTCAGCGGGTTTCTCTTTGGCGATACCAGGCACGGCGTCTTCGCCATGACAATTGGCGACCGCGAATGAGACAACCAAAGAAACCGACAGGCAAAGCAAGCGCGGGAACAACCGTTTCACAATACTAGGTGGGGTACGAGAGTGCGGAGGGATACGACCAACCTCGAATCGATCGAGTGGAAGATTATAGATGACAAAAGAACTTATTTCGATTGCCAATTTGTCTCATCAGTCACAGTGTCGTTGCCCAGACCGCAACAGCGGCAAGGGGGGCGACACAACGCTACAACACCGAAGCAATATGGCCGACCGAAATCGAGGTGCAGAACCTAATGGCGTGAAAGCGTCGCCGGACGTAGACCGAGCTTCACGTCAAACATCAGCTCTTCGCCCTCGCGACTGACAAACAGTTTCATCCGACTCCCGGCCATGGTATTTCCAATGACCTGCATCAGATGATCGACGTCACGAACCACTTCACCATCCACTTCGACGACGATGTCCCCCGACTGAAGTCCGGCTTGGGCCGCCCCCGATCGGGAATCAGCGATTCCTGCGATCAGCGCGCCGCGGACACGATGATTTGAATTGGGAAGTTGATCGTCAGGAACCTCGGCCAGCGAAACGCCGAGCCACCCGCGTTCGATTTTCCCGTGTTCACGAAGCTGTGCATAGATTTTCTTGGCAACAGTACTCGGGATCGCAAAGCTGACACCTTGATAGGTATCGCCAACGATCGCGGTATTGATACCGATCATCGTCCCATGCGAATCGACCAACGGGCCACCACTATTGCCGGGATTAACCGCGACATCGCTCTGCATAAAATCCTGGTAACGATCCTTGGCACGAACGACCCGATGCTTGCCACTCAAGATTCCGAACGTCACTGTTCGATCGAGGCCGAACGGACTGCCGATCGCCCACACTGGCGACCCAACACGAATCCGCTCGCTATCACCCCAAGGGATCGGGATCAGTCCACTTGAATTGACCTTCAACAATGCCAAGTCGGTCAGTTCGTCGGTTCCAACCACAACTCCATCAAGCCGTTGCCCATCGCTAAGCGTCACGACAATTTCGTCGCTTTCGGCAACGACGTGCCGGTTGGTCAAGATGTATCCGTCCGCATCGACAACAACACCGCTGCCTTGATCAGAAACCAAGATCGCGGGTGCACCGGGAATGTCGTCGTGGATGATCTTGTGATGTGTCGCCCGTCGGACATCGATGTGAACCACACTCGGACCGACAGCGGCGCTGACCATTTGATAGGCCTGCGAAATCGAATCCAACGAGACGTCTTTCAATCCCTGACTGGCGACTTCAAACTCGGCACGCAATTGCCCGCGGTATTGGGCATAGCGAATACGCTCGACAATACCGGGCACGACAAACCACGCGGCCGCGAGTACGGACAAGACGGTGACCATCATCACCAAGCCTTGTTGAAACGCGTTGACCGCGGCACTCCGATGGCGATGCGGATCCATCTCCATCGCCACTTCGCGACGAGTATTGATCGATGGCGCGTGCCGCACTTTGATTTGACCGTCAGTGTCGCTACTCGCGATCACGCTGGCGTTCGGCTCCACAGGGGTCAGCCTGGCCGCATAGATTGGCGGTCCGAGCGTTCGAGACGGTGGCACAATCCGCACCGGCTCTGGCTGCTGCTGAAGGTCTTGCTGCTGACTCGGCTCACCTTCCTCAACCGGTGACGATTGCATGTCTGCTGAAGACCTGTCGATACCAGCTGCTTCAATTTCGTCCGGTTCAATTGACGAGGACTCGAAATGGTGCATCCGAGGTCCGACTTTACCGGGATCAAAGCGGTGAAAAATCAGCTTGCGACGCACTCCGTCCTGCGATGGGATAGAAGTGCCCTGCTCGGAAGTGCCCTGCTCTGTCACTTCAGAGCTGGGCTGATCGCTGGTGCAACCATTCCCGCCATCACTCGCATCAGAAGCGGTGAATCGATTCTCCGCTTGCTCTGGATGGGGTGGCACCTGACCTTCTGACGACTGATCCATCGGCGGCAGTCTCTTCTCCGGCAGAAATCGAATGAACGTCACAAAACGACCATTCTAGCGCGGTGCGTTCTGGGATCGGCAAGTTTTTTTTAAGCAATCGGCCGCATTTCTTGCGATCGTGCCGACAAAACCGGTACCAGCGCCTCGCGTTGCCGCGAAGAATTGTTGACAATTTGAACAGTTCCGTGGGGGGCGAAAGTGTCCTCTGACGATCTAGTTTATCTTCGTGATTCGCACTCCCTGATTGGCATTCTCATGGCAGCTCAACCGACACGCGATCTTTCGTCGGCACGCGAAACCATCTACCAAGCCATTTCCGCCATCCGGTTGGTGGACCCGCACACCCACATCAATCCGCACTCGGCTGGCTCGCGCACCCTGGCTGACATCCTCGGATACCACTACTACACCGAGCTGGTCCACTCGGCGGGCATGCCACGCCTGGAAATCGAAGAGCCCGGCATCGAGCCCCGCGAGTTGGTTCGCCGCATGGTGAACGGCCTGGGAAATATCACCAACACTGCGAACTACCACTGGCTCCTGCAAATCTGCCGCGAGTTCTTTGACTTTACCGACGACGCGATCACGCCTGACAACTGGGAAGCGTTGTACGATCGATCCGAAGAAAAAATGGCATCGGCCAATTGGGCCCAAACCGTTCTTGATCACAGCAACGTCGAAGCCGTCTTTTTGACCAACGATTTCGACGACGACCTGGACGGTTTTGACACCAACACTTACATCCCTTGCCTACGCACGGATGACTTGGTGTTCCACCTCGCCAAACCCGAAGTCCAAGATCGCCTCGAACGCTGCAGCGGCGTTTCGCTGGACGGATCACTCAACAGCCTGCGTGCCGCGATCCGACAACGCTTCGTGCACTTCGTTTCAAAAGGCGCCCGGGCCTGTGCGATTTCGATCCCGCCGACGTTCCAACCAATGATGGTGAGCGACGGCCGCGCACAAAAGGCACTCGATTCGGTTCTTAGCAATGGCGTTCAAGCAAACGCGGAAGACATCGCCGCTCTGTCGCGGCGAGTCTTCTGGACCCTCGCTGAACTATGTGACGAATTCGGTTTGCCGTTCGACTTGATGATCGGCGTCAACCGCGGTGTGTACCCCGGCGGCGTCTTTCAAGGCCAAGACCTCTATGACAGCCGCGTGTCATTGATTCAGTACCGCCACCTGTTCAACACGTTTCCGAAAGTCAAGTTCCCTGTCTCGGTGTTGGCCAGCGTGACTAACCAAGAACTGGTCAGCTACAGCTGGATCTTCCCCAACGTGATCACCAACGGCCACTGGTGGTATAGCAACACACCGTCGTTCATTCACCGTGATGCCGCTGCTCGCTTGGAAGCCGTCCCACGCAACAAACAAATCGGCTACTACAGCGACGCCTATAAGCTGGAATTCGTCCTGCCCAAATTCGACATGTACCGTCGCATCCTTGCCCGCGTTTTGGCTGACGAGTTCGTCGGCGAGAATGGCTGGAGCGAAGAGAAAGCGATCGAACTCGGCCGGCAAGTCCTACGCGGCAACGTCGACGAAATCTTTCGCGCTCCCGACGCGTCAAGAATCACTGAGGCTAAAACAGAAGACTCGCCTTTCGTGCAAATGCCAAGCAGCGGCAATGTCAGCGACTTGGACCTGGACCCGGTCCCCTCCGATGAAGAAATCGAAGGCTCCGGCGTCAACGATGTTTTATTGACCGAATTGCGAAGCGAATTCGGCGCCACCGCATTGGATCACGAAATTGACGCGGTGCCGCTGAATGTCGGTGACCTGCTGGGTGATGAAAATCCGTCTGGCCCTGATGCCCCCGGATCGCAGATTCACCCGATTGCCGGGGATGGAGAATTCACCCCCGACAGCGATTCGATGATGTTGCGTCCCGACCCGATGACGGGAGAGTTACACTTTCCCGTCGATGAAGACGCTGACAAGCCTGACAACGCCTAGCTGGCGATGATGCGATTGATCGCGTTCAGCATCGCCAGGATCGTGCTTTCGACACTGTCAGTGCTGACCCCAACCCCGCGGTATAGCTTGCCTTTGTACTCGACTTCCAAGTTGACTTCGCCTTGAGCGTCGCGGCCCAAAGTCGCACTGCGAACGCGGAACTCTTTGCAAATCAGCTCCAACCCGGTGATCTGCTCGACGGCCCAGAACGCGGCGTCGATCGGGCCATCACCTTCCGATACCTCGACCGATTTTTCTTCGGTGCCGTTGGACAACGTCAGCTTCACGCAAGGACGCTTGGCGGTCGAACTGGATACTTCATAGCTGACCAACGACCATGCTTGCCCGCTCGCGGTGCTGATCTCTTGTTGGACCAACGCGACGATGTCGCCGTCATAGATCTCTTTCTTTTTGTCCGCCAAGATTTTGAACTGCTCGAACACTCGTTGCAGTTCTTCGCCTTCAAGATGAAAGCCCAACGTTTTGGCACGGTCGGCCAGTGCGGCGCGTCCGCTGTGTTTGCCCAAGACCAAATCGGTTTTGACAAAGCCGACTTCTTCGGGCGACATGATTTCGTACGTGCTGCGTTCCTTCAGCATCCCGTCTTGGTGAATGCCTGACTCGTGCGCGAACGCGTTGCGACCGACGATCGCCTTGTTGCGTTGCACGTTGATGCCGGTCACCTTGCTGACCAACCGGCTGATCGGAACCAAGCGTTTTGAATCGATCCGCGTGGTGCACTGATAAAAATCACTGCGTGTTTTCATTGCCATCACGACTTCTTCCAAGGCCGCGTTACCGGCACGCTCGCCGATCCCGTTGATCGTGCATTCGATCTGGCCGGCACCAGCGGCAACCGCCGCCAGGCTGTTCGCCACAGCCATTCCTAAGTCGTCGTGACAGTGTGTGCTCAATACCGCCTTATCGATGTTAGGAACCCGGTTGCGCAACATTTGGAAGATCTTATAGACCTCCTCGGGCGTGATGTATCCGACGGTGTCCGGCACATTGATAGTTGTCGCACCGGCATCGATCGCCGCCTCGACCACACGACACAAGAAGTCGTGCTCGGTACGACAAGCGTCTTCGGGCGAAAACTCGATGTCTTCGCAACGACTGCGAGCCAACTTGACACCCTCGACCGCCCGCCGAACGATCTCGTCCGGCGTCATCCGCAGCTTGAATTCGCGGTGAATCGCACTGGTCGCCAAGAACACGTGGATCCGACCTTGCGCCGCCGGTGCGATCGCGTCCGCGGCCCGCATGATGTCTTTTTCATTGCACCGCGCCAGACCACAGATCGTCGACGTCTTGATCGCCTGGGCGATTTGCTTGACCGATTCAAAGTCGCCGGGGGAAGCGATCGGGAACCCGGCCTCGATGATGTCGACGCCAAGGTCAGCCAGTTGATGGGCGACTTCCAGTTTCTCGTTCAGGTTCATGCTCGCGCCTGGCGATTGCTCACCGTCACGCAGCGTGGTGTCGAAAATCCGAATGTGGCGTTTTTCGCTTGCCGATTCGGCGCCCACATTCGACTCTACAACCGCAGACTCGTCGGCCGCAGGGGTACTGGAAGAACTCATCGCATCATTTCCTGTGCATTTAAAAAGTTGAGCGTGGAATGTTATCAGTCTGTCGGAGGTTGAAAAGATCGCCACCGCACCGCGGCGGTAAACAGCGATTTCAGGGGCCTCGTTTTTGCCTCAGAGCCATCTGTAGAAAACAAAAAAGCCCGAGTCCGGATTGCCGGGACTCGGGCTTTTGCTGTGTTTCGTTTGATTGCGTTTCTTAACGCTTCACTGGAACGGTGCAAACCCTCATCTCCGGCCCGCGAGCAATTAGCCCGAGCAGTAGGAGTAGTAGTAGAGGTAGCAGGTTCAATAGCGTCATGTTCGTAGGATAGGTCGGGTCGACCGGCAAAGTCAAGTGAAAGTTCCACCACCGACGGAAAGCCAGTCGCTGCGGCTTCGATCAAACGAAGGCAAAATGGTGAGTGCTAGCTGTCTTTTCGGCCGTTTTCGGCACCAACTTGAGCGATCTAGCCCGCACAAGCGACCAGCACTTGATGCTAAGTCACGCCATGGACGGCTTCGGTTCGCGCCGGCCCCGGAACATTTGCCCGCTGTGAATTGCGGATTTCTTCACGCAACTCTAAATCGGTCATCATTAATTCTTGCTCGTGCTGCCACCACGCAATCGCAAAATCGACGATGGCAAAGAACAACACCGTGCCCCCCAGCCATACCGAGCAACCCACTAGCAATTCGAACACGCTGGCTCCCGCCCCGGCCAGCGGCAACTGTCCCAGTCGCACGATTGCTGGCATGGAACCTTGGACATACATCGCCGAAACCGACACGATCGCGGTCAACTTCAACAGCGACACGCAGAAACGCAACTGTGCCTGTGTGCCAAGCACTGACTTCATTCGCTTTGCCGGCGAAAACCGATCGAGCGAGGGCGCGAACCGCGACAACACCACACGTCCCTGTGTCTGCGCCAACCCGCTGGCTATCGCGACAAACATCAGACCGATCATGAGAGGCAACAGAACCAACAGGCCCGCGATGATCAGCGAACTCAACCGCGCAACAACGTCGCTCGTTTCAATCGAAAGCGACGCTTGCTGCTGAAACGCCGATTCGATCGTGTGCTTCAGAAATCTCGCAATCTGGGGCCCCGTCCACGAAAGGATTCCACTGGCACTCAGCAGAGTCGACGCCGAAATCAATTCGCGGCTGTTCGGTCCCCTGCCCTGCTCTTTCGCCTGCTGACGTTTCTTTGGCGTCGGCGGATGGATCTTTTCACTCATTGCCGAAGCGTTGCCTTGAACTGGCCAAGCGTCTCGGCAAACTCGGTCTCAAAAATAAGACCGACCGATCCGATGGTCAGCCCCAACACGACAAGTGCAGCCAACACGTTCAAGTTGATCCCGACAGCGATGACATTCAATCCTGGGATCGCGCGGCTGATCAACGCAACAATCACATTCGATAACAAGATGCACGCCAAACAAGGCGCAGCAATCCGAATCCCCGACTCGCATCCCATCGTCAACGGATCGATCAGCAGCGACAACATTCCCGCTTGATCGGCAACCGATTGTGTTGCCATCGACAGTGGCGGCACCTGGCCAAAGCTATCCAGCAGCGCGCTGACCAAAATCCGATGGCCACCGATCGCAAAGAACAGGCATGTCACCAACAGCCCGATCAATCGAGAAAACTGCGGAACACTCGCGCCGGTCGACGGATCCGCCGTCGTCGCCAGTTGCATCCCAGTGCTGCTGGAAACCAACTCGCCAGCCAACTGCATGCCGCTGATCAAGAACTGTGCGATGCCACCAATCACCATGCCGAGAATGACTTCACGGACACCGCCAACCGACCACTTGGTGATCTGTGGTAGGCCAATTTCTTCGGCGGAAGTAACGCTCTCGAAGACCGACGCATCAGCCGAACGCATCACCGACGGGGCCAAGACAACCGTCATCACGACGATCAATGCGAGACGCATTCGTACGGGGATTCCGACGCACAATCCGGGCATCGCCAAAACAAGTCCGCCTAATCGAAGTGCGACCATCGCGGCGACAACTGGTAGCGCCGCGAACGAAGGAACCGAAAAGAAGTTGTAGACTTGGTCAAGCATCGAAACTGTCTTTGCGAACGCCGCCTTCGAAACGTCTAAAACCCGCCGCTTGCAAACAACGTTCCCGCGAAATCCATCATTCGCGACAACATCCAAGGCAAACACGCCAGCAGTACCAAACTTGAAACGACCAGTTTCGGAACAAACGAGATCGATTGATCTTGAACCTGAAACAACGTTTGCACCAATCCGCTCAACAACCCTGTCGCCGCTCCAGCCAATAACACCGGTGCGGCCAACAATGCGGCAAGCAACAACGCTTGTCGGCAAAGGTCTACGGCTTGGTTGGCGTCTAACATGGGTGAAGTCTTCCTAGGCGAACCGATGACGCATCAAACGAAACTATTGAGAAGCATTCCGGCAACTTGATGCCAGCCGTCGACAAGAACAAACAACAACAACTTCAGTGGCATCGAGATCATCGCGGGTGGCAACATGAACATCCCCATCGACATCGTCACACTGGCAACGACCAGATCGATTACCAGGAAAGGCAAAAAGATCGAGAAGCCCATCAGGAACGCGACCTTCAATTCGCTGATCACGAACGCAGGCAACATCACCCGCATCGGAATGTCGGCAAACGTGCTCGGCCGGGCGCCTTCAGGAAACGCGTGCCGGTAAAACAAAAAAATGTCTTCGACGTTCTTTGCCGTTGTGATCTGATTGGCCATGAACTCACGCACCGGCAAGGTGCCCAGTTCGTAGGCTTCGCTAATTGCCATCCCCGATTCAGGATCGCTGTATGGCTCGATAGCTTCGTCATAGACTCGCGTCCAAACGGGTGTCATCACCAGCATGGTCATGAACAGCGAGATGCTGGTCAGCACTTGAGTCGGCGGCAAAGACTGCACACCGATCGCTTGCCGCAATAACGACAGCACGACGATGATTCGCACATAACAAGTCGTCATCAACAGGACCGCCGGCGCCAAGCTGACCACTGATAGCAGCAGCATCGTTTGCAAACTGCCGCGAGCGTTCTCAGGACTGGCCCAAGAATTGGGTCCACCGGCGAACGTTTCCAACGCCTTCGCGGGAAGCGACGTGGGCTGATGATCTTCAGCACTCCCCTGCCCTACCCCGGACGGCTCCGGCAAGGCTTGTTGTTGTGACACGACGTCGTGATGGACATCAAGTTGCACTGGCACGGCCTTGAGCGACCGAACGACCGGCTGAGACAACGATAAGTCCCGCGTTTCGGCCGCGCATAGTGCCCCCGCAGGACGCAGCAACACGCCAATCAGCATCAGCGTCGCGATAGCCAACAGCCGAAGGGTTGGTGAATTCATAGCGTCCAGCAAGCACGTACAAGACCAAGACGTCCCCGTCGGCCGCCTCGAAGCCCGACTTTAGAGAAAATCCCAATTTCGCCGGAAGAGGAGTTTTCGCACGTCGAAATTGGTGCCTCGACGACAGAGGAGTCCGCATTGGTAGCACCGGTGCGGCAACGCCAACGCACAATCGGCACGATTGCCTCGGCCCCGGTGGAGTCCAGGTTGGTAGCTCGGGTGCAAACCCCGAGATCAGATGACGTCAACAAACAAAACCAAAACGCCCCGGAGGGGCCGACGGCGAAGGGAACACAACACCAAACGACGGCCCCTCCGGGGCGATGGATCTCGTTTGGTTCATGAGTCTCGGGGCTCCCGCCCCGAGCTATCGAAGACGGCCCCTCCGGGGCGGAAAACATCGGGATCCCACGGAACGCAAAACGCGATCGCATGCAACGCGTGAAATCAATCACACCAAACCCGTGTGAACAATCGCAAACGTCACGCACGAACAAACGCGCCCCCTAGTGAATGATCCGTATCAAACCGCGTACACGATCCGCACGAATGTCTCGACTCCGGAGGAGTCCACGTTGGTAGCTCGGGGTGCTAACCCCGAGATCAGTCGACATCAAAAACAAAACGCCCCGGAGGGCCGACGGCGAAGGGGTCTCGAACTCAACGACGGCCCCTACGGGGCGATGAATCTCGTTTGGTTCACGAGTCTCGGGGCTCCCGCCCCGAGCTATCGAAGTCGGCCCCTCCGGGGCGAAAATATCGGGATCCATGGAACGCAAAACGCGATCGCATGCATCGCGTGAGATCAATCTCAACAAACCCCGTATGAATAATCGCAAACGTCACGCACGAACAACCGCGACAACCCCGCGTGAATGATCCGTATCAAACCGCGTACACGATCCGCGCGAATGCCTCGACTCCGGAGGAGTCTGCGGCGGTAGCTCGGGGTGCAAACCCCGAGAACCGATGGCATCAACAAACAATCCGCCCCGGAGGGGCCGACGGCGAACGAATCACAAACTGACCACGCCGACTCCGATTATGTCACGATCGATTCGACCAAGGGTTTGAACCAATCTTCGTAACTGCCGAATGTTGGGCCGGGTAAGGCGACTTGGCTTTTGTCGGCGAAGGTTACTTGGCAATCACTGCGGATGTATCCTGATTGCTTGCTGAACGTTGCATCGCTCCACGGGCAAACACTGTGGACATGCAACATCCAGCATGCCGGCGTCTCCTCGATCGAAAAACACACCAACTCGCCTTTCAAACGCAACACACACACCGCATCGTTCGCCGCGAGTTTCGCTTGCGGTGCCGCGGTCCACTTGCCACTACAAAACAACGCGTGCGGTCGCTCGATGGCAAACCATTGGCAAATCGAAACAACGGCATCAATGACAGACGGCGGCGCCGAACGCGCGATCAAATTATTCGACAACTGCTTGCGGTACTGTGCGACGATCGCCTCGGGATCAGATCGCAAAAAATATGCCGTCACCCGCAACACACTTTCCTTCGTCTGCTTCGGCAACTCGATTGACTCCCCCGGCGTTAGCCTTACCGGGGTCTCCGATGCCGACGGTACTCGCAACCCGGCGGCGATCGCCGACAAATCCTCTTGAAACATCGTCGCAAGCTCGCTGCCTGGCACGATTTCTGGTGGGTGATACAGGAACGGTGGGTCTTCGACCAACTGCCCCAGATACTTTTGTTGCGTGTCGAGGTGCACCTGCTGCCAACACTTCGTCGGTGTCAATGTTTTCTCGAGCACCGCCGGTTCGTCGCCAAGATGTTCGAGCGCAAACGCGGCCAACGCCCACACGGCTCGCTGACGCAACTCGTTCTCGTCTCCTTGCACCGATTCGGCACGGAACTGAATTTCCAATCGAGCACTGGTGTCGTGCTGCCACTGCTCAATCGCATCTGCTTGATTGCGTGGGGCCTTGGCACCGTTCAACACATGTGCCAACAAGAACTCTTCCAGCTTTTCAGCGACGACCGTTCGATCGGCCAAGGAGAGCGATGCCGACGGATGGTACTGATCGGGTCGCGAAGATGCTTTGTTTGCCAATTGACGCATCAGAGAGACGCGCCCGTATTCATCTTTGAAATTCAGGACCGCCAACTGCCGCATCGCTTCCATTCGCGCCGTATCCGACAGATTCAATCGACTGGCCAAGTGCACTAGCTCGACACCGTACACCCAATGGATATCACGGTAACGCACCATCGGCGAATAAATCGACGCGACTTCGACCGCGACAATTTCCACCAACAACCGGATCAGCCCGACCGCTTGCTGGTCGAGCACATGCTGACCAAGTTTCGATGCACCATAAGTCGTCGCCTTGCTGGCCGCCCACCAAGCTGCCATCGTGATCGGGTTGGTACTCACAACGATACGCCCCGCCAACCACATCGTTGATGCGATATCCAAATAAGGTTTGGCAGACTTGTACAAGCCGAAGGTTTTGACCGCTTGCGTGACCAATTTGTAGATCGACTGAAAGTCATACGTGGCCAGGGACACAGGCAGACTTTCGACGGCAACCAACAAACGCAACGAAGCTCGACCGGCGGCACGCGAGATCGCTTCAACGTTCGTCCTCAGCAGCGGAGCCGGATCACCCGGTCGATAAATCGCGGCAACGTCTGAAACCAACAGAAACAAGTCATCGCGAATTTTGTCCGTTTTAAAGACGTAGCCTTCGTCAGTCTTTTCGCGATAGGTGTCGTTTTTGATGCTGTCGAAAAGCTCGTGGGTTTTTGCATCGATCAGCGCCACGAGTGCCTTGTCGTGCGATTGCAACGGATCCGATGACTTCGGCACCAACCGTTCACGATCAGCCTGAGGACGAAAACTGATTGCGTCGGGAAACTGCATCCACTGCTGCAGTGCCATGGCGCGATCGGCTAGCTGTTTCGATTGGATTTGTAGCGTTTCAGATTGATGCTCAATCCATTGACGCAATTCTTCGTCGGTAACTTCGGTATTTTTACCAGACGAATCGGAACTCCCTGCCCTGCCCTTTCCACCTTCGCCCGAACGGGACTTGTCCGAGCCAAGTTGCCCCAATCGAATCGCATCGGCGATCGCGGACGACAAGACAACTAAACCCAATGCACCCTGACCGGTTGCCGGTAAATCGGTGTCCAGAACCGCATTCGTGACCAACACCGCGGCAGCAACCATGGCGGTGATCAACGAAAAAACCGGTAACCGGCGAATGGTCTCGTGACGTAAACCTGTCATCCCTAGGCTCTGAAAGCGGACGATAAGCGATCGATTTTCCTTCGATTTCGTACTCAACTGTCGAAGGCGAGCTTTCCACCTCTGTTGCGGACCATCCGTGGTACCTTACATGGCACTTTTGGGCACACCAGCCGCCGCAATATGAAAGCTTTGTTAGTGATGACTCGATTATCCATAGATTTGTTTACACTACCACTGTCTATCGGGACTTGGCGGACCCGTGAGGATATTCACCGTGCAGAATTACGACCGTGCAGCACTGTCAGGCCAGCGTGGGTTATTTCGACCCTGTATGCTAGACAGTGTGATGCGAGACATCATGGGAAGAAGGTGTCTGGCCACACGTCGAATTGCAGTCTCACCGAGCCGTCATGCAAGAACAAGCTTCAGGAAAATCGTTTCAGCGACAGTCTCAGTCATCGATACCATCGCTGCCGAATTACCAGACCGATGGATTTTACGACGAACTGGTCAATGATCAAAACTTGGCACGTCCGGACACCGAAGAACTGGTGTCCCTGTTCAATCGCTTAAAACCCGCTGAACTGTTCCGTCGGCAACAAGCGATCGAAAAATCGCTGTACCAGATGGGAATCACGTTCACCGTTTACAGCGATTCCGCAGGTACCGAGAAAATCTTCCCGTTTGATGTCGTCCCGCGGATCGTTTCGGCGATGCTGTGGAAACACATCGATGCCGGTTTGAAACAGCGGATTCGGGCGCTCAATCGCTTCTTGTGCGACATTTACAACGAACAAGCGATTGTCAAAGACGGGATCATTCCACGTGTCCTGATCGAAAGTTCGCCAGCGTATTTGAAAGAGTGTCAGGGTTTGGCACCGTTCAATGACGTCTGGTGTCACATCACCGGGACGGACTTGATCCGTGACAACGAAGGCACCGTCTACGTCCTCGAAGACAACCTGCGTTGCCCATCAGGCGTGTCATACGTGCTGCAAAACCGGCACGTGATGAAACGCAACTTCCCGCAGGTCTTCGGTGCTTCGCGAGTCCGCCCGGTATCGGATTACAGCTGGCGTCTGTTCGACTTGCTTCGCGGGATTGCTCCGCCGCACGTCGATAACCCAGCGATCGTGGTGCTGACCCCGGGCATTTATAACAGCGCGTACTACGAACACTCGTTCCTAGCCCAAAACATGGGCGTTCGATTGGTCGAAGGACGTGACTTGGTGGTCGAAAACGACTTCCTTTACATGCGAACAACCGGCGGGCTGAAACGAGTCGACGTGATTTACCGACGAATCGACGACGCCTTCCTGGACCCTAAAACCTTCCGCAAAGACAGCGTGCTGGGTGTTAAAGGCCTGATGGACGTTTACCGCGCCGGTAACGTCAGCTTGGCAAACGCACCAGGAACCGGGATCGCGGACGACAAGGTCATCTATGCCTTCGTCCCCGACATGATTCGCTATTACCTGGACGAAGAACCGATCCTGCCGAACGTTCCTACCTACGTTTGTCAAAAGGACGACGACCGGAAATACGTTCTCGAACACATGGACGAACTGGTCATCAAAGCGGCTGGTGAATCCGGCGGATATGGCGTTTTGATCGGTCCTCATGCGACGAAAGAACAACGCGAAGAATACGCCGCGAAGATCAAAGAAAACCCGCGTAACTGGATCGCGCAGCCAACACTGCAGCTCTCCCGCGTTCCGACACTGATCGACGGCCAACTCGAAGGCCGTCACGTCGACCTGCGTCCCTACATCCTGTGCCGTCGACAAGAGACGTGTGGGTGTTGCCAGGCGGATTGACTCGGGTCGCGCTTCGCAAAGGCTCGCTGGTCGTCAATTCATCGCAAGGCGGCGGCAGTAAAGACACCTGGGTCGTGGCCGAAGAAGGCCAGCAAGTCGCCTCGCCCAAGAACGGACTCAAACCCGTTCAACCGGTCGACAAGATGCCGCCGATTGACACTGTGTAAACGCGCCGCGATCTCCTCTTCTTCCGAACCACCCTCCGGTCCACGCTAGCCTCCATGCTTTCCCGAGTCGCCGAATCAATTTATTGGATGAGCCGTCAGGTCGAACGGGCTGAAAACCTCGCCCGGTTCATCGAAGTCACCCTTCACATGACGCTGGAACAGGCGGAATACATTGTCGAGCCCTGGGAACCGTTGGTGCAAGTCACCGGCGACAACGAGTGGTTCTTGGCGAAGTATGGAAAGCCGGACCGACAAAATGTCGTTCAGTTCTTAGCGTTCGACGAAGAATACCCGAACTCCATGCTTAGCTGTCTGCGGGCCGCACGTGAAAACGCACGCGGCGTCCGCGAGATGATTTCCACCGAGGCGTTCCGCGAACTGAACAGTTTTTATCACTTCGTCTGCGAAGGCAGCACGCCGCAACTGACCAGTGATCCGACGGAACTGTTTTTTGACCACGTCCGCAGCCAAGCGTTGATGTGGAGTGGCGTGATGGAAAACACCATGACGCACGACCTCGCTTGGCAATTCATCAACCTTGGTCGCATGTTGGAACGCGCCGACAAGACGTCGCGAATCTTGGATGCAAAGTATTTCAACTTGCTACCCAGCGTCGATGACGTCGGTACCGCCGTTGACGATTTGCAGTGGTCAACTTTGCTGTTGGCGATCAGTGGCTTCGAAGCCTATCGTCGTGAACACCACTTGGTTGACGTCGAAAAAATCGTCGCGTTCTTTTTGTTTCATCGCTCCTTCCCACGCAGCGTTTATTACTGCGTGGCGGCAGCGGACTGGTCCCTGCGAGAAATCGAAAAGGTCTCCGGTGCCGACCGCCCGGGCGAAGCCAAACAACGCATCTCTGCACTTCGTCACCGCTTGAAAAATACGAACGTCAAGGAAGTCATCGCCGGCGGCATGCACGATTTTATTGATCGTTTGCAACTTGAACTTAATGCCATCGGTGAATCGCTCGGCCGCGACTACTTTCACAACACTGGAACCTCATGACGATCCGAGTCGCACTCCACCACAAGACCCAGTACAAATACGACAAAGCAATCGGACTTGGACCTCAGTTGGTGCGACTTCGACCTGCTTTTCACAGCCGCACGAAGATCGCATCGTACAACTTGAAGGTCGAGCCAGAGGAGCACTTCCTCAACTGGCAACAAGACCCGTTTGCGAATCCAGTCGCGCGATTGGTCTTTCCTAAAAAGGCAACCCAGTTTTCGATCACCGTCGACTTGCAAGCCGACATGACGGTTATCAACCCCTTCGATTTTTTTATCGAAGAGGGTTCTGATTCGTGGCCGTTCGAATACTCGCCTACCGTAAAAGTTCAGCTCGCACCCTACTTGGATGCCGAGCCGTTGACGCCGCAGTTTCAAGAATGGCTGCGTGAAGTCCCCGAAAAAAGCGAACGAGTGATCGACTTTCTGGTTGACGTCAATCGCTATGTCCAACGTTCGGTGAACTACACCGTCCGCATGGAACCCGGTGTGCAAACCCCGGAAGAGACGTTGACCTTAGCCAGCGGATCGTGTCGCGATTCGGCGTGGATGCTGGTCCAAGCGTTTCGAAACATTGGGATGGCCGCGCGATTCGTGTCAGGTTACCTGATCCAGCTCGCACCCGACGAAAAACCGATCGAAGGCCCCGAAGGTCCTGTCGCTGACTTCTGTGACTTGCACGCCTGGACCGAAGTCTATCTGCCCGGCGCTGGCTGGGTCGGCTTGGACCCGACCAGCGGATTGTTAGCCGGTGAAGGACACATCCCGCTGTCCTGTACGCCACACTATCGCGATTCCGCTCCGATTACTGGTGGCCACGAACCGGCCGAAGTCGAATTCGCACACGAGATGACCGTCACGCGGATCATCGAACAGCCTCGCACGACGAAGCCTTACCAAGACGAACAGTGGGAAGAAATCCTCTCGGCGGGTGACCGCATCGATCGGATGTTGTCCGAAGGTGACGTGCGATTGACCGTCGGCGGCGAACCGACCTTTGTCGGCATCGATGACACCGACGATCCGCAGTGGAACACCGATGCGGTGGGCGTTGAAAAACGTGTGCTCAGCAACGTGCTGCTGCTGAAGATGCGTGACGAAATAGCCCCCGGCGCGATGCTGCACTACGGCCAAGGCAAATGGTACCCCGGCGAATCGCTGCCGCGTTGGGCGCTGACTTGCATGTGGCGTCCCGACGGCGAACCGATTTGGCAAAATCCGAAGTACATCGCTGACGAAGGCAAGGATTATAAACTCAACCACGAAGACGCCGGTCGCTTCGTCAAGCATCTCTCTGGCGTACTGGGAATCGAATCGCGTTTGACTTTCCCTGTCTACGAGGACGTGTTTCATTACCTTTGGAAAGAACAGCGTTTGCCGATCGATGTCGACCCGGCCGACCCAAAACTAGACGACCCCAACGAACGTGCGATGATGATGCGCACGTTTACCCAAGGCATGGGAAAACCGATCGGGTTCGTCATGCCGCTGCGTCGTGCTTGGTGGCAAGCTCATCCCGGTTGGGTCGGCGGACGCTGGCCCGTTCGTGGCGACAAAATCTTTGTTATCCCTGGCGATTCGCCCATCGGTCTGCGATTGCCGTTGGACAGCCTGCCGGTCGGCTCACGCCCCGGGCCAACCAGTTCGCTGCCGTATGACCCGTTCGCATCACGCAACCCGTTGCCTTCGGTCCAAATTATTCGGCACGATCCCAAACGGATTCAACAAGTCCAAGAGCAACTGGACAAGGCGGACGATTCGGAAGTAAACCCGGAAGACGACGGCGAGATCATCCCAACTGCGTTGTGTGTCGAAGCTCGCTTCGGCCGCATCCATGTTTTCATGCCGCCAACCCAACGCTTGGAAGACTATCTCGATCTGCTTTCCGCCGTCGAAGAAACCTGCGTCGACTTGGACATGCCAATCGTCCTCGAGGGATACTTGCCGCCGCCGGATCACCGCGTCGAGCTGTTCAAGATTACGCCGGACCCTGGTGTCATCGAAGTCAACATCCAACCGACGTCCAACTGGAAAGAGCTGGTAGACCTGACAACATCGCTGTACCAACACGCACGCGAAAGTCGATTAACGGCACAGAAGTTCGACATCGACGGAACCCATACGGGAACCGGCGGTGGAGCTCACGTCGTCTTGGGTGGCAAATCACCGATGGACAGCCCATTTATCCGGCGTCCAGATCTGCTGGCTAGCATGTTGCGATTTTGGCACAACCACCCTGCCCTTTCGTATCTGTTCAGCGGCAAGTTTATCGGCCCAACCAGCCAAGCGCCGCGGATGGACGAAGCTCGTCGCGACAGCGTTTACGAAATGGAAATCGCGATGCGCGAGATGGAGACCTTTTATCAGAAAGGTCAAACCATCATGCCATGGACGGTCGACCGTTTGTACCGTGACTTGCTGGTTGACCTTACCGGCAACACGCACCGTGCAGAATTCTGCATCGACAAACTGTATTCGCCCGATTCCAGCACCGGTCGCTTAGGCTTGGTCGAGCTGCGTGGTTTCGAAATGCCACCGAACTCGCAAATGAATCTCGCCCAGCAATTGCTGATCCGAGGCATCATCGCGGCGTTTTGGAAGACGCCGTACAAAGCACCGCTGGCACGCTGGGGCACGGCCCTTTATGACCGGTTCATGCTCCCGCATTTCGTTTGGAATGACTTGGGCGAACTGCTATCGAAACTGCGTGACTGCGGCGTCAACTTGAAACACGAATGGTTCTTGCCGCACTACGAGTTCCGCTTCCCCAAAGTCGGCGATGCGATCTTCGGTGACGTCAAAGTCGAAGTGCGTAGCGCGATCGAACCTTGGTACTTGATGGGTGAAGAACCAGCATCGGGCGGCACCGCTCGTTTTGTCGATTCGTCATTGGAACGGCTTCAAGTCACCGTCGACGGATTCGATCCCGCTCGGCACGCGGTGCTTTGCAACGGACGCCGAGTCCCAATGCACCAAAGCCAAATCGCAGGTCGATACCTGGCGGGAATCAAATTCCGTGCTTGGCAGCCACCGCGTTGCTTGCACCCAACCATCCCAGTCGATGTGCCACTGCAGTTCGACATTGTCGATCGCGTGACACAGTTCTCGATTGGCGGTTGCCGCTATCATGCGGCTGACCCCAGCGGTCGGGCACACGAGATCTTCCCGATCAACGCCAACGAAGCCGAATCACGTCGCGCGGCAAGGTTCCAAACCGGAACACTGACCGGAGGCCGAATGTACATTCCTGAAATGCCACCGGTCGACTCGCCCAACGACTTCCCTGTGACCTTCGATCTCCGACGCTACCGGCACACGGTGTATTAACAGTAATACGTGATTTAACAAGCACGTGGATGTATCGCTCGCCGTCGCAATGATTGCGGGTCGGAAATTCGAATACCCGGCATAGGTATCGGAACATGTATCCCACACTCCGACCTGCAATGTTGCTGCGAGGGACGATCGGCTATCTGCTGATCGTCTTTCCGCTGGCCTATGTTTGGCATCTCGTCGCGTTTGAATCGACGTATCGTGAGCTTGGCTATTTCAGCCGTGAAGAACCGATCGTCGCATTCGGATTCGTAAGCGTTGTCTTGCAAGGTGTTCTGCTTTCGTTTCTTTATCCATTAATTTGCCGAACGTCGTCTGTTCTCGCCAACCTGTTTCTCTTTGTGTTGGTGATGGGTGGCTATCACTGGACGGTTCATGTGCTTGCCGAAGCTGCCAAACATCCAATCGAACCTTTATCGACTTGGTTTGCACTCGAATCAGCTTACTTGCTGATTCAATTCGCAAGTACCGGCTTGCTGTTTGCGGTAGTGCATCGATCAACAACAGTCGCTTCGAGTAGCTAACCAAGAATCACGCCGGCATAACCAACGACGCGTTGACGGTCGCCGCCCGCATCAGCACTGGTGGCATAGGCGATTTCTTCGCAAGTGACTTTTTTGCCCAGTCGCTTCATCACCATCAAGATCAATGCGGCAGGTAACTGACCACACATACTGACGTTTTCCGTTCGGCAAACCTCAAGCAACTTTGCGCCATCGCCACTTGCCAATGCGTCGAGAGCCAGGCGATCGCGACGGCGATTTTCGCTCTCCTCGGCAAAGTGATTCATGTCACTACTGACAACCAACAATGGCGGCTCAGCTTGTTCCGACCACCACTGAGCCAATTGATCGGCTGTCTTTTCCAATTCATCAACGGTGGCCCCATGCATTGCGATTGCGGTCAACTTTGTCGTTGGACACAGGCGATACATCAGCGGCAGCTGGACTTCGATGCCATGTTCGCGTGCATGGGCAGCCGAGTCGAGTTCGAAACCCTCTAACCGCTCCGCCAACTGCGTCGCCATTTCCTTGTCGCCGGAAAGCCCGGCCGTCTGACTGATCATCCAGCGTTCATACGGTGCGACGGCCCAATCCATGCCGTCCGGAGTGTGCTTGGGGCCGAGGATCAAAACACGTGAAGGCACGTTGATCCTCCGCCAAACTTCCGCAGCAACGCGACCACTGAACCGTAAACCTGCATGTGGCACCATCACCGCAAACACGTCACGTTTTTGAGGATTGTCAGAGCCTGCTGCGATCAATTGATCCACCATCGCTTCACGGGCGTTGTCTTCGGCCGGATAAAAGGCACCGGCGACGGCGGGTTGACGGATCGATTGCTTGTCATTTGGCTTGGGGCCCGTCGAAACGAACATCACGTCTGAACTCGCGCAGCAGGCCATCGAATAGGCTTGTGTCGGCGAACGAAACGATTCGCAATGAGCGGTTTGATGCAGCACTCGATCCAGCGGAACGCCGGCTTGATAGCCGATTGCCCATCGACGCTGGTCAGTCAAGATGATCGCTCGCTTGGCCGTTTCGAAGCCTCGCCAATCTGCATGCGACAAGTCACCATGATGATTGCAGTCAGTCAACACGGCGAATTCGATCGTCGACTGAAGTGGATCGGCACTTCCAAGCCAACCGGCAGCTCGCTGAGTCATCTGAAACAGCGTCGACTGCAACGGACGCGATTCTTTGAATCCGAGTTGCATCCATTGTTGCCGACCCAAAACCGGATGATCCACCACCAAGATCAAACCCAGCACCTCTGCATCGCTAAGGCCGGACGCGTAATACATGGGCGTCGCGCCGCTGCACATCGCAACTAAGTTTTGCCGAATCCATTGATGATAGGACACCACTTCGTCCGGACGCAGCAGCGACGCGCGTGTCGCGACCATTCGCGGATCGAGTTTCAGCGTGTCATCAAAATGGACACCGTCAAAAAGCATCAGCCGAGCATCATCGCGTTGCCAAGTTCCAGCCGGCAAACCAGCTTTGCGACAAACGGCATCCAAGAACTGTCGCGAATTCCATCCTTGTTCGGTCGCAACTTGCGGGAGCAACAGTCCGCTAGATTGGCCTAACGAGATCCGCAGCCCGTGCTTGCCGATTTCGATCGCCTCGGCGCGTTGATCACCGCGTTCGCTAATCTCTCGTGGTGGCCCAAGCAGTGAAACCGACAGATTCAAGTACGGCAACTCGGCCGCCGACAGCGGCGCCATCCTTGGGTCACGCGCGGTCCTGGTTGCGGAATGCCACATCGCTTCACCAAGTTTGACGGTGCTTCCCAGTTGTCCACAGCATCCGCGCAACGCACCTCCACGCTTGACGGTGAGGAAGACTCCGTCGACGAGCATCTCGGCCAGATCGCCAAGTGTCTGCATTCCAAACGAAGGATCCTGCCCCAGAACAGTCGATTGAATCATTTGCGATGCCGCATGAATGATTGTTTGCTTCTGGGGCTCAGTCAGCTGCGTAAAATCCGGCATCGTGTTCGCAAGACGAGGTGTTTGAATGGTAGGCAAGACGACCGATGGCAACCCAATCGGTTCAATTCGGACGCGCTGACGCCGAGCTCCCCAATCGCCAGCCTTCGCTTCGAAAACGCCGGGTATGGGGTGATCACAATGTGCACAGCGATCATGACGGAGCGAGTATTGCCCAAGTTGATGCCAATCTCGTTCAATGATCAACCGTTGGCAATGATCACAGTAGGTACTCTGACGCTGCGTGTCGTGGACGTTTCCGAGATAAACATAGTTTAGTCCCACCCGCTTCGCGATCTCATACGACTGAATCAAACAATGGTGTTCTGTACGGTTTCGATCGGTCAGTCGAAAGTCAGGATGGAATGCCGTGAAGTGCAGTGGCACGTTCGGGCCAACATGATCGATTATCCATTCGCACATCGCTTCGATCTCACCTGGTGAGTCGTTGGCATCGGGAATGATCAGATTTGTTAGTTCGACCCAGCAATCGGTTTCGTTGCAAACCGCTTCGATCGTGTCGAGTACTGGCTGCAAATGCGAACCTGTCAACTTGAAATAGAACGACTCGGTAAACGCTTTCAAGTCGATATTGGCTGCATCCATCTGCCCAAAGAATTCGCTACGTGCCTCCGAGGTAATGTAGCCTGCTGTCACGGCAACCGCTTTGATGCCGGCTTCGCGGCAGGCGATTGCCGTATCAATCGCATACTCGGCCCAAATCACAGGGTCGTTGTAGGTAAATGCGACACTCCGGCATCCGTGTTTCGTTGCCGCGGCAGCAATTTCATTGGGCATCGCGCGATCACTTAACCGAGCGACTTCACGGCTTTTGGAGATATCCCAGTTCTGACAAAACTTGCAACCAAGATTACAGCCAGCGGTACCGAAGCTGAGCACCGGTGTGCCCGGCAAGAAATGATTCAAAGGCTTTTTCTCGATCGGATCGATGCAAAATCCGGTGCTTTTCCCATACGTATCGAGCACCATTTGACCGCCTTCATTCTTGCGGACAAAACAGAAACCACGATCCCCTTCGTGCAAATGACAGGCCCTCGGGCAGAGCTCGCAAAGCAATCTGCCATCTTCGGTTTTACGATACCACTGGGCTGCGTTGGTCATTTGACTTGCTTCTCCATCCCAACTTGAAATCAGGCATAATATGGCAATCGGTTGCGACCGAACCACTGCTTCGCTGCTCCCCTGCCCTGCCCTTCCCCTGGCCGACGAGACCTTCCCATCATGTCAATCGACCGCAGACGATTCTTAGCATTAGCCGGAACCATCACAGCCTCCGCCAGCGTTCAAATGGCAGCCAACGCGGCAACACCGCTTGCGTCTAATCCGATTGCCGTTTTTACGAAGCCATTTAATTCTCTATCGTTTGATCAACTGGCTGAATCGATGGCAGAGCTGGGCGTCGACGGGATCGAAGCCCCAATTCGTAGTGGCGGACATATTGATCCTATCAATGTAGTCGAACAGTTACCGCGACTTGTCGAAGCTTTGGCGAAGTGCAACTTGAAAGTCACGATCTTGACCTCCGACATCAATGACGCCGACGATCCCGCGACCGAGCGTGTCATTCGCACCGCGGCGACACTTGGAATCACGCGATACCGGATGAAGTATTTCCGATACGACGCCAAACAATCGGTGAAAGACCAACTTCAGGGCTGGAAGCCAAAGTTTAAAGCGCTCGCATCGCTCAACCATGATTATGGGGTCACCGGTTTGTATCAAAACCACGCCGGCACGAATTACTTGGGAGCACCAATTTGGGACTTGGCAGAAGTACTTGATGGAATCGAACCGAGTGACTTGGCGATGGCTTATGACATCCGTCATGCGACGGTCGAAGGCGGTACCAGTTGGCCAACGACGTATCGCATGATTCGCGATCATATCGACACTGTTTATGTGAAAGACTTTGTTTGGGAAAACGGGTCGGTGAACAACGTCCCACTCGGAACCGGCTTGGTTCAAGAGTCGTTTTTCGAGATGCTGAAATCAGACGGCTTTTCGGGGCCGATTTCGCTGCACGAGGAGTATTTGGATCATCGTCCGGCGGAACTGGTTCCGCAGCACCTTGCCGCCATCAGAGAGGACTTGGCCAAGCTTGACCACCTGCTGGGACGTGCTTGATCGCTGGCATCTTCGGACATGAGCCTTCTTAGGGGCTAAGCAGCGGATTGATCTTGTCCCAGCGGCGAGATACTCCTATATGCAGTTTTGAACTGCCCTATCGAACGCCCCGACCGACCATGCCCCATCGCGATCAACCGATGTCGAACGTGACATCGGCCAAACTTGCATGCCTGTTTTTGGCAACTCTTGCGTTGGTGCCTGGATGCGCCGATCGCTCAGCGTCGTCTGACACCAACCCCGACGCAACAGAACTCGAGTCAGAAATCAGCGGTTCGTCCGAAAAACCAACCGCATCTCAATCCGCTGACTATGCGTTTGAAGAGGTTTCATCTGAGTCTGGTTTTGAGTTTCAAAATCTGTCCGGTCGGACGTTGGAGTATCGTTTTTTTGAGATCGTCGGCACGGGCGCGGCATTGTTCGACTTTGACAACGATGGCGACCTAGACGTGTATGTCGTCCAAAGTCACGAAGGCCCTGTTCTGACAAAAGGATCGACATCAGATACACCAAGTGATCGTCTCTATCGAAACGACACTGCTGGAAGCGGCCCCAACGTCGAATTGAAGTTCACTGACGTTACCGTATCCAGCGGTGTATCGGTTGCCACCGGGTATGGGCAAGGCGTCGCCTGTGGTGACATCGATAATGACGGCGATGTCGATGTCTTTGTAACCAACGTTGGCGGCAATCAATTTTTGATCAACAACGGCGACGGCACGTTCAGCGACGCGACCAAAGCGGTCGGTCTGCAGTCCGACCGTTGGAGCACGAGTGCGTGTTTTGTGGACTTTGACCGCGACGGTTGGTTGGATTTGTTCGTATCGAACTATGTGATCTACTCCGCCGAGTCCCAAAAACCTTGCTATGGGGCCAGCGGTCGGCGTGACTACTGCGGCCCCAACAGCTACACCGGAGAAGCCGATCAACTGTATCGAAACGATGGAACAGGACGTTTCATCGATGTCTCGGTCAAGGCAGGGATCGCATCTAAATACGGCGCCGGACTTGGCATCGTTAGCGCCGACTTTAACGGTGATCACTGGCCCGACATCTATGTTGCCAACGACGGGATGGAGAATCGACTCTGGATCAACGGCAAGGACGGCACCTTTGAAGACGCTGCGTTATTGTTTGGCTGTGCCTTCAATGCGGTCGGAGCTGCAGAAGCCGGGATGGGCGTCGATGCCGGTGACTTTGATAACGATGGCGACGAAGACATCTTTGTCGCCCACCTGACCAGCGAAACGAACACGCTGTATCTGAACGACGGTAGCGGCGGATTCTCCGATCGAACCAACTTGCTCGGACTCGCCGCCCCCAGTCAAGCGATGACCAGCTTCGGCTCTGGATGGCTCGACTTTGACAACGACTCGCGTCTCGACTTGGTCGTGGTCAGCGGAACCGTCAAACGCGAAAACGGCACGGTGACAACGAGCCAAGATTATCCGCTCGGACAACACAACCAACTGTTTCATAACGAAGGCGATCGGTTCGTCGAAGCCAAGCGTCGCGTTGCCCCTTCGTTCGAGCAACAAGAGATGAGCCGCGGCCTGTCGATGGGCGACATCGACAACGATGGCGACATGGACTTTATCGTAATCAACAACGAAGGCCCGGCGAGAATGTACCGCAACCAATTGGGCCATCAACAAAACTGGACCGGCGTTCGGCTCGTCGACGCCAGCGGACGCCGCGATCAGCTTGGCGCGGTCGCGCGATTGACACTCAGCAGTGGTGTCACAATGCAACGTCGCTGCCGCGCCGATGGCAGTTACTGCAGCGCCCACGACCCTCGTGTCTTGTTTGCTGTCCCTGACGGCGCCAAAGCGACCAACTTAACCGTCCGTTGGCCCGACGGAACCATCGAACAATTTCCCGCCCCAACTTTGCGACAGTACAACACCCTTCGCCAAGGAACAGGTCAACAGCTGTGATCGAATCCAAACGCATTCAAACTGTCGCTTCGCTGTGCCTGTCGATTGGCATCAGTTGCAGCATGACGGGCTGCTCCCCATCCCCCGTTGCGAAAACGGAACCGATCGAAGCCTCGATTGAAGCACCCTTCGACGAACATCTCTTCAAAGTCGTCGGCGGACATCGAATCCCAAGACTGGACGATCCTTCGATCGAAGCATCGATCCAAAAGCAAATCTCGGATCTAGAACTTCGATTTGAACAGATCGCCAAATCACCTGACGCAATTCGCCACGGCAAAATGGTCGAGTGCTATGGCGAAATGGGAATGATCAGCCAATGCTTGGAAAGCTTCGATGCCGCGCAGTTTTGCTACGAACAAGCACTTCAGCACCAACCCGACGACTATCGCTGGCAATTTCTGATCGGGCATCTTCACCGACTCGAAGGCCGACCCAAAGAAGCCAAGACAGCTTTCGCCAATGCACTTGAAAATCTTCAGCCCATTGATGCGGAATCGCTCGAGACGCAACTGGCCGCGATGTGTTGGTTAGGCGAAATCGAGTTATCGACGGGGCGTACCGACGAAGCCGAAACCTGGTTCGACAAGGTACTTTCGATTGCCCCCAACCATGCCTTCGCACGATATTCGCTGGGCCGAATCGCAGAACAACGCGATGAATTGCAAACGGCCATCGAACACTTGCAAGCTGCGTTGAAGCAGGACCCACATTCTGGAAGCATCCAGCACCTGCTGGGCACCGCCTATCGCCGAAGCGGACAACTCGAACTTGCGAAAGAGATGCTGACCAGTGCGGCTTCGAATCGCAAACCCTATGGGCCATATGATCCATTGTTGTGGGCTGTCGAGTCATCGCTTCACAGCCACCGGCGTTATCAGTTCATCGCCGACCAGAATTTCAAAGCACAACAATACGATCGGGCAATTGAGTTCTATGTCAAAGCGTTGTCACTTGGCGCGAGCACAGAAGCACTAGCACAAACCCATTGCAATTTGGGAAGTGCGTTGATCAAAACCGGACAACCTGCCAAAGCGCTCGAACATTGGAAACGAGCCGCGACGCTGAATCCGAATCACGTCGAAACGCTACTCAACTTGGCAGCGTTAACGACAGCGATGAAGCAATATGACAAATCGATCGAGCTCTACCGAACCGTGTTGGCCAGCCAACCGGAGCACCGCAAAGCACGATTGAAACTTGCACAAGCTCTGCAGTCGACGGAAGTGTATGCGGGCGCTATGACTGAATACGATACGTTGCTGAATATCGACCCAGGCAATCGACAGGCATGGCTGGGAATCGTACAGATCCACATCGCCGAAGGTCGGCAGGAAGAAGCTCGGAAACTAGCCGAGGAACACGGCCTATCTGAACTAGTCCCGCATCTCGCAAATCGCCAAGAAGAAACGTCCAATCAGCAGCGTTAACACTGCTGATCAAACGGCACGTGAGAGTTACCAAGCAAACATTAATCCGCCTTGGCCGGTGTGCTGGTCATGACTGGATGTGAACTGGGCATCGTAGTCGGCGTACAAAGTGATGCCCGAGCGAGTCGAATAGCCGAAACCGACGCCAAGGTCCAAGAAGTCGCGACCAAGTTTTGCACCTTGGACCGACAACGCGTTTCCGCCGGCAAATTGCGTCGTCAACACTTGGTTGGTATCGGCAAACTCGTGGGCGTATCCCAGCCGATAGATCGGTGCCAACGTACCGCCAAGCACGCACATGTTCTTTGAAAAGCTCGTGCCAATAATCCCACGTGCCGAATTGAAGTGGTCTTCGGCGACTTGCAAGTTCGATGCACCCGCGCCGCTTTCGGTGTATCCGTCGTAGCTGATTCCGATGTACTGCATTGCGACGTGTGGCTGAACGCTCCAATCGCCCGCCCGAAGGTTTCGACCGAGCTCGAAATAGCTCTGGAACGAATCGCTCTCTGTATTGCCAAGAGCATCACCCGTTGTGGTCGAACGGTAGGTGTCGTAGTCGCCTTGGTTGAAACCCAAAATCCCGGTGAAGTACCGGTTCGATGCGAGTTGACGACTTGCATAGGCCGCGAGTCCGAACGCTTCTAAATCGACGTTCGCTGCCAAACGACCGCCGTCAGCACCGAAGTAGTTGCCAGCCAATCCAACGGTGGTAAAGCAATCGATTTGACGCTGGGCTCCGAAGGTGAGCCCCGAAAAGTCATAGCTGAATCCGTTGTCGACCGAACCCTGCGACCCGTAGCCCGAGATCCAAGCTTGGGTTTGCGAGATCTTACGCCGTTTGTAGACAGGCGATGTGTGATACGAAACCTGCTCGACCGTGTGATCCGAAGGAGCCGTCGAAACCAGACGAATTGGGTTGGCGGAATCTCCTGAAGCAATGGACGGAGCCGCCGCCGAAAATTGCGAAACCTGATACGCGTATTGCTTCGCACTGGTCGGAACACCACCACGTAGACGGTCGGCGAGCTGACCGAGGAACTGGTTCGTCGCTTGGACTTCCAGAATCGCCGAACTGGCCAACACGTCCGCGTAACTGAAGTCCTCTGCAGCCACAAACAACAACTGCCAAAAGTTCAAAAAGCCGGAGTCGCCTGGTAATTGATCGTTGATAGTTAACGTCCATGTTCCCTGGGCGTTCTCTCCATCAAACGCGGACAGCAGTTGGTTGGGGCGATAGGTTCCCGGGGGAATGGGATTGCCGCTACCGAACGTATTCCCGGACTCGTCATCGAATCGATAACCGCCATTGGCCGCATTGGCTCCCCCACCCACTCCGTCGAACAGCTTCGCGGTCGTTCCATTCGGTGATGTTACGGTCGCGACCAAATCACCGTTGAACGAGTGGTTGTAATCAACATTGACGTCGAGATCAGAAATCGAAAGTCCACTCCCAACGGTGATCGACGAGATCGTCGTTCCCGAAGTGCCTCCCGGCGGAATTCGAAGTGGGGTGTCCTGTGAAGTAAACGTCTGTGCGGAAGCGTTGGAACCGAAGAACGCGAGCAATCCAGCAAGCGCAACACGACGGAGCTTTTTCTTGGCCATAGTGATGGCATCCTTTCCAATCACAGAATCAACAGGTCACCGTCCTGCGACTTGATCGTTGTCACAAGATGAAGCGGTGATGGTGATATCGGAAGCGGGTTTTCCCTCATCGCAAAGATTCCATCCACCGCGGCTCAACCGCGATAACTCGTCCAACCGGACTCCTAAAACTGCTGCCCCATGGCCGACCGAGCCCCCTTCTCTGAGTCCCTCCGCAGCGCGCCGAGGCTCCATAGCCTAGGACTTGGGCAGCCTGCCTGATGTCCGTGCAAAGTTCAGGTTGCGTCATCAATGGGCGACTGAGCGCCGAAATGCGTTCAGCGGTGACAAACGCAAAATGCGAGCTGATTGTGCGGGACCGGATTGAATAAAAGGCCGCTGAGGTGAATCCGTTTCCCGTAGAGTCGAAGTCGTCCCCGAAAACAAAAGGCTTCCGTGAGAACGATGCCAATTGGCACTGGGTTAGCGGTGTGTGTTTGTCCAGACAAATCACTACGGCTAATCAACCGACATTGAGTGGGGCAGACCATTGTCGGATTGATGTTGCGATGCGGCGAGCAGTTGAGTGAGCTTTCAATCGAGAGTGAATTTGATTGAAATCGAAACTCAATCGCTCGCCGCTATTCGCTTTAATGGGCTGACCTAAGAAGTCAGTGTCGTTTTCGCGGGGACAAAGAACCCGACGGCCGAAAGCCCGACCAGACATGTCAGCACGGAAAACAACAGTGGGTTGGATAGAAAGGCGATCGAAAAGAAGATCGTCACGCCGACAAACGCTGCCCATCGTGCAGGCAGAAGCCACATCCCTAGACCTGCGATCGACTCGACCAGGATCACTTTGCGGCTATACCACATTGCCATCGTCTTTAGGGTCTCGGTGTCGAATCGTTCTCGCATCAAATTGAAAACCCAGAAATCGCGGTCGACGAAATAGATGTCATAGAACACCTCGCCGGACCAATACTCTGGCGTCCATTTGCCGACCGCCCCGCCAAGCAGAATCATGGAGCAAATCACGCGTGCCAAAAAGGCGGCCCGGCGTAGCAGTGGATAGGGATCCTCATGACTCATTCTGGTCGTCAACCAACAGACCCAAAGTGAGACCCACGCACTTGTCGCGAAGGTCATGTCATTGTGACTGGATTGGTGCAATAGCAACACACCGAGGCACCCCGTCGTTCCCATCGCTGCGAACGTTCGCATCCAAGGCGTCAATCCGAACACGCCCAAGATGATCGCTGACAGCGATCCGATGTACGCGTTGCGTGCGACATCGGGTGACTGCAACCACTCTGGAAAGAACGAATCACTGATCGGAAAGTGTCGATAAACTTGGTCTGCGAGGTAGAAGAACGAATACTTCCAAACCAGTCCGATGAACAAGCAGCACTGCACCACCAAGTAGGCCGCGAAAACGCGTCCGCTTCCGGGTTCAGGCATTGTGACGGAAGCGATTGAGCCTTGACTCCGATCCGCTGACACCGAGTCATCGTGTTGGCGTGAGGTGGCCGACACTGGCGATTCCAAAACTTGGCCAGACATCACTGCAACACCTCCGGAAGAACGAGCTGATCCAAGCCTAGTGGATCGGTCGATTTACTTTGATCCATTGCAGCAGGGTCGATGAACTCGGACGACTCACGAATCCATTGATAACGCCCTTCACCGATTGGTCGGGCTTCGATTTTGGATTCGAGCAACTGACCGCGATAGGCCGACCGAATTGTCAAATAACAATGCCGGCCTTCGCACAATAAGTTGTAGCGAGTGTTCGCGAACGTCAGCATTCGCGTTGGAAAGTGATTGATGTAACGAGGACGCGTCGTATCTAACACCGGCGTGATCAAGCCTGCGGGCAGATCGCTGACTTCGTACTGATTGCCAAAGTTGTACATTGCGGGGATGGGAGCCTGGATCGCCCACAGCCCGAACGATTCACTGCTCAGATGAAACCGCCGCATCGTCATGCGGGCAATCGCCGGGACGAACGGCATCAAGAGCAGCCATCCGGACACCAGGCCGGTCAGCAGCAACACGGCGATAAAGAAATAGTCAGGGCGTTTGGGTTTCGAAGGAGCCACAGCCATCAGACCTTACCCGTCAAAGTCGGCAACAATCCTCATAATGCGACCGCCTCTGCGGCAGTCCCAATCGTGCGGTGAAACGGTATTACCATCGACTGATCGGCGGCGCGACAATCACTCTCGTGTGACCAATCGATGGTAACTCGTTTTGTTCCAACTTTACCTTACGGGTTGGGCAGGTTTGCTAGGCTTGCTCAATCAACCGCAAGGCAATTTGTCGCACAGTTTGTGGATCTGCGTTCGGGTTTTTCTTTTTTGCCTGCCCGATCAACGGTCCGATCGCCTTTTGGTTCCCGTTTTGCAGGTCCTCGACAACTTTGGGGTTCGCGTCCAGAAGGCTCTGCACAAGCGATTCCAGTTCGGATTCGTCGACGGCTTCGATCCCAAGTGACGAGACGGCGTTCTCGACGCTGCCACCATTTTCCAGAATGTGTTTGAAAACATCGCGGGCGCGATCGTTTGGCAATTCGCCTTTACTGACCATCGCCAACAATTGCCCCAGTTCAGTGGCACCGACCGGAAACGTTTCGATATCTGCGTTTTGTTCTTTCAGCGTCCGCAAGACGTCTTGCTGGATCCAACTGCTAGCTCGTTTTCCGTCACCGCATTGTGTCGCGACCTCATCAAAATACTCCACCATCGCGCGGCCCTGCGACACGATTACGTCGGCGTCGTATTCTTTGATGCCGTATTGCTTCTGTAAACGCTGACGAGCTTCGCCGGGAGTTTCACCGAGTGTCTGACGGATCTCCTCCACACGTTCCTGCGTGATTCGGACGGGCAAGAGGTCAGGACATGGGAAGTAGCGATAGTCAGCCGACTCTTCTTTTTCACGCTGCGGGTACGTGACCTCTTTGACGTCGTCCCACCCAAAGGTTCGCTTCCCTTTGGTTTCCTTGGTCCAACCGTTCTCTTCCCATTCGGCATATTGTCGTTTCACTTCGTAATGCAACGCGGAAGCGACATTGCGGAAGCTGTTCATGTTTTTGATTTCGACAATTGGCGTGCGAATGACTTCGCCATGTCGATCGATTTCCAAATTCACATTGGCATCGACACGCAATGATCCTTCTTGCATTTCACAGTCCGAAACGCCGAGGTGAACCATCGTCTCTTTCAGCTTGGTGAGGTACGCCAAGCACTCTTCGGCCGTGCGCAAATCTGGCTCGCTAACGATTTCCAACAGCGGCGTACCACAGCGGTTCAAGTCGATCCGGCTGTCGCCGCTGCCGGCGGCTTCGTCGTGCATGCTCTTGCCGGCGTCCTCTTCCAAATGGGCGCGCGTGATTCGGATTTTGCGCGTCGCATCGGGATCTGCCGGGTCTTCGATCTCCAAGACTCCATCGACACAGATCGGCAAATCGAATTGGCTGATCTGGTACCCTTTGGGTAGGTCAGGATAGAAGTACTGCTTTCGATCCCACTTGGTCATCGGCGGGATATCACAATCAATAGCCAAACCGGCGCGGATCGCCAGCTCGATTGCTTGTTCGTTGATTACCGGCAATGCGCCGGGTAGTCCCAAACAAACTGGACAGACTTGTGTGTTGGGTGCACCACCAAACTTGGTGCTGCATCCGCAAAACAACTTCGTTTTCGTTCGCAGTTGGACGTGGACTTCCAGCCCAATGATCGTTTTAGTCGGTAGCTCAGCCATGGCTTATCCGCGTGGTCGTTTGGTGTGATAGTCCGTTGCCGACTGAAATGCCGAAGCGGCAAACAACAGTCGAGCTTCTTCAAGTGCCGGGGCTTGCAATTGAATGCCAAGCGGCAATCCCTGTTCGTTCAGTCCTGCGGGCAGGGACATTGCGGGAACGCCGGCCAAGTTTGCACCGACGGTAAACAAGTCGCAAAGGTACATTTGAATCGGGTCATCCAGCTTCGCGCCGAGTTCAAACGCAGGCGTTGGTGTGACCGGCCCGAGTAAGACATCGACTTGGGAAAACGCTGCGTCGTAATCGCCGCGAATCAGTCGGCGGACCTTTAACGCTTGGTTGTAGTATTGGTCAGCGTAGCCTTCGCTTAACGCATAAGTTCCGATCATGATTCGCCGTTTGACCTCGTCGCCAAATCCTTCGGCGCGGCTCTTGCAATACATCGCTTCCAAGTTGGTCCCGGTTTCGCTGCGATGCCCATAGTGTGCACCGTCGTATCGAGACAAATTACTGCTCGCTTCGCTGGGCGCGATTACGTAATAGGTCGGCACCCAATACTCGCGGTGTGGGAGATCCACGTCGATAATTTCGGCCCCCAGTTCGGCATACACACCAATCGCATGTGCCACAGCGGCACGAACGTCCGCATCCACACCTTCGGCTTCCATCGATTCTCGAAGGACGCCGATTCGCATGCCACGCAAATCATTCGACTCGGTCGCGGCAACATAATCCGGCACGTCTTTGTTCAATGACGTCGAATCGCGAGGCTCATGACCAGCGATGGTATTCATCAGCAGGGCGCATTCTTTTGCACTCCATGCGATCGGTCCGATTTGATCGAGACTGCTTGCGAAAGCGACCAACCCGTATCGGCTGACACGCCCATAGGTCGGCTTCAGCCCGGTCACACCGCAGAACGCGCTCGGCTGGCGAATGGAACCGCCGGTATCGGTTCCCAGGCTTAACGGTACGGTTTGCGCCGCGACCGCTGCGGTCGCACCGCCGCTACTGCCGCCCGGCGTCCGCTTGGTATCCCAAGGGTTGGTCGTCGCGCCGAAGGCTCCCGTTTCGGTGCTGCCGCCCATCGCAAATTCGTCCATGTTGGTCTTGCCAACAATGACGGCATCGGCGGCACGCAGTTTTTCGACCACGGTCGCGTCGTACGGAGGGCGAAAACCACGCAGCATCTCGGACGAGCAAGTGGTTGGCATATCGGCAGTGCACAAGACGTCTTTGACCGCAACAGGGACGCCCGCCAAGGCACCGAGTGGTTTACCGGCGGCACGTTTTTCGTCGATCGCTTTCGCCGTTGCGAGTGCGAGGTCGCGGTCCACATGGGTGTATGCATTATGCAGCGATTGCGAGGCTTCGATCGCGTCGATCGCTTGACCGGCGATCTCCACCGCAGACACCTCGCCGTCAGCCTGTTTGCGCAGCAACTCAAATGCAGAATCGAGCATGAATCTTGGACTCTGGAATCGGTTCGAATAGTCAAACCGCGATTATCAAGCATAACCAGCCAGTTTGCCTACCACCTGTCCGACCCCAAATCCGCGTCGGACGTTTTCCTGTTCGGCAAAGCTTCCTGTTCGGCAAAGCGATTTCTCTTCAAAGTCTGCGGGATCGGAACAACCGCCCCTTCCCTACCGAAATGAGCGTGAATCTTTGCGTGAGGGTCCTCCCTCATCCCCCGTCATCGGATCTAACAACTTATCTCTGTGTGCCTGTCGACCTCTACGACACTTTTCAACGGTCCTGGCAAACAGATGACAACGACCGTGAAACCAACTTGCCCCGCCGAAACGCCACTGGCGCAACGACTTTCGCAATGAATCGACTCCTTCGAAACAATCGCATTTTCTCCTTCTCTGTTGCCCGCGCCCTGGGTATCGCCTGCGCCCTGGTTTCGGCGCCGCAACCGTTTTCACATGCGGCTACGGTCACCGACCTGACTCCGTCTTGGAATGCTGTTCAGTTTGCTGGACCAGGCCAATCCGATTACTTCGACGATCAACAAACCGGAAACGCACGCTCCATCTCTGACATCGTTGGAAACTCGTCCAACCCGTCGTTTTTTTACCAGTTTGATGATGGCGGAACCCCAGGAAATTGGACGGACGGAAGCCTGCTGTTTCGTGTTCGCCTAGGGGCAGGCGACAGCAGCGGATTTTCGCGCAACCTGTTTGTCGGAATGGATGCCAACCAAGACGGTGCGCTGGACTTGTATGTCGGTGTTCACAACCAGGGGTCTGCGGATGAACTGGCAATCTATGGGACCGGATCGGATCTAAATATTTCGCCGAACACGACCAGCATCACCGGACCGCTACAAACCTTTGCCGAAACCGCTTCGAACTACCACTACGCGGCCGTCGATACCGCCGAAACCGACTTGGATTCAGACCGAGAAACCGACTACTTCCTCAGCTTCGCGTTGCCCTACCAATCGATCGTCGATTGGATGCAAACCGAATCTGCGATCAGCATCGATCAATCATCCTCGCTTAGTTTTGTGCTGGCAACGGCCACGCAAGACAATTCGTTCAACCAAGACTTGAACGGCGTTCCCAAAACGTACGACGGCAGCATGACTTGGCAGGAACTCGGCGCACTTTCGGTCGGAACTTCACCGTCAGGAATCAGCGCGATCCCAGAGCCATCTGCTGGCTTAGCGCTGCTGCTCGGCTCGATGACCGTCTTTGTCCGATCACGTCGTCGTTCGAAATAGCAATCGGATTTCAGTGTTGCGTTGGCAACGTGATCGTTGCCACGCAACCGGCAAGTCCACCGGACAGCGAAATCGCCGCACCATGCAGTTCGGCGATGCGGTACGCCCGGCAAAGGCCAAGCCCCAAACCGCGCCCCGCTTCACGCCCGCTGTAATACGGATCGAATGCGTGCTTGGAAGCCTCCGTGGATAGCCCCGGCCCGCTATCGGCGACATGAATCTCCCAGCGGTCTGGCTCCGATTGAAGCGACAAGACAATGGTTCCGTCATGTCCCACCGCTTCCAACGCATTGCGAACCAAAACACGAATCGCTTCCAAAATCATCATGCGGTCACCGCTCCATCGGTTCTGCTCCGGTGGAGAAACCGGTTCACCTGGCAACTCGATTAACAATCGACTCCCCTGCTCTTCTGCCAGCGATTGGAATTCATCGAATGCTTCACGAACCACTTCCGCGAGTTGGAACGGCTCAACATCGGGTTCGGTCGGATTGGCGTAGAACATCAACCCGGCAATCATTTCGTGCGCCCGAAAGACTTGCCGGACGATTTGTTCCAACGACTCGCGGCGACGCGAATCAGCCTCGTCGTGTGCCAACGATTGGGCACGTGCCGAAATATTGGCCAACGGATTGTTGATCTCGTGACTCAATCCGTAGGCGAGTTGCTTGGCGGCGGATAACTTGCGATGTTCGGCCAAACTCTCGATCCGCTGTCGATCGCTGCGACCTTTTTCGGCCGCCCGTGCGAGTACATGCAAAAGCTGACTGCCGTCTGGCGAAGCTTCAGCGTCCATCGAGTCGTCGCCATCCCAGATCAGTCGCGGCATTTCCACCGAGAAATCGTTGGCGACTGCCGGTGAAATCACATCCAGCCAATCGGTGACCTGATCCAGCCAATCGGTTGGTGACTGATTCGCCGCGCGAGCCATCAGACGCGACCAACGATTCTGGTGCCGGTCGAGGATAGCCGGCGCCGCAAGCATCCATTCGCCATCGGAAAAGCGAGCGGCAAACTCAGGCATCAAGATCCACTCGGCCAATTCAGTCAATGAGACTGCTAGGCCTGCTGGCACCGTCAGCATTGCGTACATCAACAATGGCGGATCATTGGCGAGCGCACGTTTCACGCGCTGCAAAACGACCTTCGCATCCGAAGGTTGATCATCGGATGGGGCGTCGCTGGAGAAAGCCAATGAGATCGCTGCCATTGCCCGGTCGGACAAAGGCAACCAATACCGTACCGGCTGCGCAGTGAAGTCCGATTCCGGAGACTCCGCAGGGGCAACGATCGGTGGCAACAGTCCCCACCAACCAAGCGTTCGAGTCGATTGCGAAACCATCGGCTCATCCGTCGTTGAAGGGGTGACTACCACCGTCTCGATTTTCTAGAACAACGGATTAGCTGACGCTACGTTCCATTTCCAACAGCTCGCAGGATCGCAACACAAGGTCGTCGATCGCGAACGGCTTTTGCATGAAATCGTTTGCACCGGCCGCTTTCAAAGCGTCGACTTTGTTGTGTTCGACCATCCCGGAGATGCACAGGATCTTGACCATATCCAAGGCCGGATCACTGCGAACACGTTGGCAAACTTCTTTTCCGTTGATATCGGGAAGCATCACGTCCAAGACCACAAGGTCGGGACGGAACTCTTTGACGCCCATTCCGGCATCAAACCCGTTGTTTGCGGTGCGGATATCAAAGCGACCATCGCGCTCGAATCCTTCCTTCATCAACTCGACCAAGTCCTGGTCGTCGTCGACGATCAATAGTTTTTTCTTTCCGCTCTCGAGGGCATCGGTGGGAATCCCGTTGTCTTTCATGAACAGATAAAGCTGCTCACGTGGAATTCGCCTAAACTTGCTGCCCGGTACGCGAAAGCCTTTCAGCGAGCCATTGTCAAAGCAACGAATAATCGTTTGCTGACTGACTTTGCAAATTTTGGCCGCTTCGCCTGTCGTAAAGACCGTTTTCGTGGTCATCGCAGAAACCATCCTCCCTGCAGGACGAGCCGTTTCCCAACCTGTGCGTTAGTCGGTGGACCCACTTGCCAATCGCAAAGTCAGCCCATCACGCGCGTCTTTCCGTGCTATTCAAAAGTCTGCACAACTGTGTTAGTCACCAAACCAACACGACACGCGTCTTTTAACAAAACCCCCACGTTTGCACACAAGATCACTTTGCCGCAATTTGTGCGAAAAACGCAGGCAACAGCAAACTCCGAAATCCTCAAGCTTGCCGATCTTGCCCGACCAGCGAATCTTACCAATTATCGGGCTTTGGTCAAGATAGGCTGACCGGGACCGCACAACCCGTGCTCAATCCGATCACGTTCCCGTCCGCCTTAGCTTTTCGATTCTTTCTCCGCCGAAGCTTTCGACGGAGATTCGATGTAAGCCAACAACAACGCGATGTCCGCTGGCGTGATCCCGCTAATCCGTTGTGCTTGATCCAATGTCACCGGACGAATGTTGCTCAGCTTCTCGCGAGCTTCTGTTCGCATCGCCGTGATGGTGGCGTAGTCAAACGACTGTGGAATCTTTTTCTTTAACATCCGTTGTTGTCGCGCCACTTCATCGCGTTGGCGACTGACATAGCCTTCGTATTTAATGTCGTAAACAACTTGTTCCGCAGCTTGCTTGCCGATCGAATTCAGCTCGGGCACGATTTCGCACATCGCCGGCCAATCGACTTCCGGGCGTCTTAGGTAAACGTCGCCTTTGACGTCTCCCTTTGCCGTTCCGACGCGAGCGGCGGACAACAATCCCATCGCACGTTCAATATCCGCGAGCTTCTGCTGGAATTTGTCGCGGCGAGTTTGACTGATCAGGCCCAGCCGATCGGCGTCAGCGGTCAACCGTCGATCCGCGTTGTCTTGGCGAAGCAGCAACCGAAACTCCGCTCGACTGGTAAACATTCGATAGGGCTCGTCGGTGCCGCTTGTAACTAAGTCGTCAACCAACACCCCAAGGTAAGCTTGATCGCGTGTCGGCACCCACATTGATTCACTGGCAACGAGCGCGGCGGCGTTCAATCCGGCAATCAATCCCTGGCCGGCAGCTTCTTCGTACCCTGTGGTGCCGTTGATTTGCCCAGCCAGGAACAAGCCAGGCACAAGTTTGGTTTCAAGGTGCGGCCAAAGCTGTGTGGGCGGACAGTAGTCATACTCGACGGCATAGCCATAACGCATGATCTGCGCGTTTTCTAAGCCTTCGATCTGCCGGAACATCGCGTCTTGAACGTCGCGAGGCAAGCTGGTCGAGATCCCGTTGACGTAGATTTCTTCGGTGTGGTGGCCTTCGGGCTCAAGGAACAGTTGGTGCGAATCCTTGTCCGCGAACCGCACCACTTTGTCTTCGATCGATGGACAGTACCGTGGGCCTCGCGAATTGATCTGTCCGCTGTACATCGGGGCGCGATGTAAGTTGGCACGGATCAAATCGTGAACCGCTTTGTTGGTCATCGCGATATGACACGGCACCTGTTCCAGATCCAACGAGTCGTTCAAAAACGAGAATGGTTGTGGGTCGTCGTCACCGGGCTGTTCTTCCAAACGGCTGTAATCGATCGTGCGACGATTCAATCGCGCGGGCGTACCGGTTTTGAATCGATCGATGCTGAAACCAAGTCGTCGCAGCGCGCCGCTGATTCCTGTCGTGGTGCCTTCGCCGGCTCGGCCGCCAGCGGTTTTGGCATCGCCGGTATGCATCACCGCTGACAAGAACGTCCCGGTGGTTAGCACCACCGCGCGAGCACGATAAATCGCGTCGCCGCGGACTTGGACTCCAACCAGACGTTCGCCCTGCGGTGTCGATTCGGTCAACAGGTCCTCAACCGTTTCTTGCCTCAGGTCCAGATGCTCCTGCAGCTCGATCTCGTGTTTGATGTATTGCTGATAGGCCTTTTTGTCGGCCTGCGAGCGTGGGCTGTGCATCGCCGGTCCTTTGCGGCGATTAAGCAGGCGAAACTGAATGCCCGTCGCGTCGATTGCCCGACCCATTAATCCGCCGAGGGCGTCGACTTCGCGAACGATTTGGCCCTTGGCGACACCGCCGATTGCCGGGTTGCACGACATCTGGCCAACCGTGTCCAGATTGGTGGTCAGCAGTGCTGTCTTGGCCCCCCGACGGGCTGCCGCGGCGGCGGCCTCAGTCCCGGCGTGGCCCGCACCGATCACGACGACATCGTATTCGTATTCAATCATGGCTGAATGTTGTTAATTCGAAATCAAGATCTCGAGGTTGGACTGCCGACCAAAAAACAGTGTGTACCGATTTCACTCGACTTTGACGATTTTGATGACTGTCATTGGCCCAGCTCCATCGATGGAACGTGAGCAACCGCTGTGGTTACCCAACCGGCGGGGCGATCGAGATGTATTTGATATGAACTCGCCTTGTTTCACGCAATCAAGTTCCACCCGCCCCCAACGAAGCCTGTTGGTGGTTGCCATTTTGATGGCGATTAGCGTGATCGCAACTCCCGCGAGGGCAAACGATTCGCCTGAACCTCAAGGTTCGGACAATGTAATCGCGATTGCGTCCCGGTCCTTTGACATTCCATTTCACGTCAATGGGAACAGTACCGCCAGCAGCGTGAAACTTTACGTCTCCGTCGACAAGGGGGAAAGCTGGCAAATCGCAAGCGAATCGCCGCTTCCCGTCGAAAAGCTGCACTTCGATGCGACCGAAGACGGCGAGCATTGGTTCGCCCATCAAATGGCTTCGCCAGAAACTCCAACGCCGGAGCAGTTGACCGCCGAGCGCAAGATTCTGATCGACACCACGGGCCCAACCATTCGCCTTGACGGCGAAGCGGATTTGGACGGCGGCTTGCAGGTCCAGATGACGCTCGACGATTCACGTGAGCTCGGCTCTCTGCGGATCCTGTATGCCACGGACGTCTACCGACAATGGATTACCGTCGACAGCCAAAGTGTTGACAGCGAGGGGCGGTTTGAAGTTCGGCCCGATCACGCCTGGAAACAAGTCGTCCTGCACGTCACCGCGATGGACGCTCTTGGCAACGTATCGGTCGAGTCAAAATCGTTTCGCAAACCTCGTATCGCGACGCTGCCCACCAAGGGTTTGGCCGGAACTGGAATGCCTCAGGTCCATGCGGCTGCCGGTCCGAGCGACCCGCCGAACTTGCACATCGGACCGCCAAGATTCGAAAGCGCGCCCACGCCGCAATCCGGATACGGACAGGCCAACCAACCCGCGCAACAATGGAGCGCCGACGTGCCGTTTGGCCTGCAACGCTTCGGCCTTCGTGGCACGACCGACCAACGCACCCGTCCGCTCGATACTCCCCAATCACGGATGTCGCCAATCGATGGGGCGAGCAGTACTCCGCAATCGGCAAACAATGATCAAGTCGCACAACTGCCTGCGAGCGGACTCGAGGCGCGTCTCACACAGGGCGGTGTCGAAGTTTTGCCTGCGCCATCAGCCGAACAAGATCCTGAAGCGGCAAGTGACGCACCGGTCTTGGAAGGCCCCAGCACAGCTGCTCCGGCGGACGCCGCGGCACCGGTGAATACACCCGTTGATTTGCCACGACAGGACCGACCGATGTCTTCACAGCAATCGCCGTCCTATTCAGAACAGAAAAAGACACTGGATCAAGCTCTTAACCCAATCAATTCGTCGCGTCCCGATGCGGCGGACAGCTCCAACAGTCCGCTAGAGATTGTCCCAACACCAAAGCCAACGACTGTGATGAGCGACCAACGCCGTCACCGCGTCGAACGCGCCGAGCTTGAAGGAAAAAAACTGCAACGCGAGTTTGACCTCGCCCAACTGAACCATACCGTGCCTTATCGATTCAGCGACTCCAATCGTTTCAGCTTGGAATACGAATTGGAAGCAGTCGGATCAACAGGTGTCGAATCCGTCGAACTCTACGGCAGCCTCGATGGCGGTGGCACGTGGCAACGTTGGGGTTCCGATCCCGATCGCACCAGCCCCTTCGATATCGAAACAAACGGCGAAGGACTCTTCAGTTTTCGCATTGTGGTGCTCGGCAACAACGGGCTAGCCAGCCCACGCCCCTTGCCAGGCGATACTCCTGACATTGCCGTATTGGTTGACCAATCACCGCCGCAAACTCGCATCACCTCCGCCAAATACGGCGAAGGCGACCGCATCGGATCCTTGGTCATTCAATACGAATGCAATGATGCCAACCTAACGACCCGCCCGATCGCACTGGCGTTCTCCGATTCGCTTGCTGGGCCTTGGACAACGATTGCGGCTGGCCTGCAAAACAATGGTGTCTACGTATGGCCGGCGGATCCAAAATTGCCAGGCCAAATCTACTTGCGAATCGACGCGACCGACAAAGCCGGGAACACGGGAAGCTATCTGCTCGACCAACCGATTCAAACGAGCGGCTTGGCACCGCGGGCAAAGATCCTTGGCTTTCGCTCTCGCTAGTATCGGTTACAGAAACCTAGGATCGACTACAGAAACATTGACTGGAACACGACCCAGCGAGCAGTCAGCAGCGTTAGCAACAAGCAGCACCACCAGGATGCGAGGTGGGCGATCGGTTTGCGGCGTAACCCATAAAGAATACCAATCGACAACCCCGTCACCGCGAACTTGAAGACGGTCAGCATTGCCGGGTCATCAATAAAGTGACTGCCCAGCGGATTGAGTTCACGCATCGCACCTGCATTGGTGGCGGTAACCGTCAACACCAAGTCCACGACAGAGAACAGCGCGATGATCATCAGCGATTGCACAATGATCTTAGGACCTTTGACCTCGTCGTGTTGATCAGGATCAACAGTGGGACGGTTGGTTAGCAGATGCCCAAAACCTAGCACGACGCCGACCATCGCCAATAGTGACAGAGGGTATGCCAAACGTTGGCTCAAGAACACGGCATCGGTGACCGACGCAGTCTCGGCTGTTACCGCGTCCACACGTTCAAGCTCGGCCTTCGCTCGTTCAAAAAAATCGCCGCTGGGCTGAAATCCGGTAGCGAGTTGCTCCCATGACGATTGGCTGTCCGGCGTCAGGTGCTTTGGTGGTGCAGACTTGATATCAGTTTTCCCCATCAACAATTGCAACAACCGATAACCATCACCAGTTGGATACACGACCAAGGGTTTGCGTTTCGGGTACATCACAACGATCCCGCCCAATGTCGCCTGTTGAACATCATTGGCGTACATTTCGATCGAGTACAAGTAAGGTCGAAATCCACCGTAACCGCCAAATCCTCTTGGCCCCCAACGACGCCAGTCGCGGCGTTCAAAACCTTGACCAGACCGCCCCGGATCGTTTCGAAAAGATTCTGCATCTCTCCGGTAGGACTCCGCGCCTCTGCGAAATGGGTCCGGATCTCGAGCGAATCTTGTTGGCGTCACTTCGACACTTGATGCTTCGCCAGGATCGCGGTCCGCTGAAGAATTCGCTTGCGTTTCCGGCTCTGTTGACGGTTCGGGCTGTGGCGGCGGATCACGGAAATACTCCAGCTTGTATTCCTCGCCGTTGATCGTAAGCACCCCTTCTTCACACTCGATATCGTAGGGCGGTGCGAGGTATTTGCCGTCGATGAATAGGAACCCCGACGTTACCTGAATGACGTCTAATTCTTCCGCCTGCAATTCTTCGTTCAATGAACATTGCTGCAATGCAAACGGCAGGACAACGAGTGTGAACCAGCGGCCGAGCAGGCCTGACAGATGACGTTGCATGCAAAATCTACCGTGTGACGTCCAGTTCTGGGCGTGGGGGAACAAAGCACAGACACAATGCCTTTAACGCATCAAACTCCGCCTGGTTCCGATCCCTTTGCAAAAGAATTCCGAACCACCCAACAAGGCGGCCCATCGCATCATCTCGGCAATGCAGTTTCGTTGCAGCGAACCAGTTTCGCCAAATGCGCCGCCCCAAGCACTACAATTCAGTCGCGACTACTCTGCCCTGCCCCACCAATCTTGATGAGTGATCCAATGCGATTGACGTTCCTGCTGCTGTATGCCGTATCGATCGGTCCTCTTGCGATGATCACTCAGGCTTCGGACATCCAGGCTTCGGACACAAAGGACGCAGAACGCCCGAATATCGTCTTGGTCATGGCTGACGACCAAGGCTGGGGCGAGACGAGCTATAACCATCATCCGATCTTGAAAACCCCTCACCTCGATGCGTTGGCCGAGAGCGGCTTGCGGTTCAACCGATTTTACGCTGGCGCCCCCGTCTGCTCGCCGACTCGTGCCGCGGTTCTGACCGGTCGTTCTTGTTATCGAACGGGCGTTCCGGAACATGGTTATGCACTGCGGCATCAAGAAGTCACGCTTCCCCAAATCCTTGCCGACGCTGGCTACCAGACCGCGCACTTTGGCAAATGGCATCTCAACGGATTACGTGGACCCGGCGTTCCGATTTTTGAACATGACCCGTTCAACCCGGGAACGTTCGGATTCCAAACTTGGCTGTCGGTCACCAATTTTTATGATCGCGATCCACTGCTAAGTCGAAACGGTACCTTCGAAGATTATCAAGGTGATTCGTCGGATGTGATCGTCGAACAAGCCCTCGACCATCTGTCGGTGGTTGCGCAGAACGATGAACCATTCTTTGTGGTGATCTGGTATGGCACTCCTCACTCGCCCTTCAAAGCATCCGCCGAAGACTATGCACCGTTCGCGACATTGAACGAGTCATCAAAGAATCACTATGGCGAACTGGTCGCACTTGATCGAAGCGTCGGCGCACTTCGTCAAGGCTTGCGTGATTTGGAAATCGAAAAAGACACCGTGCTTTGGTACTGCAGTGACAACGGAGGCTTACCCAAAATCGAGCCGCCAACCACCGGCGGGCTACGAGGCCACAAAGGTTTGATTGACGAAGGTGGCTTGCGCGTCCCTGGGATTATCGAATGGCCTGGAAAGATCGCACCACGCCAGACAGATTTTCCCGCGACCGTGATGGACATGATGCCAACCGTTTTAGAACTTGCTGGCGAAACACATCCGATACCCCAGCGTCCCACCGACGGAGAGAGCTTGGTTCATCTGTTCGATGGACAGACGCCTGATCGCGAACGTGGGTCGGCGTTCTACTTCCGCTACAAGAAAATGGCCGCAATGATCCACAACGATTGGAAACTGACGTCGCGAAACCTCAGCCAAGGTCCCTTCGAGCTTTACAACTTGGCGACCGACCCGGTTGAAGCGAACGACGTGTCAAAGCAATATGCGGAACGTCAACAATCGATGGCCGCAAAACTTATCGAATGGCTGGCCGAGACAGATGACAGCGAAGCCGGCAAAGATTACCCCGAAGGCAACGTCAACGCCGATCATCCCGAACCGATCCACTGGACGGACCGCGAAGACTATCAACCGTATCTCGAGCCGTGGAAAAGTCGCTGGGAGTACGGCAACTGGATCAAGAATCGCACCCGCACGAAACGTCCCAACGCGAAATAGACAACACCTATTCGCTTAACCAATCCTGGCCCCCGCGATCGCCCCTCTCTGGAACAGTCATCGATCACTCAAGTACCGGGGGGACTGTCTGCTCGCCGGATGCCCGCGTATGATCTGGTGACCAACGACCTATCGAGATTTGTTTCGACCTCACGTTTCCGGCAACGATGGCCAAGACCCACGCTTTCGATTTTCTGACCAAGAATGCTTCCGCGGAAACACTCGAGTTCGCGGTCGCAGGATTGTTCGGTGGCGATCGAACGCTGATCGGCTGGGCAACATCGCTGTTGCTCGGTGACGCGGACGTCGTCGAATTTGACGGCACCACCGCCCGCTGGTCGGACGTCAACGACGAACTTTCCACCGGCTCGTTGTTCGACATGGGCGCCAAACGCGCGATCGTCATTCGCGATGCGGATGCGTTTCTGTCGTCCAACCGCAATGAAGTCGAAAATTACTTGGCCAAGCCCGGACACGTTGCACGATTGATCTTGCAACTGCAATCTTTGGCCAGCAACACGAAGGTCTACAAAGCACTCGACAAGTCGCACGTGTTGGTTTGCTGCAGCGGCGAGACGGGCAAGAAAACAGGCGCAACTGCTGTCTCGCGTCGCAAGTTCCTGACCGAGTTCGTCGCCCCTCGCCATCAGACCAAAATCACCGGCGAAGCAGCCGATGCCTTGGTGGAAATGCTTGGTGACGACGTCGGATTCCTTGACACCGAAATCGCCAAGCTGGCCTGCCATCTCGATCCTGGCGAAACGATTCAAGTTGACTTGGTTCGCGAAGTCGTCGCCGGATGGCAAGGCAAAACGATTTGGCAAATCACCGACGCGATCTCCTCCGGCAATGCTGCCGAAGCATTACTGCAACTCGACAAGTTGATTTCCGGCGGACAGCCTCCCGTGGCGTTGCTGCCCCAAATCGCGTACTCGCTTCGCAAGCTTGGCTTGGCCACCGCGATTCACTTAGCCGCAGAACGCGCTGGCAAAAAGCCACACCTCGAAGACTCGCTCGTCAAAGGTGGCTTGCGTCCGTTCGAAATCGGCCGCGCCACATCCGACATGAAACGGATGAAACGTGAACGGGCGGCGAAGCTGTTGGAATGGTTACTCGACGCCGACCTGCGATTAAAAGGCACACACAGCTCTGACGGCTTGGACCGGTTCCTGCTAGAGAGCTTCGTTCTGAAGCTCGCTCAGTAACGTTTCCTTTTTAAGCTGTCGCTTGACAGCCAGTTGGTCCTATCGTCGTTTGCCACGCTTCGGCTTTTTGCCTTTGCCACCGCGACCGATATTCTTTTCGCGACGCGGCTTGTGCGACTTCGAATTGCGATCGGTTGGCTTACCCGATCCAACCGAGTGATTTTTTTCTGGCTGCAAAAACAGCTGCCGACCGACCAAGTCGACTCTGGCAATCTTCACCGTCAGCTGGTCGCCTAAACGATAGCGCTGGTGTGCTTTGAACCCAACCAACATTTGGCCGCGACGTTCAAAGCGGTATTGGTCGTTTGGCAACTGATCCACACCAACATATCCGTCGATCGGAAGCTTGGTGCATCTTGCCAAGAATCCATCAGCGAACACACGTGTGATCACCGCCGGCATCGATTGGCCGATGTGCTTCTTCATGAAGTGCAGCAATTTCAGCTCGGTCAACTCGCGTTCTGCTTGAGCCGCGTTGCGTTCTTGATCGCTACAGTGGTGCCCCAGTGTGACCAAGGTCCCCATCGAATCGTCCGGGGTCGGTTCGCCTTTTCGCAATCGGTCGATCAGCCGGTGAACGGTCAAATCGGGATAGCGGCGAATCGGACTGGTGAAGTGACAATAGTGTGGCATGTCGAGGGCATAGTGGCCTTCGACTTGCGGTCCATACACCGCTTTGCTCATGCTGCGCAAAACCGAAAAATTGACCGCGTCTTCCAGCGGTGTGCCCGCAACGCGATCGATCACGCTTTGAATTTCGAAACGGCTTTCGACCGAATCGACGCCGATCCCCAAGTCCCGGATGAACATCGAAAGTTGGCGGATCTTGCGACGGTCTGGTGGCGGGTGAATCCGATGCAGGAACTTTAATCCCAAATCATCGAGCCAGGTCGCAACCGCTTGGTTGGCTGCCAACATGAACTCTTCGATGACTTGATGGCTTTCGGTGTTGACGGTCCGGTAAGCGCCTTTGACCTTACCGTTGCGATCAAGGTCCAGTTTGACTTCGGGCATGTCCATCGTGACTGCGCCGCCCTTGATGCGTCGCTTGCGAAGTGTCATCGCCAGCGAATGCATCGACGTGACCAAGTCACAGACTTCTTCGCCCCACGATTCACGATAACGCTGCGGATCGTCCAAGAACTGATCGACCAATCCATAGTGCAGTCGTTTGTCACTGCGGATGATGCTGTTATGAACTTCGGTATGAACGACGACGCCTTGGTCCGTCATTTCGATTTCGACGGTCTTCGCCAAACGAACGCGTTCGGGTTGCAAACTGGCCAAATGGTTGCTGATGATTTCAGGAATCATCGGGACAACTCGGTCCGGCAAGTAAACACTGGTTGCACGTCGCCTGGCTTCTTCGTCGATCTTGCCGCCGGGATGGACGAAGTACCCAACGTCAGCGATGTGGACCAGCAAACGCCAGTGGCTCTTTTCATTTTTTGAAAGCGAGATCGCGTCGTCAAAGTCACGCGCATCGAACGGGTCGATGGTGATCGTCAGCTGGTCGGTAAAGTCGACACGATCTTCGGGCAGTTGCTGCTCGTTGAACTCGTCCGATCGTTGACGAGCCTCTTCGATCACTTCCTCGGGAAAACTATCAGGCAACGCGTACTGACGCATGATGGTCAGCGTGTCGATGTTCGGATTTTTATTGCTGCCCAAGCGTTCGAGCAAAACCGCTTCCCCGCCCTGCCCTTCTTCGCCAGGAAAACGCACGACTTCGACAAAGACCTTGTCGTTGACTTCGAGCGGCAGACCTTCGGTGTCGCCGATAAAAACGGGGTCATCGTGTGGCGTGCCGTCCAAATAGACCGCCGGACTTTTTCCGACCAGCACATAGGTTCCGGTAAATTGACGGCGAGCGCGTTCCAGAATGCGATGGACGGAACCTTCGTTTTCGCCGCGTCGACCGGGACGGACTTTGATCTCGACCAGGTCACCTTCCAACGCACCGCCGGTTTGGCCCGGCGGAATGAACAGATCGTCGGTCATCGCACCGTCACCGGAATCACCGGGACGCACGAAACCAAACGCGCCGCCAGCAGCCATCCGGAACACACCGCGAATTCGATCTTGCGGACCGCCAATCGCGCCGGTGCTGATCACCAGATGATTCGAACCGTAAAGCAAACGGCCTTCTAAAACCAACTGCTTGATCGTTCGACGCAGTTCCCGGTATTCGTCCGGCGGCAAATCGAGCGCCGCCGCAATTTGTTTTGGTTTGCTTGGTCGATACTCGGGTGAAACGACCAATCGCATCACGCGGTCGACAAGCTCTTGTGAGATTTCCATAACTTCTTTGATTCGTCTTATGTCTTAGCTTGCGGAAGCGGAACCGTTGATCGTGATCCACTTCCATTTTGTATAATCTTCGACGCCAGTTTCCAAACCTTCGCGTCCAAACCCTGAACCGCCATCACCGCCAAATGGCACCTCAGGCTCTTGTTGAATTGTCATCTCGTTGACGTGTACCATGCCGCAGCAAAGAGATCGCGAGACGCGCATTGCCCGATCAAGATCGCGGGTAAAGACCGCTGCGGATAGCATCGCCGAACTTGCGTGGGCTAGCTGCATCGCGTGGGCCTCGTCATCCGCCACTTCGATCGTGACGAGCGGGCCGAAAGATTCTTCGCGATAGAGTCGCATTTCTGAAGTGACACCCGTCACCACGGTCGGGTTCATACGATTTCCGTTCCAAACATTGCCACACTGTATCGTGGCCCCCAGCCGAACGGCGTCGTTCAAGTGATCGTCGATGCGTTGTCTGGCAGCCTGATCGATTACCGGACCGATAACCGTCGAGGGGTCACGGAGGTCGCCGCAAGACAATGCCGAAGCCGCCGCAACAACAGAATCGGTCAACACGCCAGCGATGTTTTTGTGCACGATGATCCGGCTGGACGCCATGCAAATCTGGCCCTGATAGATAAACGCCCCACGCACCGCTGCCGAGACGGCCTGCTTTAGATCCGCATCCTCAAAGATCAGAATCGGATTCTTTCCGCCAAGTTCCAGCGTCACACGTTTTTGAAATTCGCCACACGCCGCTTGGACTTGGCGACCGACCTGTGCCGAACCGGTAAAGCTGACCGCTTGCACGGACGGATGCTTGATCAACGCCGGTCCGAGCACTCCGCCCTCGCCATGCACCACGTTGAACACGCCGGCTGGCACACCCGCTTCGGCATACAGCGTCGCCAAACGGTTAGCCAACAAAGGTGCTTGCTGGGACGGCAGCCAAACGAAGCTATTGCCAGTCGCGATCGGCGTGCTGCTGTGCTTGACGCCTTTGACCAAGGGAACGTTAAACGGAGTGATCCCGGCAACGACGCCAAGCGGTTGGCGAATCGCAAAACTCATTCGACCAGGCACGTCGCTGGGATAGGTCCGCCCGGTCATCCGCCGTGCCAGCGACGCATTGGCACTCAGCGTCCGTGTCGCGATCGCAATCTCCAGCCGGGCCTTACTGACTGGCGAACCGATTTCGCGAATCAACAGATCGATAAAGTCGTCTTGGTCGCGACGTAGCAGATCTGCCGCACGGTGAAGGATCGCTTCGCGTTCACTCGGCCCGGTCGCGGCAAAACGCTGCTGTGCAATTTGGGCTGCTTCAACCGCCGCGACAATCTCTGTCTCGTTGCCCAAGAGGACTTCGGCAAGGCATTCGCCAGTCTCGGGATCAACGTTTAGGAAAGTCTGATGATCAGCCGAGTCGACGGACTGACCACCGATCCAATGACCGATGCGGGGAACGTTAGATTCGCGATCACTCAAGATTGGTCAAGGAGGCGGTTGTCAGAGTGGCATTTGTCGGGAAATCGCCGGAAAGGCGTTTTGCGAAGACGACCTCCAATCTTAACGAGAGAGTGCTTCGACCGTCACCACCTATGGTGCAAATACGCCCGCCAGCTTCCCCCAACTGGTCTGCCACCGGACCTCCGTCAAATGCTTCCCGAATGCCCGGCGGATCACGTCGGGCATTCCCAGCCACTGCTCGTAAGTCACGCGTTCTTGCTCAGTCATCACCGCCAACGCATCGCCTTTGGCGTACAACTTCCGCATCACCTTTAGCTCAGTGACAAAGTGGGCGAAGGTCAAAAACGGTGTGCGCCAAGGCTCGATGACATAAAACCGACCGTCTGGGCAAAGGATGCGTTTCACCTCATGCAGCGATTGTTCCAAGTCATCTGGCATGTTGGGCAAATGGTGCAGCCCGCCTTGCACGATCACGATGTCAAAGCTCGCATCCTCAAACGGCAAACTCAAACAGTTCGCCAAATGCAATTGTGCGTCGCCTTCATATTGCCGCAGCAACGTATCGCTCAAATCGACGCCTTCGACTCGTTCAAACCCCATCCGTTCTAGCGCGACCAGTCCGTTGCCGCGTCCGCAGAAGATCTCTACGATCCGACTTTGCCGGTTAAGCTTCTCAAAGCCGAACCGCTTCAACCGGCCAATGAATTTCGCGATCTCTTCTTCAGGAGTTTCGAAACGTGAATACGCTTCTTCCCAAATCGGGTCGCAACACATTTGGCCTGCGGGTACGTGTTCAATGATTTTTGGAGTTTGCGTGCCTATCATTTTGCAGCCTCGGTTGTGGCAGGCATCACGGAACGCAATCGTCGCGAACGCTGCATCATCAGCACTCCCGCCATCAACGATCCCATCGCGGTTTGAAATCCGATCGCGATCAACGTCACGCCCGGAACAACCCATCGCATCGTTTGTGGATACTCGAGCGTGCCGAAACCCGATTGCCACCACTGATAAACAATCGCGCCGACCATCGAGACACCGACCAGGCCGCTGATAATCCCGAACATCAATCCACGTTCGACAGTCACATGTTCGAGCTTTTCATGCGGAGGCATCATGCCTTCGCGGCCGGTAAAAATTCGTGCGAGGGTTGCCAACAATACGCACTGCCAACCAAGTAGTAAAAACAAGCTTGCGACCAATAAGGTATGCACATCAAGCGCCGCACCGAACAGACGAACCTGCGGGAGCGCGAGTGCATAGCCGATCAATCCGATCGCCAATAGAACTAACCCGGGACGAAAGAACGTCCAGGTTGGGCTGAATGCCAAAAACAGCCGCAGCGTTCGCCAACCGTCGCGAAACGTTCGCAGGTGTGGACCGTGCTGTTTGCGACCATCAGGGTGCAAGGTGATCGGAACCTGGCTCATCGATGTCCCGTGAGCATTTCGATGCAGCCCGCTCTTGATGATCATCTCGGTCGCGAACTCCATCCCCGGCGATCGCAGATCCAACTGGTCGTAATGCTTGCGAGTGAACCCACGCATCCCGCAGTAAACATCGTTGATCGGGATACGAAACATCAACCGCACGAGCAGACTGAGCACCGGGTTACCAAACCAACGATGCAGAAACGGCATCGCCCCCGGTAACACCCGCCCTCCCCCACGCGGCAAACGACAACCTTGAACCAGATCGTGACCCTGGCGAAGGCTGTCGACGAATTTTGGGATTTCCAAAAAATCGTAGCTGTCATCCGCATCGCCCATCAACACAAAGCGTCCCTCGGCGGCTTCGATGCCATGCATCAGCGCCGCACCGTAACCACGTTCGGCCACATCGACGATGCGTGCTCCTTGTTCACGGGCGAGATCTTGCGACCCGTCGGTACTTCCGTTGTCAGCAACAACGACTTCGCCCACCACACCGTGTTCACGCATCGCACGAACTGCTTTTTCGACGCAAATTCCCACCGTATCGGCTTCGTTCAAGCACGGCATTACGACGGAGAGTTCTAGTGGTGAATTCATTTCGACAATCTGCAACAAGAATCCTATGAAGGGACCGAACCGGGGCCAGTATCCGCTGATCGGTTTTGCTCGCCACGCGTTTTCAACAAGTTGGAACCGGCGAGAACGATCGCCAACAACATGACCGGTTCGACAATCATGCGATAGCGATACCCGGGAATCTCCAGCACGGCGGTCACCGTACAGAAATACGAAAGCACCAACGCGATCCAAACACCGCTGGCACGTGTAGCCGGGCGGACAACCAATAGCATCGTTGCGATCCCGGTCAGCAGCATCAACAACGTGTTTGCCGCCAAGGAATTGCTCGCCCGGTAACGTACGGCTGTATCGATTAACGGGACTTGCATGCCCCAAACCACCTGGCCTGCAAAGTGCCGACCGTCCGGCAACTGCTTTTCCAAAGACCCAGGAGGGATCTCCAAATCCGCCGCCTGAACCGGCAGTTCCGTAGCCCGTGTCCGCCAGAAGTTCACCCACCGACGAATCGTTTGCCGCCCATACACAACGGGTGATTCGGCGATTGCATCAAACGCGACTCGCTTCATCAGACGATCGATTTCAGCATCATCGATTCCAGAGGCGTCGAGGGCGTTGGAGACCGTCCAGGTTTCGCGCCAAAGCTGCTCGGACTGCAGTGCTTGCCAGCGTTCGCTTCCCATCGCGTCTTTTAAACGCTCCGCAGCTACCGTCTGCGGAAACGCCAAATGCGCCCCGCTCCCGTCTTGGAACGTGACGATCCAAATATTACGTCCGACGAACTCGGTCATCATCGCTTTGTCGAACATCTCCTTGTTGCGCATCAGCCAGGGCGACAATGTCACGATCGCAACGAAGACCGCTGTGGCTACGCCCGTGAGAACGGGTCGGAGTTCCAATCGTTTTCCGGAATGGCGTCGCGAGTCCTGCCACCAATCCATGCCAAGAAACGCGACGTCAGGAATCCACAGCAACATCGCGACTGGTCGGGTGAGCATCGCCATTGCGAGAGTCAGCCCCACCAACATGCCAGACGCAAGATCTGGCCCACGAACAAATCGTGCCGCACACCAAAGATGCAGCATCACCAAGAACGTAAACAGTGTCTCAGTCAATATCGCACTTAGATAGATAGCCGAGGAGACCATCAACACAGCGCCACAGAGCACCCAAAGGAACAAACGACTGTCATCGCTTATCAGACGGGCGATTTGAGCGGTGATGCAGACCGTCCCCAACCACAAGACAGCCTGCACGCAAACCAACACCAACATCGGCCGAGGAAATGCTGCTTGGACCGCCCCCACTAACCACGGGTAACCGGGGGTTCGGTACGCCACCTCATGTCCCCTCAGCAGCCAATCGCCGTTTGCCACCGACTGGCCAAGTTCCCAGTAGTAGTTCGAGTCCCAAATCAACGGGCTGGGTCCGCGCACGACAATCGCCACCACTTTTAAAAGCAGCAACACCATCACGATCGCTATCGCGGTTTTCAGTCGCAAACGTTGCTCCGTCGAAAAACTGGTCGAATTGTGTGGCGGTTCATTCGATACTTTGTACGGACCTGGTCCGATGCTGTTCGATCGGAATGGCTGCGCAAGAGAAGGATTTCGCCTAGCGGACGCCTTTTCATCCGTGACGGCCAGCCCGGATGGGTCGACATTACCTTAAAGTGTCTAAAACATGGTGTATGGAGAGGCAGATTGAGTTCCCATCGATCCTGCGGTCTTCGCTAATCAATCACTTCCTTCTCTTGGTCAAAATGAACCCTCTTTTACCGGTGATCGACGCGGGGCGACCGACGCAACTGGTGCAACCGTTTGCAAAGAGGATTGCCGACGAAGCCCAGCCGATGATCCGCCAAGCGATACACCAGTTGCAAATCAACGTCGGCAAGCTGTGCAATCAAACCTGCGTTCACTGCCATGTCGAAGCGGGACCGACCAAACGCCGCGAAAACATGGACGAGCACACCGCCGACCGCATCGTCGAACTCAGCCGCCAATGTGACTCGCTGCAGGTTGTCGACATCACCGGCGGTGCCCCCGAAATGAACCCCAACTTTAAACGGTTGGTACTGGAATTTCGTTCGCGTGGAATCCGGGTCATCGATCGCTGCAATCTGACTATCCTTCGCCAACCTGGGTATGAATGGGTCGCACCGTTTTTGGTCGAAAACCAAGTTAACGTTGTCGCTTCCCTGCCCTGCTACCTCGAAGACAACGTCGATTTACAGCGTGGTGATGGTGTGTTCTCGGCGAGTATCGAAGCCCTGCGTCAACTGAATGACTTGGGTTACGGTAGCGACGAGCGGCTGAAACTGGATTTGGTGTTCAACCCCACGGGAACCGGACTGCCGCCCGACCAAGCTTCCTTGCAAGCGGATTACAAACGCGAGCTAAACGAACACTACTCGATCGTCTTCAACGAACTACTGACGATCACCAACATTCCGATCAAACGATTCGCAATGTATCTGGCCAAGCGAAACAAGCTGGAGGACTACTTCCGCACGCTGGAAGCTGGATTTAACGCGACCGCAGCCAACTCCGTCATGTGCCGCTCACTGCTTTCAATCTCCTGGGATGGCCAAGTGTATGATTGCGATTTCAACCAAATGATCGACATGCCGGCGATCACCGAACATGGTCGACCAACGATTTGGACAATCGAATCGTTTGACGAACTAAACCACCGCCCGATCAACACCGCCGACCACTGCTATGGATGCACTGCCGGTGCGGGCAGCAGTTGCGGCGGCGCACTGACCTAGAGCAACTCAACTCTCATTCACATTTGAAACATCATGTCTCAACTGAATACTGAATCCGCCGTCCGGGACCGCTACTCTTCCGCCGCGGCGGAACGCGAACCAGAACTGTGCTGCCCGGTCGACTATGACCGCCGGTACCTCGAAATCATTCCACAAGAAGTGATCGACCGTGACTACGGTTGCGGCGACCCGTCCAAGTACGTCCGCCCCGGCGAAACAGTGCTGGACCTGGGCAGTGGCGGCGGCAAAATTTGCTTCATCGCTGCGCAGATCGTCGGCGCAGGCGGCCACGTTATCGGCGTCGACATGAACGACGACATGCTGGACTTGGCCCGACGCAGTCAAACTGTCGTTGCAGAGAAACTCGGCTATGACAACATGAGCTTTCGCAAAGGCAAAATCCAAGACCTGGCGATCGACCGCGACCGTGTTGATGAGTACCTCAAAAGCAATCCCGTTTCGGACGAAGCCAGCTTACAAACACTGGAAGCGTTCCTACACGAGATGCGGACGAACGCACCATTGATCCCTTCAAATTCAATCGACGTCGTGGTCAGCAATTGTGTACTGAACCTTGTCGACGGCGCGGAAAAGCGAGCCCTATTCGCCGAACTGTTTCGTGTCTTGAAACCCGGCGGACGTGCGGTCATCAGCGACATCGTTAGCGACCGAGTGGTGCCATACGAAATGCAACAAGACGCGACGCTTTGGAGTGGCTGCATCAGCGGTGCTTACGAAGAGAAAGCGTTCATCGATGCTTTCACAGAAACCGGATTCGAAGGCGCACAGATCGCCGCTTATCAGGCCGAGCCGTGGCAGACTGTACAAGGGATCGAATTCAGATCCGCCACCATCATCGCTTACAAATACGCGGCGGGCGAAGAAAACAACGCCGGACAGTCAGTCGTTTACCGTGGACCCTACGCGAGCATCCGCGACGACGCGGGCAACGAATATGTTCGCGGCGAACGCACATCCGTTTCGCGGCAGACGTTCCGGAAACTGAAACAAGAACCGTATGCCGCGGATTACCTGCTGATCGAGCCAGCCGAAACACCACAATCCGGCTCGCTGAAAACATTCACCATCGGCAGCACTGCAAAGGACACGTGCTGCGGTGATGGTGGATGCTGCTAAAGCGATTTAGCGCAAACGCTGGTTCAGTTCGCCAACGAGATCGTCGATCTTGACGCGGACTTGCTCCAGCGAATCGCGGTCACGGATCGTGACGGTGTTGTCGCTTAGCGTGTCGGTATCGACGGTGATACAGTACGGCGTGCCGACTTCGTCCTGGCGGCGATAGCGTTTTCCGACAGCACCTTTGTCGTCGTAGTAGACGTTCATGTGCTTCTTCAGTTCGGAATACATTTCCTTGGCGATTTCGGGCATGCCGTCTTTCTTGACCAAGGGGAAGATCGCCGCTTTGATCGGAGCCAAACGCGGATTCAACTTCATCACCGTGCGTTCTTGCAAATCGCCTTTGTCATCGGCAACTTTGTCTTCGCTATAGGCTTCGCAAATGAATGCGAGCGCCGCGCGGTCAGCACCGGCCGAAGGCTCGATCACGTGTGGAACAAAACGCTCGTTGGTCACCGGGTCGCGGTAGGACAAATCCTTGCCGCTACCTTTGTGCTTCGGCTTGCCGTTCTCGTTCAGTTCGACTTGCATCGGTTGGCCCTCCGGTGAATTCGGGTCCAACTTACCTTCCATGTGGCTTCGCAAGTCAAAATCGCCGCGGTGGGCGATGCCTTCCAGTTCGCCGTACTCGCCAGCCGGCAAAAACGGGAACGCATATTCGATGTCTGCCGTTCCGATGCTGTAGTGCGCGAGTTCCTCTTGGTGGTGCTCTCGCATAATCAACGACTCGCTGGACAAGCCCATCGAGGTGTACCAGTTCATACGACGATCGCGCCAGTACTGATACCACTGCTTCGATTGTTCTGGATGGCAAAAGAACTCGATTTCCATCTGCTCGAATTCACGCGAGCGGAACGTGAAGTTACGCGGGGTGATTTCGTTTCGGAAACTCTTGCCGACTTGGCCGATACCGAATGGGATTTTGACGCGGGAGGTGTCGACGACGTTTTTAAAATTGACGAAGATTCCTTGCGCGGTCTCGGGACGCAAGAACGCCGCGTCTTCCTCGCCACCAAGTGCACCCAATGTCGTCTTGAACATCAGGTTAAATTCGCGGGGCTCGGTCAGTGTGTCCAGCGACTTCGCATCGGGGGCAAGAACTTGATCGCGTTCTTGGATTTGATCCAGCGTCAGCGACTCGTTGCCGACGCTTAGCTCGTCCGCATTCTTTGGACGAAGCTTGAAAAACTTCATCGCGCGGCGGCGTACTTCGTCGAGTTCGAGTTCCGCTTCGGCCATCGTCGTGACGAAGATTTTCTTCTCGCCATGCGAACACCAACGGCCGCGGACCTGGTCAAACCGGTACCGCTTTTTCGACTCGCGGCAATCGACCATATGATCGTGGAACAGGTCATAGTGACCACTGCATTTCCACACTTGTGGGTGCATGATGATGGTGCAGTCCAATCCGACCATCTCGAACTCACTCGGCGCGTTCGCCGGAACGATCAGCTCGTTGTGGGCGCTGATCATGTCAGACCACCACGCGTCCTTCAGATTTCGCTTCAGCTCGACGCCCAGCGGGCCGTAGTCCCAAAATCCCTGAACACCGCCATAGATTTCACTGGATTGAAACAGGAAACCTCGCCGTTTGCACAGCGAGACGATTTTGTCCATCGATTTCATGGGTCCGGATCAGATTGTGTGTGGTTGGACGGTCGGGAAACGACCGCAGAATGTAGGGATTGTCGCCAGTTTGCGGGAGGTCTGGCAGACGACAAAGATTGAACGAAGGCGGCCTAACCTCATCACAAAAAGCAAAACTTCGAAAAAACCGAAGTTCGCGAATCAGATCGGCTTAGTACCGGTTCGGTGCCGAATACGGCAGCGGCGTAGCGATTTGAGTCCCTGCCCCGGAGCGTGCCGCGTCCAAATTCGAATTGATTTGGCGGCTGAGCGCCGCGACTCGCTCCGCGATCATCGGCTGGGTGTTATTCAGCGCGAGGGCCCGCTGGTAGTTCTGCAGGGCCTGCGGCAAATCGCCGCTAGACTCACGAAGGCGTGCTAACGCCAGCCAAGCCCGTGAATTGTTTGCATCCTGCTGCACCGCGTCTTCGAGGTACTTCAGTGCCGTCTCAGGTTGGTTAACTTCTTCATACAGACGCGCGAGCTCGATTCGTGGTTCGGCTTGGGTGGGATTTCGGCTGGCCCAATTTTTGATCAAGGCAAACGAGCGATCAGGACGACCGGTGTCCATCAGCAAGACAGCAAGACCGCGATGGCACTCAACATGATTGGGATCGTGATCGAGGCACTGGTTGTAGAGCGCCTCGGCGTTATTAAAGAGTGCTTCGTCGGATCGCTGCTTTGCCAGACGGTGTGTCGTGGCAGCAAGATTGTAATAACCGTCAGGATTGGCAGGATCCTCAGCAACCACCTGTTGGAACTGTTGCAAAGCGGCGGTGTACTGGCCCTGTTGGTGCAACTGGGCACCTAACGCGTTTTTTCCACTAGCGCTAAAGCGACAGCCAGCCGATGTAAGGAAGAGAAGGAAAACCGTCACGATGACTGGGCAGGCCCTCGCCACCAGCACCAAAGGACGGAACTGGAACCCGCCACATTCGCTAGTCAATCGGAAGCTTGATTGGTTATCTTCTGCGTTCATCGGTACTGTCGTCCTGACATTTTGTCCACTCAACCCACTCTCGGTAACTCCACAATGCCTACCAAGAAGGGCGGATATTGGGCTGCAAAATCAGCATCTTGCTCACAGGACGGTATCAACCTGACGCGAAACCACGCAAGAGAGGAACTTTCGTGAGTGAAGAATCGTCGAATGTGTCGCCTCGATGTGCCGAAGAGCGTCGGGGTTGGACTATGGGGTCGATTAGGAGGCTGCCCTGGCGATGGAAATAGCCGAAGCTGCCTTTTTCATTGCGGTTCGACTCGGTCTAACTACACTTCGAGCCAGGCACCGCCGCTATCTAGCGCAGTCCCCCTAGCTTATCAACTTTGCAAACTTTGACCTGACTTGGGTCAAATCCGCCTGCTCGGCAGACCGGCAGCGGAGTCACCCATTACGTGCTGCCCCAACAGAACGACAGCCCTTTCACCGGGCGAAATGACGAGGCCTCTGGATGACCTTTCGTAAACGAACTCACTCCCTTCGCTCGCAACTGAGCCGCGTTTCTTCTTCGCAATCAAGCGAGTCGACGGCAGGTCGTCGCAGCTCTCACACGCGTGAAAAGTCACGGCGTCGCGACGAAAAGCGAAAATCGTTGTTGCAGAATCTAGAAACCCGGCAACTGTTGGCCGGTCCGGACTTGATTGGTATCCAGCCCAACCAGGGCGATTTGCTGAAAGCGAACGACGTTTTGACGTTTTCGCCCAAGGAATTGACGTTCCGTTTTGATGACAACACCAGCATCGACGAATCGACGCTGGAAGCGATTCGTATTACGCGCGCTGGCGAAGATAACGTCTTTGAATCGGCCGCCGTCACCAGCGACTTAGGCACCGGTGGCTTCGCGATTTTTGAATTCCGTGCCGTCCAATCGGGCACCCTCGGCAACGGAATCATGATCGAGTTCGCGTCGAATCCAAATGCTTCGTCGCCGATCCCAATGCTTTCGACGGACGAAGCGACTCGGACGATCACGGTTACGTTGAGCACCAATCCCAACCTGCGCACGACAGGTGGTGATCTGGAATCGGCGATCAACAACGCCAAGCGAACCTCCCCTACGGACCCACTGCAAGCCGGCGACTTGGTCGAAGCGATCCAGGTTAGCGGTGCTAGCGGGCAAGCGTTGGCGACTGCGCGCAGCCTGGATGAAGAAACGTTGGTGCTTGACGGCGCCAATGCGGCCCAAGCGGTCACTGATTTCGGCACCGGCGGCGATGTACGCGTCCGGCTGATCTCTCAGATCCCGGGCGAGGAAGGTCGCGACATCAACCTAATCGTCGAGCGGCGAAACTTTGGCGGTGTCACCAATCCGGTCGTCGTGGTAAGCGACAACACGATCCGCGTTCAATTGAATAGCTACACCGCCGGCGGACAGGACCTCTCGTCAACCGCTGCCGATTTTGTCGCGCGGATCAACGGCAACCCGCAAGCGAATCGATTGGTTCGGGCGACGATCCAAGAAGGCAACCCAGAAACACGCATCGGCAGCCAGCCGGTCAACTACTCGCCAATCCAATTGAGCGGCGTGAGCGATATCGCCGTCGAACCCGGCTATGTCGGTCTGGGCGATTCTTCGCGGGAAGTCGTGTTCCGCTTCTCTGACCCGCTTCCAGATGACCGTTACCAAATCGACATTCTTGGTGCCGGTTCACTTGCGCTTCGAGATGCCGAAGGCGACGCGTTCGGCGACGGGACGAACCGATCGATCCCATTCGAAATTAACCTCGGCCCAAAAGTCGTTGCTGTTGTACCTGAGCCCGTTCGTCGTCAGTCCAACGGCTCATTGGCTGTTGAAACCGGAATCATCGAAGTCCACTTCAATGATGACGACCTTCGTCAAGCGGATGCAGAGAACCCCGGTTTCTACCAACTGATCTTTACGCGAGACACGGCCAACAACACCGACGACTACATCGTCCCGTTGGATTCCGATGCGGTTGACTATGATCCGGTCACGAACGTCGCACGGCTGAACTACAAACGATCGCTCGCACGAATCGAAGACCCTGTGAACCCAGGGCAAATGCTCAGCGGAGCCATACACCTTCGCGTCGGCCAGTCAGCGCCGCTGCCAATGGCTCCACAGCAACTGACGCTTCCTGCTGCGACGACACAGATCCCCGACGGCGCGGGAGATAGCTTCCAAACGGCATTTAATCTGAACTCTGGCTGGACGATCTCGGGCAATGCGACCAGCTCGGCCTACCTAACATCAGAGATTCGCAACGAGACGCCTTACGGACTGGAGCTTCCTGGCCCAGATGTTCCTGGCACTCGCACCATCCGTGAAGAAGATCCGTCGCGTCTCGATCGCACGGTACCGCTGGACTATGTCCGTCAGATGGCGGATTCGGTCGACGGAATTTCGGTCATTGAATACGACTTCGTACCAAGCTGGCTTGGCGATGACCCCAACAGCCCCGGGATCGCCGAGGACTTCAACTATTTCAACATCATCAGCGAGCAACAAAAGCAACGTGTTCGCGAAGTGATGACGCTCTACAGCGAATACCTTGGCGTTAACTTTGTCGAAGTCACCGACCGTGACCCATCCGATATCGCGGGTTTCTCAATCGCGGTCGGCGACCTTTATGGTGGCGACGAGCGTGGCTCCAGCGCAGAAGGCGGCTTGGCGGTCGTCACTCGAGACCGAGACGGCGACGGGTTTGACGACTTGGTCGTGATGGATTTCCAAGACTTTGACGAATCCGACGACGATCAATTCGGTGGCGAATTCTTCCGTGGTGCCATGTTCGGTGTCGGACAATTGCTGGGCTACGGCTATGCCGACGACTTGCCGCAACCGACCACTCAGAGCACGAGCTTTATCTTCGCGCCCGGGACAGACAACGAGCCGGCATTCCCGAGCTATGCGGACATCCTGCACGGTCAGTACTTGTACCGTCCGGACAGCAACGACATTGACATGTACGAGTTCACCGTCGATCAGGTGGCTCCGTTGCGATTGAAACGATCGCTGAACGATTAACGTCGCCAAGTTTGCTGGACACGCAACTGCGTTTGTATCGCGAATTAACCCCGGGCCAATGGGTTGAAGTCGCACAGAACGATGACTACTTCAGCAATGACTCGCTGATCCGAATCGAATCACTGGCCGCCGGTCGTTACATGATCGGTGTGTCGGCGAAGGGCAACAATTCGTATGACCCAACGATTGGCGGTACCGGTTACGGCGGTCTAAGCCAAGGCAGCTACGAACTGCGTGTCGATTTCACACCGACCTCCTCGAGCAATATGTTCGACCGCGAGGGGATCGCCCTTGACGGAGATGCGGATGGCCAACCAGGCGGAACCTTTGATTACTGGTTTGTCCCCTCCGACCCATCGGAAACGGTCTACGTCGACAAAGGAAACGTTGTCCAACGAACCGGATCACAGCGTCTTTCCAGCGGGCTTAGCAACCGAGACTTCATCAATCAGTTCCGTGCCCGCACGACGACGAACCTTGCCAGCGCATACAGCGAAATTGACGAGGCGCTTGCTGACGTCAGCCGCATGTCATCGCTGCGTCAGCAGTTCCTCAACGGCACGTTGGAATCGAGCCTGTTGAACGACGCATCGATCGCTCGTTACCTGCGTGAATTGGACCTGACCGTTCGTGTCATCGGCAACGGTGGTCGTGACGGCTTGCTTCAAACGCCGGGCGATAACTTCAGCTACAACATCGGTGTGGCCAACAACGGTTCGCCATTGGCTGACGGCACTTCGCTTGAACTGCCCGCAGACGTCCAAATGATCGTCGATTCGGGCGCCATTTTGAAGTTTGGCAAGACGCGATTGGGCGTCGGCAGTGTGGCACCAACAGTGGACTTGAGCGGATCGAATCTGCAAATCTTGGGCACACCAAGCATCATCACTCCTGGAGGACTGCCCGCGCGTGACGCCGGTGGCGCGATTATCTCCGGTGCGGTTTACCTGACCAGTATCAACGACGACTCGATCGGTACCGGAAACCAGATCGGGTTAGTACCCGACGCCGTCCCTGGTGACTGGGGAGGAATCGACTTCCGTGGTGATTTGGACACCGCTGACGAACTTCGCAACAACCCCGAAGACGCCGGCATCTTCGCCAACCACATTCAATTCGCCGATATTCGCTATGGCGGCGGTCCGGTCACAATCGGTGGCGACAGCGTCGTTGTGTCTCCGATCGATATGGCAATGACGCGTGCGACGGTGATCAATTCACGCATCACCAACAGCGCTGACGCCGCGATTGCCGCGACACCGGATACCTTCCGTGAAGATCGCTTCACCGATCCACGCTATCAAGACACCGGACGCTTCACGCCTGACTACACCCGAGTCGGCCCGGAAATTCACGGCAACACCGTTATTGATAACAGCATCAACGGTTTGTTTATTCGCGTTCAACAGCGCAGTGGCGAAGAACTCGAAGCGATCACTCGCACCACGCGATTTGACGACACCGATATTCCGCACGTGCTGACCGAAAACCTGTTCATCAACGGGACTCCGGGCGGTGCGATCATCCAAAATGCCGCCCCACCATCGTTCTTGATTCGCCTGAGTGAAGTGGCTGGTGGCGGTGCGATTGATGCTGGACAGTACGTCTACCGAATCACCAGCGTCACCAGCGACGGTCTTGAATCGGCGCCAAGCGAAGAGACCGTTTCCGTAACGGTCAACAGCGACAACAGTGGCATCCGCCTCGTTCAGTTGCCGACCTCGACGGATGGTGACGTTGTCTCGCGACGTCTATACCGTGCCACGGTTGACCCAGTCACCGGTAACGCGGGTACGTTCAAGCTGGTCGCAAAGTTAAACGCGAGCAACACGACTTACACTGATCGGATGGAAGAAGGCGGCGCCGATCTTCCGACGACCGCAAGCCCACTTCGCAGCCGACTGGATGCGAGTTTGGTCATCGATCCATCGACCGTCATCAAAGTTGACGGCGCACGCATCGAAGCCAAATTTGGCGCGAACCTGATCGCGGAAGGCACCTCGGGCAACCCGATCATCATCACAAGCCTGGAAGACCAACGCTACGGCGGCGGTGGAACGTTTGACACCAACGCCCGTGGAAACAGTGGCGAACTCACCCCAGGCGACTGGGGCGGGATCTACATCGGGCCCGGTTCGGTCGCGAGCTTTGATCACGCCGTCATTGCGGGTGCAGGCGGTTCGACTCGAATCGAAGGCGGCTTCGCATCATTCAACGCGATCGAAGTCCATCAGGGCACACTGCGACTGACCAACAGCCGCATCGAAAACAGCGCCGACGGTCGCGGTTCGCTGAACGGAACTCGCGTCGGACGTGGAGACAATGCACCAGGTACGGTCTACGTTGGTGCCTCAACGCCGATCATTGTCAACAACGACTTCATCGATAACGACGCCGCGGCGATCACGATCGACGTCAACTCGCTGAACGGTAACGAAATCTCTGACCACGGTCGCTCCCGTGGATTGCTCGACAACTTCGAAGTCGTCGGCAACTTGGGCCCGCTCGTCGAAGATAACTCACTGACCCGAAACGGTATCAACGGCATGTTGATCCGCGGTGGCGAATTGGTCACCGAAGGCGTCTGGGACGACGTCGACATCGTGCACGTTGTCGAAGACACCATCGAGATCCCCAATAAGCACATCTTCGGTGGGCTGCGTCTGATCAGTGACGCCCGCGGATCGCTGGTTGTCAAATTCGAAACTCAGGAAGGCCAGGAAAACACCAATCCCGCCGGGATCGTGGTTGGCGGTTCGCTGCTATCGGCGGAAGGTCAATTCCGAGACATCGCCGATCGCATCGGCGGTTCGTTGCAACTGATCGGTCACCCGGACTTCCCCGTCGTGATGACGGCAATCTCCGATGACTTTGTCGGTGCGGGATTCACGATCGACGGTTACGCCCAAGTCGACACCGACAATGATGGCGTTATCAGCGGTGTTATCACCGGCGATGACGACGGCGATGAAAACACGACCGGTGGCCAACAATTGGTAGGCAACTTGCCAACCGGCCCCGAAGTCAACTTGGGAACGACGATCGACAACGACGTTGCCGCGACCATCACCGGATCCTTCACGGCGACTATCGGCGATGCAGGCCTCGTAAACACCAGCCAAGTCACCGTCGACAGCTCGCTGAACGGACAGCAACTGGTATCCCAGAACTTTATCTTCTTGTCGGCGACTTACTTGACCACTGCCGGCACGACTACGCCGCTGAACCAAACGACGATTACGCAAGCGGCAACTCTCGTGGCCGACGACCGCGTCGAAAGCCGTGGTTCATACGCCGGTCCCAACGGTGTCGTTAACTGGGTCGCAACGACTTACTTCATCGACGGTTTGGCGACGATGTTCTCGACGCTGGACCTGAGCAGTTCAGCGCCACTGGGCGACATTCGCGTTATCAGCTACTTGGATGAAGATATCCAAGCGAACGACGACGACGTGCTCTACACCGTTGGCACACCCGGCCAAGCCGACTTCCGTGTTTACACCGTCGACGGCCCACTTCGTGTCGGCTTCTCGCACGGTGGCTACTATACCAACGACGGCACCAACCAGATCAACGCGACCTATGAAGGTTGGGCAGCCGATCAATACGACGATCTTGAACAACAGATCCTCGGTGGCACTCAAGCCTACTCCGTCCCCGGAGTGATCGACCTGAACGACTTGCCCGCGATGACCGACCCGGTATTCGGTTCGGTCTATGGGGCCAACGATGTCACCACCGCTCATTCGTGGATCGTCAACAGCAATGCGTTGTCATCGCGTGTGACCAGCTTCTTGGAATTGCTTGCCGGTGACCCAACCGTCGTCCAGCCTCCGTCTGCATCGCTTTCGACCGGGCAATGGGACGGCATCACGGTTCGCGAAGGTGCGGACGACCGCAACGTCGTCGCCGTGGCAGAGCAGGAACCGGTCCGCATGACCGTGTTCGAAAATAACGCGATCGCTGGCCAGGCACAGTTCCTCGGTGAGCTCGCTCCCGATGAGCAATCGGGTGACGAAAATCGTCGCCTCGGTTTTATCATTGATGGTGCAATTTCGACTCGCAGCGACATCGACGTTTACTCGTTCGTCGCTGAAAGCGGCACCGAAGTGTGGTTGGACATCGACCGCACCAGCAACAGTCTGGACACCGTGATCGAGTTGATCGATATCAACGGCAATGTCTTGGCTGCATCGAACGATTCGCTGGCCGCCGAACGCGACCCATCGACGGGTCTTTACGTTTCACCACTGCTTGATAGCGATGCCGCACAAGCGTTGACCGTCAACGAACAGCGTACGCCAGTGGCGCGTTTCACGTTCGATGCGGCGATTGCCAACGCGACCAGCGGAAACTTCACCTTGGGACTGGACACCAGCATCAGCACCCAAACGGTGAACGTGAACGTCAACACGTTTTTGGCCAATCCCGCGGCCGCGATTGCCAATGCTCTCAACAGCACCTTCGGCAACGAAATCGGTACCGTCACCGCACAAACGTTGTCACGTAGTGCCACCGGTGACTATGTCGTCGAGGTTCATTTTGACCCCGACTTCTTCACCGCGACCGAAGTGCCAGGATTCCGATTGGCAACTGGCGGCGTGTTCCCATCCATCCCGGCATCGCCGACACCGGTTGTGGAAAACGCAGATGCGATTCTGCAAGACACTTACTCGTCGAACTACAAAGACGCTGGTATGCGAATTCGCCTGCCCGGCGAAACGGGTACGCGAAACCTGTATCACGTTCGTGTCCGCAGCAGCAATACACGCGATGCCAGCGATTTCACAACTCTGATCAACCCTCAATTGGTCAACCAAGGTTTGACGAAGGGTCGGTACTCGATGCAAGTTCGCTTGCGTGAAACCGACGAGAGCGCCGGTACTCAAGTTCGCTTGGCCGACATCCGTTACGCGACCAACGGTTTGCAGATCATCGGCCAGCCCTTGCATTCTCAGCTGACAGGCGACGAGGCGGAAACGACCGCGCCGAACGACACCGCCTCGACCGCACAGCCGCTTGGTTACTTCAGCGTTGGCAACGACGCGTCGGCGGCAGCTGGTCCGCTGCAAAGTGACCGATTGGCCAAATCGATTGCCGGCCAAATTGACTCGGCTACCGACGTCGACTGGTACTCGTTCAGTGTCAACTATGACGACCTGACACGTGACGGATCACCGATGTACCTGTCGACGGTCATCGACCTCGACTACGCATCGAATTTCGCTCGCAGCGACATGGCTTTGTACGTGTTCGACGCGGCAGGCAATTTGATCTACACCGGTACCGACAGCAACATTGCCGAAGACCTGCCGGCATCGCGTACCAACAGCAGCACCGACGACCTCAGTCGTGGTGGTGCCGGCACCGAAGACCCCTTCATCGGATCGGTCGAGTTACTCGAAGGCACGTACTACGTCGCCGTCAGCAACCAGACTCAAGTTCCGCTTGCGTTGGACCAATTCTTCAACCCGGCCAGCACCAATCCACTGGTCCGCGTAGAACCGATTGCGGCGATCGATCGTGTTGCTGACGACAACATGCAAAACGGCATTTTGTTCAACAACACTTCGATCGTGCCTTACTCGTTGGATGACGTCTTCTTGTACGTCAACACCACGAACGGATTGCACATCGTCAACCCGTTTACCGGTGTTGACTACGGCGAAGTCGGCAACTTTGGTGGCGAAGCGATTCGTGACGCCGCGTTCCGAGCCAACGGCGAACTGTACGCATACACGCAGTTCTCCGGACGTCCGCGAGCCGACGACGCGTTCTTCTATGTTCAGTTGGATACCGGCACCGCGACGCCGACCGTTGTGAACACGGCTCCGATTGTCGCGACGTATGAGTCGATTGACGTCGAAGATCCCGATGTTCTCGAAGAGGACTCCGATGTCGGTCTCACCGTCGAAGCGATCACGATTCGTGAACTGCTTGACATCGAACGCGGGTTCTTCGTCGGCAGCCGTGCTCCCGGAGCCGCACTGGACTACAGTCGCAACGTCCTCTGGGAATTCGATCCTTCGACTGGCTTGACGAACGGCGACCCCTTCGTCAACCGCTTCGTAGCACAGGCTGGTGCCGGTACCGACCGTCGTGAAGTCGGACAGATCGACACCAGCGTGATCCCAGGTGGTAACTCCACCCAACTGGGCGTAACCGATGTTGTCAATGTCGACGCGGCTGGCAACTTCCAACAGCAACTGTTTGACGGTGACGGATTCTCGATCACCAGCGGCATGGACACCGTCGCGTTCGAATTCGATCTGATCGGCGCCGCGGTTCAAGTCACCGGTGCCCCCGTGCTCGACGGCGACACGCTGACCGTGGGCGGTACGACGTTCGAATTTGATTCCGGACGCCGATTGGTGTTGTCGGATGTGGACCCCAATGGCGGACTGGATGTCGGCCAGCGGCTGACCGTCACCACTCCAACCGGAACCCGCACCTTCGAATTTGTTGCCCAAGGCACTCCGCCGAACTTCGCCAATGCGATCCCGATCGTGATCGAAGATTCGACCGGCTTGGCACGTCCTGTCACCGCAATCGCGACTGACCTCGCATCGGCGATTTCGGCAAATATGCCCGATGCCGACGTCACGCTGATCGGCAACCAAATCGCCTTCGGCCCAGACGCAACGTTCGCGACCTTTGGCGCCGGACTTCGACAAATCGGATCCAACGGTGTCAGCGGCAACAACATCCCGATCATCGTCGACGAATCGTTTGACGGTTCGGAAGTTCTCGACGCGATTTTGGATGTATTCGCTGATAACTCGATCATCGCAACTGTCGACGGCCTGACATTCACCGTACCTGGTGCCTCAACGATCGTCGTCAATTCGTCGGGTCTGGTCGGTGGCGGAACCTTGGGTGTTACCCCAGGTGCAGAAGTCATCCAAATTGAATTGGGTGACAGTGCGGCTGTCGTTTCACAGAAAGTCGCAGACGTGATCAATTCACTCGGCGAATCCTTCACTGCCACCGCTCAGAACCACAGCGTCTTGATCAGCGGCGGTTACATTTCGGTCGCGACAGGAAACTTGGTCGCTGGCGGCTTGCCCCAAGGCGGTCTCATCACCGGTGTTGAAATCGTCGGCAACGACATTTACGCCCTCAGTGATGCAGGCGGTTTGTACCGAGTGTCGTCCAACGAGTTGGTCTCTGGCACACAAATTGTCAACGGCGATCGTCAAGTCGGCAGCTTGGTCTCAACGGCAACCGACTTGCAACGCGTCAACGAACGGTTTACCGGACTGCGTGCAGGCCCGAACAGCGTCGACGGCGGTTTGTATTCCAACGTCCTGTTTGGAATCACCGAAAGCGGCAACATTTACGCTTTCAACCTGCAAGGCGAATTGGTGCCTTACTTCGCCGGTGGACGGTCGATGATTTCGACCGGCATCGAAGATGCTCAAGGTTTGGATTTCAGCACGCTGGATTACAACCTGTGGCACTTTACCAACACCCGTTCCGGCGACGCAGGTCACAACAATAACGGTGGCTCCACATCGTTGGCGTTCAACTATGAAGGCCTGTTCCAATCGAACTACGCGACCCCAACGGAATACCCGACGACCGTCGCGCGTCGTGACGGACAAGGCGTCAACCAAACTTACAACTTCCCTGGCGGTGCAAAGGGTGAAGTCCTCAGTAACGAGTTTTCGCTAGAAAACTACTCGCCGAGCGATTTACCAACCCTGTACTTCACCTACCTCAGCGAAGCTGACGGCGGGGGATCCACCGATGCGTTGCGAGTCTTCGTGGTCGAACCAGATGGGACTCAACATGCCGTCGCTTTGAACACCACGACACGTCGTCCAGGTTCCAACGATTCGCCAGTCAGCTCAACGCCTGATGACGAGTTCGATGATCCGCCAAAGTCGTATCCGTACAACGACACCATTGACGTCGACAAACAACAGTTGTTCGACAACACGTCGACTTGGCGTCAAGCTCGTGTGCCATTGGGCGACTTCGCCGGCATGGAAGGCTTGCGTCTGCTGATCGAATTCTCCACCGCAGGACGCGTCGACACCGGCTCGGCGTCGATTCAAGCGGTCGCGGCATCCGACCTTGTCGAAGGTCAAACCATCCGTGTCAGCGGCGAAGTTTTCGAAGTGAACTTCCCGCCAACGATGATCGCGCCTTCGGGAGCGGAAATCTCGGCTGCCTACGCGGCTGATGCGAACGCACGTGCCGAGTTCGTCCTCGACGGTCAAACCTACGTGCTCGACGACGGCACGCGAACGATCGACACGACCCCATCCGATCCACTGGATGCCAATTCGACGCCAAACGAAATCGCGATCGACTTGGGATTGGCCAGCGATTTGGCGTCGCTTTCGGCAACTGAAATCGCAAGCTTGATCACACAAATGGTCGCCGCTTCGGCACCCGATATCGGTGCAAGCTATGACTTCGTTTCCGACGAAAACTCGATCGAGTTTGGAAACGCCAGCGACTTGGATTCGGTCTCGACGAACTTGTTGACCGTCCGCAATGTGTCCTCGACGACGCCGAATTCGATCAACGTCCGTGCGGCGATGACCGCGAACGAAGTTGCTCAAGCGATCCGATCAGCATTGCTGACTCGATTCGTTCCGAGTTCGATCGGACAACGCACCCCGAATTACATTCCGGTCAACGGCGCCCGCGTTTCCTTGCCAGGTTTCAACCTGTCCGACTCAGGTCCGTTTATCAACGCATCGCAGCGTTATGTCGACCAGTACGGTGCGACGCCGGTTGCCGGCTCGCGTGACAACGACTTCAACGGTATCTATCTCGACGATTTCATCATCGGCTTGGCTGAACGCGGCGAACAAGTCGTCGACGATCGGCCTGCCGGATCCGGAATCGATACCTCGTTCGTCACCGACACACGATTCGCTTTCCCTGAACCTGATGATCCACGCAGCAGCTTGGTCACCGGCTCCTACCAAGTCGAAATCCGTGACGCGAGCGAGTACATCACCAGCGTCAACGGCCTGCAATTCCGTGAATTCAATAGTAATGAACGGTTGAGCGATGCGATCACACTGGAAGCTCGTCCGGCCAGTGAACTCGTCGACGGCCAAGTCTTCTCGATCACTGATGGTCGCTCGACGATCGACTTCGAATTTGACTTCGATGGCGTAGTCACACCTGGGCGTGTTCGCGTTCCGGTATCGCTGAAGGTTACCGATCAGGACACCGGTCTGCTTCGTCCACAAACCGCAACCGAAGTTGCCAAGAGCATCATCAGTTCGATCAATCGGACCGATGTTCGCAACGTCATGGATGTCCAAGCCGTTCCAAGCACCGGCTTTGATACGAACGTGACACCGCCTGCAAACATTCAGTCGGTTCAACGTATCGACACTCGAATCAACTTGGTTGGCGATGTCACTGTCTCGAACGCTGACCGCGCATTGGCCGCAGTAGACCAGTCCCGCTTGCGTGGCGATAGCAACCGTGATCGCTCCGCCCAAGGGGTCATCATGGTCGAAAACAGCCGCTTCCTTTACAACTCGGAATACGGTATCTCGATCCAGCACGACGCGAACGCGATTGTTGCCGGAAACGACACGCCATCGGTCGTCCGTTACCCGCGTAACTTGGTCGAGCTGAACTCCGACCACTACGTCCCCGGTGTCGTTGTCCAAAGCAATATTGTCGCCTTCAACGGGACTGGCGGAATTCAGATCGAAGGCCTTGACGTTTCGCTCAACGAAACGATTCTCGACCCTGTCAACATCGACCGAATCGTCAATAACACGATCATCGGTGGTTCGATCATCGCCGGCACGAGCTCGCCTTCAGACACCTACAATGGGATTCTGTTTGATCAAGGCTTGATTTCGTTCGCCGACGTTGTCGCGGACTATGACCCGAATGCGGGCGGCACGCCTCCGACGTTGACCCACCAAACGCCTCAAGCCGCTCTCGGTCGTCCCGATTCGACGGGCCGAGGTCCTGAACCAGTTGACGGACTGTCGACGGTTTCGCTGGGCTTGGGCGGAACATTGACCGTCCAGTTCACCGACAATTACTTGACCGGTGGCGGAACCGCGGCTGGTGACTTGGTCGTCTTCGAAACCGGTGCGATCGAATCGGTGATGGTCGAAATCAGCCGGGATGGCGAATCGTTCGTCAACGTCGGCACGATCGGCGGTTTGACAAACCAAATCGATATTGACCAGTTCGGTTTCGGCCCCAACGACCGCTTCGCGTTTGTTCGCTTAACCGACTTGCGTCAAGGCGACACCGACGGCAGTGCTCTCGGTGCAGACATCGACGCGATCGGTGCGATCAGCAGCGTTCCGGTCGACACGTACACGGCGGGCGGCTTGGGCATCAGCATCAGCGGCGGTTCTTCACCGACGTTGCTGAACAACGTGATCGCCAACGCGGAAACCGGCATCTCGCTGACTGGCGATAACGGCGGGTTTATCTCAGGTGGTAACTCGTACTACAAGAACACCAACAACACCGACACCGGTGTCAGCTTGGGTCAATCGGCTCAGGTTTTGACGACCTCCGAATCGGTGTTCGTCGACCCGGCGAACTTCGTCTTCGCCCCTGCGTCCGGTTCTCGAATCATCGACAGTTCGATCGACTCATTGCCCGATCGCGCAAGCCTGACGACAGTTCGAAACGCACTTGGCATTTCGCCATCGCCGGTACTCGCTCCGATTTATGACGTCAACGGACAACTCCGTGTTGACGATCCAGATGTCGAACCGCCAAGCGGCTTGGGCGAACGGATCTTCAAGGACCGTGGCGGATTCGATCGCGGCGACATGGAAGGCCCTCGCGTTACGTTGCTGCAACCGTACGCCCCCGGTATCGGACTCGACGCCGGACGTGCGACCGTCCTGGGCACTCGACCAGACGCTTTCGAAATCCAACTGGTTGACGGTTTGGCCCCCTCGGACACCGTTCCCGGAACCGGTATCAAAGACTCCAGCGTTTCCACCAGTTCGCTGATTTTGTTCCGCAACGGACAGCCACTTGTTGAAGGCACGCACTATCGCTTCGCTTACAACCCGTCGACAAACGTTATTCGCCTGACCCCGATCGCGGGATCATGGGAAGACAACTCGACCTACCTGATCCGCATGGTTGATGGCAGCGATGCGATCGTCCAGGCCGGTGCAGGAACCGTCTACCCAGACGGTGCGAAGTTGACCGTCGTCGACAGTTTGAATCAGCCGACCGTGTTCGAATACGAAACCGGCCTGATTGTCGACTTCCTTGCCGGGTTAAACGCCACCACCGCTGACGGAATCTCGCTGAATCTGTATGACGGCAACGTCACGCGGACCTTCGAATTCGATTCCAACAATGCCGTCGGCGGCGGGGCAATCCCAGTCGTGATTCCAGCCGCAGGTGACGCGGCAGACTTTGTCGCTTTGCTCGCCGACGCGATCAATGCGAACGCGACGCTGTCCTTCACCGCTCGCTCTTCTGGTGAAACGTTGCAACTGGTCGGCGGCACTCCGCTGTCAACCGTCAGCAGCACCAGCGGGGCATTGCAAGTCAGTGGCAAAATTGGGACAGAAACCGGGTTTGGAATCCAAATCCCAGCCATCCCAGGTACCAGCACCGCCGATGTTTTCGACGGCCAGTCGATCCAAGTCAGCTTGGGTTCGATCAACATCGTTGACTTCGAGTTCGATGTCGACGGATTGCTAGTCAACCAGAACGCGGTTCGTGTCTCGATCAACCAAGGCGACAGCCTCGATGAGGTAGTCGACGCATTGGTCCGAGCGATCGGCGGAACGAACTTGGGCTTGGCCCCATCGAACGCCGGTTTCGGTCGCTTGTTCTTGGGCGGTGACTCGACGTATTCGGTCGACGTGACCAATTCCAACGCAACACAGATCGGATTGCCTGGTAATGGACCAACCGTGCCGATCGATATCGCGATCGACTTGTCGGAAGAAGAAATTGCCGAATCAATCCAACAAGCGATCGATAGCCAAAACCTAGTCGGCGTCAGCACTTCGATCGTCGACGTGCGAGTCTTCCTGGAAGGTACGGGCGGTGTCAGTGGCTTCGGCGCAGTCGATCGCTTGGTTGTCCAAGACCAAGTCGGCAACGAATTGCAGCCGAACCAAGCGGATGGTCGTACGGAACTGACGATCTTTATCGGTTCAGGATACGACTATGGCGATGCCCCTGCTCCATACGCCAGCACGATGGCCCAAGGCGGCCCGATTCACAGCGTCGACCCTGGCTTCAGCTTGGGTGGCAATGTCACCGCCGATGCGGACGCCGAACTGCCAAACGCGGACACCGGTGATGATGGCATCACACTGCCATCGTCTTTCCAAGCGGGATTCACGTTCCCTGTCGGCATCAATGTCAACAACCAAGACGCCAGCCGAACTCAGGTTTACGTCGATGCTTGGTTCGACTGGAACCAGAATGGCCAATTCGAAACAAGCGAACGTTACCGTTTCGGAACGGCCGCGACTGGACTTGGTGGGACTCCGCTAGAGAGCAACCAGACCGTCAACGTGGACATCACTGTCCCGGCTTCGGCACTGGCCGGTTCGACCTATGCTCGATTCCGACTGAGCGAAACCAACGGCGTTTTGCCGACGGGCGAAGGCGGCTACGGTGAAGTCGAAGACTACGAAATCTTCGTCTCGACAAACCCGTTTACCAACCCGTCGAACCGATACGACGTCAACAACAGCGGTGGCGTCACCCCCATCGATGCCTTGCAAGTGATCAATGCGATCGCTCGTAACGGTGGCAGCAGTGGCTCGGTCGATTTGCAAACCAACCCCGTCACGTCACCGCTTTATCCTGACGTCAACGGAAACGGCTTGATGTCGGTCACCGACGCCTTGGCCATCATCAACTACTTGGCTCGTACTAATTCGGCTGCCGGTGGTGAAGGCGAAGGGCTCGCGGGATCGTACTTCGCGTCCTCCCCTGGAGTATTGGCGAGTTCGACCACCGCTGCCGGTGACGTACTACTGCATCAGTCAGCCTTCCTGCCATTGGATACTGACAACGATTCGGATAGCGATTCGGAAGACGAACTGCTTGTCGGAACGACCTTGTTGACCGAGGAGTCAGACGATTCATCGAGCATCTTTGACCTGCCTGAAGTGATCGAGCTTGATTCGATTGTTGATGATCTGGCCAAGGACAAAGCCGGTGCATCCTCGTCCGACACCGAGGAAAACGGACTCGACCAGTTCTTCGCATCGCTATAAGTTTCCACACAGAAGGGAAAGTCGATACAAGCAGAAAACCAGTGCGGCTTCGTCCGTCGGTGTACAGTTGATTGACCAGTCAGCTCCGCGGTTTCCGCGGACATCTGATTAGCATCCCAGGTGAACGTTTATTTGCTCTACAGCGAGCTACCGAATACTTCCCGCCGTCACTTTGCCTCCAGCAAAAGACGCAACGGGGGGCATCAGAGCTCGCCATTCAGGGCAACACACCCGACCGTGAACGACACCAGCGATGAAGCAACAGCTGACCAATCCGACGACAACCAATGCGTTTTCTGACTGTCGATCGAAAGCACGGCGGGACATCGAGTCCGCCGTTCGCGGTCTGATTCAAGGACGGATGATGAAACGCGCTGGTCGGAACTTACAGAAGCGAACCCGTCGGCTTTATTTTCAATCCTGCGAGGCACGCCAGTTGATGGCCGCAGACGTCCCTTTTGGGGCGACTCCGATCGATACCGGTGAGTTCCTGCTCGGCTCCATCACGGTCACTCCCGTCTTTTTCGAAAGTGACGGATCAATCGATCCAGATACCGAGAACTGGGATGCCCAGGAAATCGATGCCACGCTTTCAAAAATCGACCAAAGCCTTCAGTGGTGGTCGGATCTGCTTGCGACACAGACATCGGTTCATACGCTGGACTGGGTGATCGACGATACTTACGCGAAAAACCCGGTCGAAACCGGTTACGAGCCGATTTCGCGAACTAGCAATGTCTTTCAGCGCTACGTAGGCAATTGGCTGACCGATTTGGGCTATGGCGATGCCCCTTCGATCGAGCGTGCGGTTCATCTGTTCAATGACTCGCAACGCCAGACGCACCAGACCGACTGGGCGTTTACCGTCTTTGTCGTCGACGCATCCAATGATGCGGACGGGTACTTCGCACAGGGCGGTTTTATCGGCGCGTTTGCTTACGCGGGCGGGCTGTTCGTGGTGATTCCCAACGGTCGCCCGGTTTCAACGTTCACGCACGAAATGGGACATATTTTCTGGGCCCGTGATGAATACCCGGGAGCTGGCAGTTGGACGGACAAACGCGGTTACTACAACGCGCAAAATATCAACGCGGCTGACAATCCAACCCCGGGTTGGGTCCAACAAACCAGCATCATGCGAGGCGGGGCATCATCCGTCGAAGCGTTCAATCAAGGCGTTACCGACGCCGACACCCTGGCGATGATCGGATGGCTGGACAGCGACAATGACGGGATATTCGATGTCGCCGACGTTCCATTGCAACTCGACGCCATCGCAACATTTGACCAAGAGTCCCAAGCGTTTTCGATCCAAGGAACCGCGGCAGTCGACACACTTGCCAATAAGAACAGCGAAGGTCCGCAAAGCGATATCACTCTCGCCCGAATTCGCGAATTGCAATACCGACTCGACAATGGTGATTGGCAAACCGCACTCACCAGTGACGACACCTCTGTCAATTTTGACTTGGATGTGCCCGTCACATCCCAATCAACTCTCGAGTTTCGTGCGATTGATACCGCGACAGGAATTACCAGCGAGGTTCTATCCGCTTCGACGCTTGTCCCGGCATTTTCTGGACTCGGAGGCGTTTATGCGTTTCTAGATAGCGACGCCAATGGTGTCCGCAACGGAAACGAAGTGCTGCTTTCAGGTGTTGCACTCGAGCTCAAAAAATCTGATGGCAGCGATCTGGACTACACCGAGTACCTGGCCGCGACGATCGACAGTGGAATTGTCGAAGCGTCAGGTGATTGGGTGCTTTCAGCAATCGGTGAAGATGTCGACGGACGCATCGGAAACTTCGACTCCACCTCTGAAACCGGTTTCGGAAAAGTCCTACAAGCGTTCGATACCCATAGCGGATCTTGGAAAGACAGTTTCGGCAGCGATCGCCAATTGCAAGCGACCAGTTCTGTGCCGACCGGCGAAATGACAATCGACTTTGTTGCGACCGATCTCGGCGGCTACGGTTTCGAAGGCGGCAGCTATGCCCGCGTCACGGCGTATGACAGCAGTGGCGAATTGATCGATCGTGTCACCAGCAATTGGATCGAAGCCGGCCAATCCGGACAGCTCGTCGTCAGTGATCCCAAAGGGCGAATCGCAAAAGTCGTCGTCGCAGGCCATGCCGAAACCGAAATTCTGATCAGCGCGATCCGATTCGGCCAACAGTCCATCGGGGGGGATACCAACCAGGGAATTCTCCCCATCAACAACCTCCCGATTGGCCAATACGAACTCCAAACTCACTCGTCGAATGTGATTTATCAGTTCGATTCGGCAGCGATTCCGCTGCAAATTGATGCTTCGATGGGGTCGATCGGCTTGGCGGTAAAACGTGTCGACAGCCCAAGATATAACGCTGAGACTCCGACAGATGTGAACGGAGACGGCATTGTCAGCGTCCGAGATGCTCTTGCTGTCATCAACGACTTGGGACGGCTAGGGTCCCGTACGCTGACGAGCCTGGATCCTTCAGGATTTCACGTCGACGTCAATAATGATGGCATCGTCTCTCCGATCGACGCACTTGCGGTGATCAACTACTTGGGTCGCCAAAGTGCCCAGGGGGAAGGCGAACTGGTCGCCGACGCCTCAGGCGAAGGTGAATCCACGCAGGAAATCGACCCTAGCACGGCGGATTTCCTGTATTCATTGCACTCCAAGCAAGAAAATGCTTGGAATTCTTTAGACGGTCAACGTGAGTTTTTCGGCCAAAATATCACCGAAAAATCAACAATGTTGAACTCTGCGGGCAAACAGACATCGGACGCAAGTGCCGGTGATCCCTCGTCCGATAGTCTGCTGCAGGCAGATGTCGCGGAAGGTGCCTCAACCAGTCTTTTTACGGACTTTGAGGGCATTTTTTGCGGGAATTTGCAGGGGTTCCCGACGGGATCTCTCTCTGACCTGTCGCTTAGCAGACGGTTTTAAGCGGAAAAACTGGAACTCTTAGGGTTGGCCCCCATCTAAGCCCAAGCCCTACGGTCCGATTTCCGACACAACCAGAACGTTGATAAAGCAGGAGAGGGAGATAATATAGGGCCAATATTCAGCTTGGCTAATTTTTGCGGCCCCTCTTTCCAGCGAATGCGGGGTCTTCGCCAACAGAATACGACCTCCTCCGACCTGCCAAGCGACCGAATTTCCGAGTCCCCGGCTAATACGTTCTACTTCATCTCTCCGGATTTCCAGATGAAAAGCCTGCGTCAGTTGCTCCGCCGTCAGAAAGCCCAGAGTGCGGAACGATCCATCAAGCGTCGCACCAGTCGCGTGAGCAATCAGCGACGTTTGACTTCTCAAGCTCTTGAGCAGCGGCAGTTGCTGGCCGCTGACTTCAACGAAGCCCACAACCATTGGAGCGCAGTAGACGTCAACCAAGACCGCAACATTTCACCCAGCGATGCGTTGATGGTCATCAACTACATCGCAGCCAACCGCAGCGGGGCGCTCGGTGAGTCGGTCGATTCAGGGGTCAGCCCTTTTGACGGTCGCAAAGTAGACGTCAATAACGACGGTGCCGTCACGCCAAGCGACGCGTTGATGGTCATCAACGCGGTTGCCCGCGGCGAACAGATGACGTCACTGGTCGAACTGTTCCTTAACGCGCGTGATCGCGACGACAACTTGCTTCCGCAAAACAACGGCGTGGTCACCGTTGGAACCGGGATCGAAAACTCGTTCTTTCTAGAAGTGTCTTATGCCGACCTTCGTGGTTTTGGCGACGACACCGGAGTCTTTTCGCTCTATCCTGACATCGGGGTCAGTCAGGGTGGTATCTTGCAACCGGTCTTGCGTGAAGGTCAGCGGATCGTCATTGACAAAGCGATTCGAGACAGCTCGTCGGGCTTCCTGACAATCGAGATGGAAGGCACTTCGGCGTCCGTCGATGTCTCCCTGGCTCAAATCCAAGGCGGATTCCGCACCGCCCTTCAAGCGGCATTGATCGATACCTTTGGTTATGAAGCCGGTGACTTCGAAATCGAAGAGCCCTCGTTCCTTAGAGGTGAAGACGGCTTAGATCTCGGATTCCAAGTCGTGTTCAAGGCGGAAGAATTGGGCAACGTCAATGTTCCCAACCTGATCTTCACGTCTAACTTCGACAACACAGTCCCGCTCAACTTCACTGAATTCGCGCCCTTCCTGGCAGACGGAGTCACCCCGAACAGTGACGCGATCGAATTCAACCTGGACACGAGCAGCCGCACGCTAAACGGCGGCGATGACTTCTACGATTTCCTTAACGACGGTGTCTTTGACGCCGCCACCGGTTTCTCGGCAATCGGCGGTGTCGGCGATATTCTCGAACGCGGTGTACGCGACGCAGATGACAACGGCCAGTTGATCGAACCGTTCGACGCGTTCCGTATCGAAGTGTTTCTTAGCCAGCCGGTTTCGGATTCCAACCCGCTGATCATCGATATCAATCCTGGTGAGAACACTGACTCGCTGACGCTTTACGGCGAAGACGCGGCGGTGACGGCAGACATGATCAGCCTTGGCGAAGGCTCGCGAGTCACCATCAGCACTGGAGCCACGATCAACAACCCGCCGACGTTGACGACAACGCCTTTGGTCGAAACGGCGACCGAAGACGACGCGGCCCGTAGCATCGACCTGCTCGCCGGGGCAAGCGACCCCGATGGCGACACATTGTCGGTGACGAACTTCAGCTTCTCCGGTGGTGACACCTCCGGCGCGACGCTGAACGGCAACTCGGTTGACCTGACTCCTTCTGCGTACAACTCGCTAAAGGTCGGCGAGAACGTTGTCTTGGTTGGTACTTATACGATCAGTGACGGAAATGGCGGAACGGTTGCACAAACACTGACGCTGACAATCAATGGCGTTAACGATGCTCCCGTCGTTTCTGGTCCAATTTCAGAATCACGTAGCGAGAACGCTTCATCGTTCACAATCGACCTGCTGCAAAACGCGTCGGATGTCGATGGCGACACATTGGACGCGATCAGCATTGTTCAATCAGGCTCCGATGACGACTCGGGAATCACGGTCGATGACACGAACAACCAAATCGTTGTCGACCCTTCGGCCTATGCCGCTCTGAATGACGGCGAAAGCGTTACGGTGACCTACAACTACCAAGTCACCGACGGAAACGGCGGAACGGTCAACACCAGCGTCGCGATCACGATCAACGGCGACACGCCGAACCAAAATCCTGTCGTCTCAGGCCCGGTCACCCGGACATTCAGCGAAGACGACGCCGATGCCACGGTCGACCTTCTCACCGGTGCTTCGGATCCCGATACCGGTGACGTGCTCTCGGTAAGCGGCCTGTCGGTCGTCAGCGGTGACGCCAGCGGAATCACGGTGAACGGCAACAGCCTGTCCGTTTCACCAGCAGCCTATAACTCGCTGCCCGCAGGCCAGACCGAAACGATCATCTATAACTACAACATCGTCGATGGCGAAGGCGGTACCGTTGCACAATCGGCGACGATCACGATCAACGGTGCCAACGACGCCCCGACGGTCAACGGTCCTCTGACCCTGACTGCCACCGAAGACGATAACAGCACCAGCCTTGACCTTCTGTCAGGTGCGTCTGACGCCGACCAAGGTGACACCGTATCGATCGATAGCTTGAACCTCGCTTCGGGCGACGATAGTGGCATCACCGTCAACGGTTCAACCCTGTCGATCGACCCGTCGGTGTACAACGCGTTGGCAGCCGGCGAATCCGAAGTCATCGTCTACACTTACAACCTTGTTGACGGGAACGGCGGAACCACTGCCCAGTCCGCGACCGTCACCATCACCGGCGTCAACGACGCTCCCTCGGTCGGCGCGGCAATCACGTCGACCGTCACCGAAGACGATGCGGCGACCTCGATCGATTTGCTGGCTGGTGCGACCGACCCCGACACCACCGACACGCTATCGGTTGCTAACTTCACAACCGTCAGTGGTGACTCGACTCCGTTTAATGTCGTCAACAGCAACACACTGACGTTCGACCCGTCTTACTACAACGGACTTGCCGCGGGCGAGTCAGAAATTGTTGTCGTGAGCTACAACGTCGTTGACGGAAACTCGGGTTCGGCTGCCCAAACCGCAACGATCACGATCACCGGCGTCAACGACGCTCCGGTTGTCGGAAATGCGTTGTCGTTTACTTACAACGAAGACCAGGGAACGCAGACGGCGTCGCTGCTTGACGGTGCATCCGATCCGGATACCAACGACACGCTCTCGATTACAAACGTTACGGTCTCTGGCGACGATAGCGGAATCACTCGCTCGGGTGCAAACCTGACGATCGATCCGACCGTTTACGGTAGTTTGAACGCGGGCGAATCCGCAGTGATCACCTTCACTTACCAAGTCACCGACGGAACCGCACCGGTTAGCCAAACGGCGACCGTTACGATCGAAGGCCGCGATGAAGGCATCCCAACGGTCACCGGCCCGATCACTATCTCGTTCAACGAAGACGACAACAACGGTACCGTCGACCTGCTGGCTGGTGCATCGGATCCGGACAGCGATCCGCTGAGCGTGATCAACGCGTCAATCACCAGTGGCGATGCCAAGGGTGTCACCATCGATGCGGCCAACAACCGTTTGGTGGTTACACCATCGGAATACAACGATCTGGACACCGGTGAAACGGAAGTCATCGTTGTCAGCTACACGATTACCGACGACCAAGGCAACACGGTCGACCAAACCGCAACCGTGACCATCATCGGTGAAGATGAACCACAATTCATTCCATCGACGATCTCGGGCCAACTGTTTATTGACCACCTGGAAAACCCCGAAGCGGTTGCCAACAACAACGCGACACCGATCCGTAATGGCGTCCGAGACGAAGACGAGCGTGCCCTAGGCGGTGTAAAAATTCACCTGTACCAAGTCACCGACAGCGGTGAAACTCAAATCGCAGCCGTGTACACCAACAACGACGGCGAATACTCCTTCACCGGACTTGAGCCAGGAACCTACGTGGTCGAATACGATGTTCCGTCATCGGTTCTTTACACAGGCAGCCGCCGCGCCCAAATCGTCATCAGCCCAGCGGGTGGTGAAGACGAGTCAGGTCCAGTCCTGAATGCGATCGGCTTGCAAGGTGCACAGCAACGTGTGGACCTGCTGGCCAAAACCTATCTGGATGCGAACATCATCAACACCGGTAGCGACATCACCGGCGTTTCAGGTGGCTCAGTTCAGATGGCCGACGATGGATCACAAGCGATGTTCATCGCCAGCGGTGAATTCGATGCCGAGTATGCACAAGTCGCATTGAACCAAGCCCGTGACGCAGCATTGCTTACCATCATCGACAGCGCCGGAGCAGTGAAGACGGCTCGCCTCGAGGCAGACCAGTTCGTCGTTACCAGCGATGGCAAGGGCGTTCGCTTCTTTGGAATGATGCAGGACTTCAACTTCGTCCAAACCAGCGATGACTTGCTGCACGCAGAGTTCGATGAATACCGCGACGCGATCGATGCGATCCTGGAAACCTTCTAAGGTGCCGCCCTGGAAAGTTATCGACGCCTGACGATTCGAAACCGATTGCGTTACAACTAAATCAATCTCATAGCCGCCGGTGGTTTAATCACCGGCGGTTTTCATTTTGCTCCCATCGAATCGTTCTGATGCACATCATTCGTTTGCGCCGCCCCTGGGTTCGCTGGACCAACGATATCGCCCAAGCAATTCGAACGGATGCCCCTGACACGTTGACCGAGCCAATTGAAACCGGCGGCGACGTTCACTACCAACGTCGATTTAACTGTCCAACCGGTTTGACACCGAATTCGACCGTCGTCTTGTCCATCTGCCCGACTCCCCCTTCTACCGCTCGTGTTCTGCTAAACGATCAAGCGGTTTGGGATTCGGAATCAGAGGATAGCGAATCGCTTTGCCTCGAAATCCAGCATCTCCTGCAACCATCCAACACGCTGCTGCTGGTTTTCAGCGTTCCCGATTCGAGCCAACCCGATGAAATCGTTAGACACCTTGCCAGCGAAATCGAACTGCAGATTCATGAAGCAAGCTGATCTCTTTGCCTGCCTGTCGACAGCCCGCTAACATGGACATGTGAAGTTCGGGTCGTCAACTCGATCAAACATGAAGTCATCAGACGAGGGAGAATAATGGGAGATCTCGATCGATCTGCAGTCCATCGTGGCCAATCTTTGTGCCTCGCTCGTTGGACATGCCGCTCTCTCGCCGTATTACTTCTGCTCGGTTGCTCGTCAGTCATTTGTGCGGCTGATCGTGTGAATGCCCGATTGATGCAACAACTGACCGGTCGGCATGACAATGCTCGTGTGATGGCAATCCATTCGATTGGGCAGGACTACCAACATCGAATCGAAGCGTTGCCGACCGTCATCGCTGCTTTAAACAAGCTGAAAGAAGACCCCCGATTCAAACGCTCGCTTGATCCCGACTCGCCCGAGATCCTTGACGGCATCGTCCAAATGATTCAATTCGTCGGTCGTGTCGACGTGCCAGAATCCACCGACGTCCTTTGTAGCGTTTTGGAAATGCCCAACTTCACTTGGGTACTCGCTGCCGCACAAACACTGGGACATCATCAACACCATCGCGCGATCGATCGGTTAGCAAAGCTGATTGACTCCGAACATTTCAAAGCGAGCTACGGATTTCGATTCACGCTTGCCCGGTCATTGATCGAAATGAACCATCCGGACGGATGGGAAACACTTGCAACTCTCGCACTAAGCGTCGACGGTCAACTCGCGTACTTGCTGGAACAGGAATGCGATCGCGTCACGATCGATGATTTCCTCGGGGACCAAGAACGCTATTCCGCTTGGCGCAAGTCACTGGGCTTAGATCGAGAACCCGGCCAAGTCTCGCCTGCGCCCCGCGATCTTCAATCAGGCACAAATGCACTCGCGAAAGTGCTTCAAAATCTCCAATCGAACCGACAGGTTGCGGAATCAGAAGTCGAACCAACAACCGATGCGGGGCGCCCTAAGCTAGCCAATACGGCACCATCGGCCGATTCACTCCCGAAGCCAACAAAGATGTCGCTGGCGGCCGATACGACGGCCGCGACCTACCTTCGCGAAAAGCGTTTGCATCCGTCGCACTACTACGGGATGGAGATATACGCCAAACGCCTTCTGTTCGTGCTTGATCGAAGCGGCAGCATGAATGCGTTGGTCTATGGGCAAACCCGAATGCAACGTGCGCAACGCGAGTTGATTTCTGCGATCGAAGGTCTCGATGAAGAATGCGAATTCGGCATCTTGGTTTTCGACACCAGTGTCCATCAATGGCGTTCCGAACTCGTGAAAGCGGATAAAAAACAGAAGATGGAAGCGATCCGTTATGTTAGCAATCTCGTTTCCGGCAACCGTACCAATACCTATGCCGCCCTCCGCGAATCACTAGAGTTCGACGCGCAAGTCGAAGCCGTTTTCATTTTGACCGATGGACAGCCGACGATCGGACAACTAGTGAACCCTTCAGCAATCTTGCTAGACATCCTCCGACGCAACGAATTCCACAACATTTCGATCAATACGATCGCGATCGCCGTGGAACCGGTGATGGAAACGTTCCTGCGTCGGCTTGCCGAACCCAGCCAGGGGGAGTGTCGTGTTGTCGATTGATTGGCTCCTTCATCCGGCAACAAATCCTGGTTAACCGCAGCGATTTTTGACGGTTACCGACACCATGGTCCATTCCCAACCGTTGGTTTCCCATTGGGTTTGGAAGCACTGCGAATTGCAGTGTCGAGATTAGTTGCAGCACTGGATTCAGGGATCGGTCAAGCGCGTTTTGTCTTCTTCATCAATCGAATCAAAACTTGCCATTCTGGCGGATGCGGCAAAATATGACGCGTCCTGTGCGAGCAGCGGATCTAAGCGGAAGAGCAGCGGCGGTCTCGGCAGCACTGAGGGGATGGGAATTTGCCACAGCTACACCCCGGATGGCCGTTGCGTTTCGCTGTTAAAAATCCTGTTGACCAACGTTTGCATTTTCGACTGCCAGTACTGCGTCAATCGCGTCAGCAGCAATACACCGAGGGCTCGTTTATCGGTCGAAGAAGTCGTGCGGTTGACCATGGACTTTTACCGTCGCAACTACATCGAAGGGCTCTTTCTAAGCAGCGGCATCATTCGCTCGTCTGACTACACGATGTCGCAACTCGTCGAAGTCGCCGAAACGCTACGTACACGGGAGTCGTTCCGCGGCTACATCCATCTAAAAACAATTCCCGGTGCGAACGAAGAGTTGATCGAGCGTGCAGGACTTTTCGCCGACCGCCTGAGCGTGAACGTCGAACTCCCGACGATCACAGACTTAAAAACGCTCGCACCCGAAAAGAAACGTGACGAAATCGAAGACACGATGGGTCGGATTCATGTCCGTCGCGAAGAAACAGCCGGCGATCAAAAAAAGGGAATGAAGGCACCGAAGTTTGCTCCCGCAGGCCAAAGCACACAGATGATTGTCGGTGCGACGCAGACAAGTGATCGTGACATCCTTGATACCAGCAGCCATCTTTATCGAACCCACCGACTGCGGCGTGTTTACTACAGCGCGTTCAGTCCCATTCCACACGCCGACAGTCGGTTACCTGGAACGGCACCGCCACTGTTGCGTGAACACCGACTTTATCAAGCTGACTGGCTAATTCGTTTTTATGGGTTTGACGCGAACGAACTGACAACTCCCGACCAAGCAAACCTGTCGCTGGATCTCGATCCGAAACATGCTTGGGCGCTTGCTAATCGTGAAGTCTTTCCGATCGACGTGAATCGCGCGTCTCGCGAATTGCTGTTGCGTGTCCCCGGTGTCGGTGAACGCGGGGTGAAGCGAATTCTTAGCACACGCCGTTATCACGCGATCCGAGATGAAGACCTGGCGAAACTCGGGATTGTCTACCGGCGTGCCCGCCCGTTCCTCATTACTTCCGATCGCCACCCCGGTCCGTTGTCGATCGACAGCCTCGACCTGAAACAAAAAACCGAAACCAAACAACGCCAGTTGATGCTTTTCGATGCGATGGGCAGTGCGCAGAACGGACAAGTCTGAACAGTCGCAATGTTGCAATTCCAAGTCACCTGTTTCGATGATTGGCGTCAGTCGGCAAGAGACCTACTGAAAAGTGAAATCGCGCCAACGGAGATTCATTGGATCGATCAACGGAGTTGCACAGACACACCCCCGCTGGGACTCTTCGAATCCACTCCCCCGCCCTCCCCTGCCCCGATACCGTCGAACGAAACAGTCAACGTTCCGGTCGCGTTTATCCAACTCGCCCAACAAGTCTCTTACCATTGCTACCCCGGGCGATGGGAATTGCTTTATCGCGTTTTATGGCGACTCACTCATGGCGAAAAGCACCTGTTGAAGATCGCCAGTGACTCCGATGTCATTGAGCTATCGAAGCTTGAAAAAGCGGTCCGCCGAGACTCGCACAAGATGAAAGCCTTCGTGCGATTCAGGCGTGTCGTCGATGAACTTGGCGACCACTACATCGCATGGCACCGCCCTGACCACTACGTACTGAAACCAACGGCAGAGTTCTTTCGCAGACGGTTTGACGTAATGCGATGGACGATCATGACGCCCACGGAATCCTGCCACTGGGACGGCAAAGCCCTTCACTTTTCCGAAGGCATGCCTCGAAGCGCTGCACCAAACGACGACGAACTGGAAACACTTTGGAAAACCTATTACGCGAACATCTTTAACCCTGCTCGAATCAAAACGAAGGCGATGAAGGCAGAAATGCCAATGAAGCATTGGCCTACGTTGCCTGAGACAGAATTGATTGACCAAATGCTTCGCGAGGCTCCGCGTCGTGTCGAACAAATGATTCGCATGACCGACCAGATCGCCAGCGCTCAAGCCTACATCCCGGACGCGATTGATCGCCAACCGCTGGACCTCGATACGCTCCGACAAGCATCTCTTCATTGCGAAGGTTGCCAACTTTGCCAAGACGCAACGCAAACTGTATTTGGACACGGCCCACACGATGCCAGCGTTGTCTTTGTCGGTGAGCAACCCGGTGACCAAGAGGATCGCGAAGGCATTCCTTTTGTTGGCCCTGCCGGTCAGTTGTTGCGACAAGCGATACATGACGTTGGATTCGACCTCGATCAGTTTTATGTGACCAACGCCGTCAAGCATTTTAAGTTTGCCCGATCCGGCAAACGTCGATTGCATAAGACGCCTTCCGCAAGAGAAATAGCCGCCTGCCGTCCTTGGCTAGATGCTGAGCTAAAACTGTTGCGACCGAAGTTCCTTGTCTGCCTTGGAGCAACCGCATCACGCGCGGTCTTCGGGCCAAACTTTCGACTGACAGAACAACGTGGCCTCATTCAAAAAACCGACCAGTCCGCATGGACCATGTCGACTTACCACCCCTCCGCGATTCTGCGTGCAACTGACGACAAAGCAGACCAAATGCGCCAACATTTCGAACACGACCTTGCCTTATTTGCGGAACACTATCGCGACACTATCCGTCAGTGAATTGATTGAAACAACGTTCGCCTTGTCACATTGGAACCAATCGCGACCTTCTCGAGTCAAACCCGAAATCGCCACTTCGCGAGTGTGGACCTGTGACTATAGTTTGCTCACGCTTCACAGGTTCCTAACATGTTGCGTCCCCCCTTACCGCGACAACAAGCGGTCTTAGCGGGATCGGCATAACAGTTGCTATCAGTGCAACAGTTGCGATCAGTGCAACCGAACCTTTTTGCCGGAATCACTTCAAACCAAGTCAAGCTTCAATGAGATTTCTATCCTCGGCTTCCGCTTTAGCGATTGTCTTATTCCTTTGTGGAATCAACACGGCAAGTGCGGGCGTGATGAACTTGAATCTCTCCATAGAGGGGATGACTGGCAACCAAATTGAGATTGGTGATACGGTAACCGTCAACGTAACGCTGGACGATATCGATCCAGGTTGGCGGGTTTTCTGGAGCACTGGTGTCGAATTGTCCGACAACCTCACGTCGCCTAGCAACGTTACCTTCGATACCGGAAGTCAGCTATCGCAGGCGTTCACTGTCGGCGGCGGACCGTTTGGCGGCGAGTTGTCGACCATGATGATGTCGACGCCTTTTCAAACGTCGTCGTCGTTTTCGTTCACAACCACGGCAGCTGCGGTTGGCCAAACCACGATTCAAGCCAACGGGTTCGCACTCGGACTTGGGCTCGGTCGAAACGGAAGCGGTGGCATTCAGCTTCTGCCCATCTCGGCAGAGTTGTTGATCGATGTGGTTGCCTCATCCGCTGCCGACGCACCTGCTATCGCATCTGCCCCGGAGCCAGCGACCTTTGCGATCTTTGGTGCTTTGGTCATGGGATCAGGACTACGCCGCCGTTCACGATCAAGCCGATAGCCGCGAGATCGGATGATAAGCTTGACGATGGTACTCAGTGCACCATCTCAAGCTCCTTCGGTTCTGCCGACCCCGGAAGTTCGCTAGGCTCCGAAAAACGCTCAGCAATTGTGGCAAACTGTTCATGCACACGTTCGAACGCGGCTACCAAGCGGGGATCGAAATGTGATCCAGCATCGCCACAAATAATCTCACACGAACGTTCATGCGAGAACGCCGGCTTATAGATCCGTCTTGAACGCAGCGCGTCATAGACGTCAGCGATGGCAACAATTCTTGCCGCCAGTGGAATTTTTTCGCCGACCAAGCCATCGGGATAGCCGCTTCCATCAAATTTCTCATGATGGAAGCGAGCAATATCGTGGGCCATGTGCAGGAACTTTGCTTTCGGCGATTTGGCAATCGCCCCCTTCAAGCAATCGGCGCCGATCACGGTATGGGACTGCATCAGTTTGAATTGGTCTTTCGATAGCTTGCCAGGATGCAACAACACTGAATCGGGAATCCCCACCTTTCCAATGTCATGCAATGGGCTGGTCTGATAGACAAGCTGAATGAACTCTTCGTCGATTTCATCTGCAAACGCCGGATCGCCAACCAACTCCTGAGTCAGGAATCTCGCATAGCGTTGAACCCGTTCGAGATGCAGCCCGGTGTCGGTATCACGGCTTTCGGCAAGTTTTGCGAGAGCGAAAATCAAAGCCTCCCGTGTTTCTAAATTCAGCACGCGCTCGCCGGCGGCCATACGTTCGAGCAGTTCGTCTTTGTTGAACGGTTTACCAATGAAATCGTCTGCGCCTGCGCGAAGCCCTTTGACTCGATCTTCCATCGCGTTGTTCGATGTCAATAAGATCGTGTAGATGTAGCCTTCGCTATCGTGCTTCCGGATCTGTTCACAGAGTTCGAGGCCGTTCATGTTGGGCATGTTCCAATCGCTGATCACAATTGGAAATGTTTCCGCAGCCATTTTTGCAAGCGCGTCAGCACCGTCGCTTGCTTCTGCGGTTAAGTAGCCGTGGGCATTCAACGTATGCTTCAGCATCGACCGTGTCACTGGATCGTCGTCAACGATCAGAATTTTCAACTCGCTCATTGTCTTTCCTCCAACAGGGAATTGATCCAGTCGACGCAGGTCTCGACGCGTTCCAACAACTGACGCGAATTTTCGTCAGCGGGTGATCCGAACGACTCCTCCTTGGCGGACAACTCAATTACGCCAGCGACTTCTTCGACCTGGCAAGCAGAAACGTTCGCAGCCATTCCCTTCAAACAATGCGCGTCGTCTCGAAGCGATTTCATGTCGAGGTCAGGTTGCTGTGCGGCATGATGAATCCGCTGACTAAGTGTCACAGCTTGATCAGAAAATAGTTTCAAAACTTCGAACGCCGCTCCGTTGCTTCCCCCGCAACGATCGACCACCGCTTCAAGATCGATCGGAGGCGGACCAACAACCTCTGGAGCGTCACCAACATGACTCCACAGCACGCTAGCAAATTGTTCACGGACAATAGGCTTTGTAAGGTAGTCGTCCATTCCGACGTCCAGACAACGCTCGCGGTCTTCCGAAATCGCTTGGGCGGTAAGGGCGATGATGGCCATCTTTTCATCTCGTCCGACCGCCAGCTTTCCATCTCGGTGTAGCCCCAACAACCGCTGTGTTGTTTCGAACCCATCCATTTCGGGCATCTCACAGTCCATCAGTACCGCGACAAAGCTCTTCTTGCTAAGCGTCTCAATCGCCTTTTTCCCGCTATCAACAGACGTTGCCTCGAACCCGAGTACTCGCAGTAATTCTGACGCCACAATCCGATTCACTTCGTTGTCATCGACAACCAGTACCGATCGACCGCCACCAAATTCGGGTGGGTAGGAATTCAAATCGGTCTTTTGGACTGGCGAACCGTCGGGCGATTCAAGCACCAAAGATGAATGGATTGTGTCGAGCAACTGCGACGAACGAATCGGACGTGGCAAGATAGCGGAAAACGAGTTTTCGGCATCCACATTTCCGATCAACAATCGATGCGGAATCGATTGACAGGAATCAGGTATTGCTCCCGATTGCATGACCGAATCATCGACCACTAGCAACTTGAAGGAGCTTCGTGAGTCAGGCAAGGCCGTGAGAGCGTCCGTGTCCCGGTGCCATTGCACGCTTGCACCCCATCGGTCCAGGTCGTCATAAATCATCTTGTTTTCCAAGCTCTCTTCAGCCAGCAACAAGACTTTCAAGAATTCCAATGAAGAGCGTTTTTCATCGCCCGGCGTGGTCGCGATGCGACCGCCCCTTTTCACCCTCTTGGGCGTTTTCAATGGAACGTCAAACCAGAACGTTGAGCCCTCGCCCTCTACACTTTCGACACCGATTCGACCTCCCATCGATTCAACGAGCTGCCGGCAGATCGATAAGCCTAACCCGGTACCGCCATAACACCTGGTCGTACTGGAGTCCGCCTGTGCAAACGATTCAAAAATGATCGCAAGTCGATCCGCAGGTATTCCAATTCCCGAATCAGTAACTTTGAAGCGAAGCGAGTTTGCACCTTCGCTTGGAGGCGTACGGTCGACACCAATTTTGATGTGCCCTGCCTCGGTAAACTTGACCGCGTTAGCAATCAGATTCACTAAGACCTGTCGCAAACGGTTTGAATCTCCAACGATACATTCGGGAACCTTAGAAGAAACTTCCCGAACCATCTGGACACCTTTCTCGTGTCCGCGATGATAAAGCATCTCGACCGCTTCATCGACGATCTCGATGACATCGAGTTCCTGACTTTCAAGCTCCAGCTTTCCGGCTTCAATCTTTGACAAATCCAACACGTCATTGATCAGCTGCAAAAGCGACTTCGACGACTGCTTCGCGATCCGAAGGTAGCGTCGACGTTGGTCCGCTGAATTTGCTTCATCAATCAAATCGAGCATCGAGATAATCCCATTGAGTGGCGTTCTCATCTCGTGACTCATCCCGGCAAGAAACTGGCTTTTAGCTTTATTCGCCGCTTCGGCCTGCTCTTTTTCTTGCTGCAATCGCTCGGTGGTCATCCGCTCGGTGATGTCCGAAACAGTCCCTTCGAAATACAGCGGCACTCCTGCGTCGGTGCACACCAATCGAACGTTCTCGGTCACCCAGACGACATTGCCGTCGCGTTTTCGTAGCTGAGAGCGAAAATCGTTGACCACTCCTTTGTCCGCGATTAACTCCCGAAACTCGCTCCGGCGATCGGGATCCACGTAGCACTGCGTGGCAATATCTTTTACTGAGGCGATCAATTCGTCGGAACTATCGTACCCCAACAGCGTCACCAGCGCCGGGTTCGCTTTGATAAAACGACCTTCTAGCGTGGTTTGATAAATTCCTTCTAAGGCTCGCTGATAGATTTCTCGATACTGTCGCTCGGCAGATTCGCGAGCACTAATTTCCGTATGAACCCGATCGATCACTCGGTTGTAAACCGATGCGATCTGCCCGACTTCGGTGAAAGGTTCACGATGAACTCGGCGGCGAAAATTCCCTGATTGATAGTGCTGCTTCATGCTGCCCATCAATTCGACCAACTCGGTGCTCGCGTCGTGCTCCGCAGTGTTCAGTCCGCAATACTCGGTCTTGCGATCAACTCGCATCGGCCAAAAGTGATTGACGACCGCGAACACGGCCAAGCTCACACCAAAGGTCCACACGAAGACGCTACTAGCACCGACAACCTGGATTTCCAACTGCTGCCAACGATTAAGCCCTTCCGCAAAGTATGCCGGGTCGGCGAAGATCGCGAACGCAACGGTCCCCCAAACGCCGGCGGCTCCGTGGGCGGGGATGGCGTTGATCGAGTCATCAATTTTTAACTGCGTCAACAGTTGTGTCGCCGCGATGCAAACCAATCCGCCCGCTGCACCGATACCGATCGCCGCAAGAGGACTGACCGCATGACATCCGGCCGTGATCGAAACCAACCCGGCAATCACGCCGTTGATTGAATCCGACAGCTCGAAGGTCTTGCCAAAGAAGATTGACAATAACAGTGGCAGACAACCACCGCTGGCTGCCGCCAAACAGGTATTGAGCAAGATCGCTGGAACGCCTTCGCTGAGCCCCAAGACGCTACCGCCGTTAAAGCCCAACCATCCAAACCACAACAAGACAGCACCCAAAACGGCACTCGGCAAACTGCTGCCACGAATCGGACCGCGTTTCTTGCTAAACCGGCCGAGACGCGGCCCAATGACCAGGACGGCTGCCAATGAGGTCCAAGCTCCAACCGAGTGAACCATCGTGCTGCCAGCAAAATCCACAAAGCCTCGTTCGGCAAGCCAGCCAATCGCCTGGCCGCTGAAGATACCTCCCCAAGCCCAATGCCCACAAACGGGATAAACAATCGCGCTAACAAAGACTGAAATAAACAGATACGCGCGGAATCTCATTCGCTCCGCGACCGCACCTGAAATGATTGTCGTCGCGGTGCCGCAGAATGCTGCTTGAAACAGAAAGAAACATGTCAACTTCGAGTTTGTCGCTTCGAAACAGAACTCACTCGTACCGAATAGGCCGGCGTGACTGGATCCGAACATCAACCCGAATCCGACGAGCCAGAAGCACAGCATCGCAACGCAAACGTCGGCCAAGTTCTTTGCCGCAACGTTGATGCTATTCTTCGCTCTCGAAAAGCCGCTCTCTAGCAGGCAGAAACCGGCCTGCATCATCAAGACCTGGCCGGTGCAAATCAGCACCCATACCAAGTCCAACTGTTCGTTCCCCATTGCCACGAAGCTCCGACAAACCTGTGCACCCCATTTGTCATGCAACGTTTTCTGTTCCGCACGCTGTGTACGTCACCGCTGCATTCGTTACGTTGGACACTAGGTCACGCAAAACTTTGAAATGACGCATAAATGCCATCGACATTCACGCGAATTTCAAGTTGCCGTGCGAAAGAGCACATCAGCGCCGCTAGTATCAGACAGCACCGTTAAAACTGGGAAATCGCTGTCCCCCAACCCGGTGAGGACCACCCGACAAACCGTTGCCGGTCTACCCTCAGTCTCGCGCTGAAACATTCTCGCGCTGAACCGCTGTTGGCAAGCGTCCGCCATGTTGTCCCAGGGCGAGACGACGAGTGAAAAGAAGTTGAAAGAGAAGCTCGCGATGCTATTTCAGATCACCGAACTGCAAGCACTGATCGATCTTCAGCAACGAAGTTATCGCCTACTGCGTTGGGTCGCCGACGGAGTCGATCGGGGCTTCCTGTCATTCTCGACCGCCCACCGGCATTCGTCATTGCCAGGATCGGCACAAGAATGGCTGCGGGAGCACTATCAGAACATCCCAGAAAACGCGCGTCCCGATCCTCATGAAGTCGAACGCTTCTGTGCGTTCTTCACCACCTACCTGACCAACTCGTTTGATTTGCATCAAGCCCCTGGTCAGCGGAGATACTCACCTGACGCTCATTGCTTTTGCCCGATGTGCAGTTGGCTGGTCGATGCCCCCCATTTGCAAACGAAGAAGCTATCCAACCGTGACAAAAGACGAGCGCACAACCTACGCATCACAGCGATCAAGCATGTCGCTGTGGATCTCGGTGAACCGCTGGAGGACCAGGGGATTCAATCAATACTGGACACACGCGACGGCACCGTCGACGCCAGTTTGATCGCCTACGGTTTTGACCTGCGAAAACGAATCAAGGGCATCGCGACAGGACCAGCGATCCTGTCGCTGTGGCGAAGCTTCGCTTGGCACGAATCGGGATCTCCTAACCCAGAGTTCGAACTGCAAGCAGAAATGTTCGTGCAAGCGGAGCTGCAAGTTCGCCACCGTTTAACCAACGACAGGCACTAACTGCTCCGCTTCTTCGACGACTCCCGCCGCATCGGGCAACCAGCAATTCGAATTTGGCTATTCCGGTTCGTATGCCAAATTGGGTGACAACCAACGCTCGACATCGACCAACGCCATGCCCTTGCGTTTGGCATAGTCTTCGATTTGGTCTTTGGTCATACGGTCAACGGCAAAGTAACGTGCATCAGGGTGAGCAAAATACAAACCACTGACCGATGCCCCCGGCGTCATTGCAAACGAACTGGTCAATTCCACGGTGGTATTCTTTTCTGCGTCCAATAAATCGAACAGCGTTCGTTTCTCGGTGTGATCGGGGCAAGCCGGATAGCCAGCCGCCGGTCGAATTCCACGGTATTGCTCGTCAATCATTTGTTCGTTGGACAACGATTCTTCGTTTCCGTAGGCCCAATCCTCGCGTGCCTTCTGGTGCAACCGTTCGGCAAAGGCTTCGGCCAATCGGTCAGCAACCGCTTGAACCATAATCGCGTTGTAGTCGTCGCCAGCCTGTTTGTACTTCAACGACAACGCTTCAGCGCCGATTCCAGCGGTAACGACAAAGCCACCGATGTAATCCGCCCGACCGCTCTCGACTGGAGCGATGTAATCGGCGAGTGACCGGTAATCTTTTTGTCCCTTACGTTCCCATTGCTGGCGCAGGAAGTGGAATCGCGTCAGTTCCTTGGAACGAGAATCGTCAGCGTACAAGATGACATCGTCACCGTCGCTTGCGGCAGGCCAGAAACCGTATGCGGCTCGTGCTTTCAACGATTGATTGGCAATGATCTCGTCAAGCAATTGATTCGCATCGTCGAACACTTTTCGTGCTTCTTCGCCGACCTTCGGATCATTGAAAATCTTCGGGTACTTGCCCTTCAATTCCCATGTCATAAAGAACGGGGACCAGTCAATGTATTCGCGAATCTCTGTCAGCGGATAATCCTCCAGCACCTTCACCCCGGTGAAGGAAGGAGTGTCAATTCGCACCGAACTCCAATCCGTGGCAAAGCGTTTTTCTTTGGCCTCTTGATAGGAAACCAACTTTTGGTTGCGTTCACGGAAGCTTGCGACAAGCTGACCCTGCAGCTCAACGTTCTTTTCGATAAAGCCATCTCGCAGGTCCGAGCTCAGCAAGCTTTCCACCACACCGACACTGCGACTCGCGTCGGCGACATGAATGACAGGACCTTCGTAAGCCGGCGCGATTTTGACCGCCGTGTGTTTGGCGCTGGTCGTCGCGCCACCGATCAACAATGGCATTCTCATCCCGCGCCGCTTCATCTCGCGAGCCACGGTAACCATCTCGTCCAGACTTGGTGTAATCAGTCCAGACAAGCCAATCATGTCCACGCCGTACTTGTCGGCTTCTTCGAGGATCGTTTCGAAGCTCACCATCACTCCCAAGTCAATCACTTCGAAGTTATTGCATTGCAGCACGACGCCAACGATATTTTTGCCGATATCGTGTACGTCACCTTTGACCGTCGCGATCAAGAACTTGCCGCGGGAAGACGCTTGGTCCAGACCGGCGGCCAGCTTTTCCTCTTCCATAAACGGTTCCAGGTAAGCCACTGCCTTTTTCATGACACGGGCGGATTTAACGACCTGGGGAAGAAACATCTTCCCTTCGCCGAACAAGTCACCGACGACTTGCATGCCGGACATCAAAGGGCCTTCGATCACTTGCAAGCAGCGGTCGAAATTCTGCCGCGCCTCCTCGGCGTCCTCTTCGATGAATTTATCAATCCCTTTGATCAGAGCATGCTTCATCCGCTCTGCGACCGGCGCTTCACGCCAAGCAAGATCTTCGTTGGACCTCTTCTTGCCGCTGCCTTTGACGGTTTCGGCGAATTCCAACATCCGGTCGGTCGCATCGTCACGACGATTCAGCAGCACATCTTCAACATGCTCGAGCAAGTCCTTGGGGATTTCTTCATAGACATCAAGCTGCCCGGCATTGACGATGCCCATGTCCAAGCCGGCTTCGATGGCATGGTAAAGAAACGCGCTGTGCATCGCTTCACGCACGCGGTCATTGCCGCGGAACGAGAAACTGATGTTACTCACACCACCGCTGGTTTTGGCGCCGGGGCATTCCTGCTTGATCCGGCGGACGGCATTGATAAAGTCAACGGCATAGTTGTTGTGCTCTTCGATCCCCGTTGCGACCGTCAAAATATTGGGGTCAAAGATGATATCTTCTGGCGGGAATTGAACTTCGTTGACCAACAAGTCATACGCCCGTTTGCAAATCCGGACCTTGTCGTCCTCAGTCGCCGCTTGTCCTTTCTCATCGAACGCCATCACGACGGCTGCGGCACCGTATTGGCGAACCAACCGAGCACGTTGCAAGAACGTTTCTTCGCCATCCTTCAACGAGATCGAGTTCACGATCGCTTTGCCTTGCACATTCTGCAAGCCAGCTTCGATGACCTCCCATTTACTACTGTCGATCATCACAGGGACGGATGCGGCGACAGAATCACCTGCGATCAACCGCAAAAAGCGGGTCATCGCCTCGATGCCGTCGATCAACGCCTCATCGAAGTTGATGTCGATGATGGTCGCACCATTTTCGACTTGCTCGCGAGCGACTTCGACGGCGGTATCGTAATCTTCGTCGCGGATCAATCGCGCAAACTTGCGACTACCGGTCACGTTGGTCCGCTCGCCGACCATGGTGAAGGTCACCTCCGGACGCATCACCATCGGCAGCTGCCCGGACAAGCGGGTGTAGATGGGGCCGACTTCTTCCTGCTTTGGCTTGAGCCCTTCGACGCGTTCCGCCATTGCTCGGATGTGATCCGGCGTCGTCCCACAACAACCGCCGAGGATATTGATCCAACCATTATCGGCGAACTCGCCAACGATCTCGGCCATCGCCTTGGGGCCCAAGTCAAACTCTCCCATATCGTTGGGCAAGCCCGCATTGGGGTGACAACTGATCGGAAGGTTCGTGACGTTGGAAAGTTCTTCGAGGTGAGGACGCATCACGTCGGGGCCGAGGGCGCAGTTCATCCCGATCGACAACATCGGGAAATGCTCAAGTGCCGTAAAGAACGCTTCGACCGACTGACCGCTGACAAACGTCCGGCCGCCTTTGTCAAACGTACCGCTGACCATGACGGGCACGCGACGGCCACCGGCGTTGAAGAAATCTTGGATCGCGAACAGACAGGCCTTTAGGTTCAGCGTGTCGATTGCCGTTTCAGGCAGCAACATATCGACCCCTGCGTTGACCAACGATTCGACCTGGAATCGGTAGCTGTCACGCATCTTGTCGAATGTCGTCTTGCGATGGGCCGCGTCATCAACGTCGGTACTGATCGCCAACTGCATCGCAGTCGGGCCGATCGATCCGGCTACGAACCGAGGTTTGTGCGGTGTTTTTTCGGTGAACTCCTCTGCCGCTTTCTTGGCACAAGCAACCGCCGCCTGGTTGATTTCCGCAATCACATCATTGCTGATGTTGAACTCCATCGCACCAACTGGCGACGCACCGAACGAGTTCGTCTCAACGATGTCTGATCCGGCAGCGTAATACGCCCGGTGGATTTCAGTGATTTTTTCGGGATGCGTCAGACAAAGAATGTCGCTGAAATTCTTCAAATCGATGCTAGCATCGTGGTCGGCAAAGCGATCACCACGCACGCCGGCTTCATCCAGCTTGAGGCGTTGGATCATGGTTCCCATCGCGCCATCGAGCAACAGAATTCGCTCTCGGATCAATTGATGTAGCACGCTGGACGCAGAATCGAGTTGAAGCATCGCTATTTAAGTATTTTTCGAGTTTAATTGGCGGGCGTATTGTCTTGTCTGGGGGCGAAATTCACAAGCCGCTGAGGGATCCGGCGATCGACAACACCCCGAATGGGGCGATTTTTCCTCGCAAACATCAGCCTTGCCCTAAACCGTCAAGTTCCGCTATTCCGCAATAGCCTGAAGATCGAGATGGTCTTCCTCCGATGATTTTCCAGGGAATCTGGTGATCCCTCGCGAAAATGATCACACCAATACTAGACCGCCCAATCCGGCAAACGATTTAGATGCCAGATCCGACATGGATGTTCGGATCCTAGCGCCGGATTGCCCCCAGGCGGAGAAAAAGCGGGACACTCGCTGCGGAACCCACGGATGGACTACGAAAGAGACACAACCGAAAGCGGAAAGAATACACGCCCCAGTCGTGGCGGCGCGGATTCGAATCCGCCACGCCCTGCCCCGCTAAACCAAAACCACCAGCTGCACGAACCGGCGTCTCAGGAACCAACGCTACCGCTCGGCAACGCCTCAGGGGATATCCCCACCTTGTTCGAGCTTCCTGACTGCACCAGCGAGGGCACGAAACGACGTCAAAGCTCGCGGACTGTCTTGTACGACATCCACACCCCGCATTCCGGACCACCCGCCGGTCACATTGACCCACCGTCTGGGAATTTCAGCAAACTTTCAGCGCCACCACCTCATTCGCCCGACGGTCATGCACCGTCAATCGACTTTGTCGATCTCGATCAAGCCGAGGAAGCATTCGGTGATGTGACACAACATGAATCCAATAACGAACGGATTGCCGCACACTCTGGTAGTGCTAAGTCTCGGTGGGCGAACATTCCGCAACCTAAATGGAAAACACGCGCCGGGATCGTCGTCATCGCATGCGTTTTGACTTCGCTTTCGTATTTTGTTGGCAAGCTGTCCCGATCGCCTGAACCGATTGATGATTCAATCCCAGGATTGATGATCAGTGAAGATCAATCGACAGAGGTTGATACGAACACACTGCAGGTCAGTCCGGCAGATCCCATGACTGAACCGCCACGTGAGTCGCCAACCGTGGGTGGCATCGTCAATGCATCCGCCGCACCAGCGCCCCATCCGTCGTATGACCAAACGACGGAAGTTCAACCTTCGCTCCCAACACCAGCGACTGCGTCTGCCGCCGCCGTCGGCGGCGAAAATTTCTTTCCGGCGAACAGTGCTGGCCCAATCGCCAGCACCACGCCAAACGCGATCGACTCCGCGTTCAATGAAAGCTCAAACGCCCGTGGATTTGGCAACTCGACCGATCGGGTCGTGTCCTATCGCGAAACAACGCCAACCAACAACCCATACGGCAACGACTTGCCAAGCGGCATGGCTGATCGTCTGGAACTTGACGACAGCTTGCACTACACCGAAACACCCCATCCCATCGGAAACTTTCTGGACATCCTTAAAGTTTGGGAAGAGTCTGAACTGCGCTAGTCATTGCAGCGACGGAGCCACTGAATCCTCATGAGCATCAAACAATCTTTCATCGGTGCCTACGCGCGTCAGCGTCCTAGCCAAGAAACGACTGGCACACCACAACGCAATGTCGCGCCGACCGAAGACCCCACGACCAGCCAATGGGTCGAAGGTCCCGACGACCAAGTCTTGCGAATCGACCGACCGGTCCAGCCGCAAACGCCTGAACAACAAGCGACACCCGATCAAGCAATCGAGCAATCGCCTGTGTCACCGCTGTTGGAAACGACGGCTCACGTCGTCACGGCGCACACACTCGAAGCAAGCTTCCAAGCCAGCACGCTCGACGTTAACTCGCTGTTGATTGACACGTTGCAATTTGGTGCGGAGGTACACGCCGAAGCCATCGCATCTCCCGAATCACTGCAGGAACCGGCCTCGACGGTTGAAGCGGCTCACCAGCCAAACGACATCACGGCAGAGCCGCATACGTCAGAACCACAATCTCAACCAACAAGTCCCCCACCGACTAGCCCGCGTGCGAGCCGTTGGCGTGGGGCGGCCTGGGAAGTCGACTCGTTCTCCATTCCCCGACACGTCGCCGACGCATTCTTCGAAGAAGGCTTTTTTCGTTCGATTGCCGATCACCTCGGACGCTCGGTGCGATCCGGATTGCGGAGCGTCTTGGTGACCAGTCTCAATGACGGCGAAGGCCGTTCGACCACGACACTTGGAACCGCAATCGCTGCCGCGGCAACCGGACTTTCGGTCGCGATCGTCGACGTCGATGTGGACGTACCCGGTCAAGCCGAGCAACTATGCCTGGAAATCGAATCGGACTGGGTCACCGCAATTCGCCAAGGACAAACACTCGAGTCAGTCGCTATCGCGTCCATCGAGGACGGTGTAACTCTATTGCCACTTCTTGGTTCTGACGAAGCGTCTTTGCCAGCGACCTCGATGGACCTTGATCGGTTGATCGACCAAATCCATGGTTGTTTTGACTTGGTCATTTTTGACGGACCAATTGCCAGCAGCTGGGCAACACCGCGAATCGCGTCATCAGTCGATTCATGCCTGATCGTCCGTGATGCTCGCATCACCCATCATGACGCGATCACAAGGGCGGCCGAAATCCTGAAACGCCAAGGTGTCCAAGGCATCGGGATCGTCGATAACTTTGCTTGAGCAGCGCGTGAAATGCTACGCTTGATCGGTATGCGTTGCACCGAGACGAGCCCAAAACGCGGCCAACAGCGTTCCGGTCAACATGCACCCGAACGTGTAAGCCGCCGTTGGAATCTGTGCCGGAGTGGCGTCGCCAAACAAACTGGCGGCAAGCCCGGTGCCCAGACCGGCATTCTGCATGCCGACTTCTAGTGTCAGCGCTCGTCGCATCGCGACGGGCATCTTTGACAACTTGCCCATGATCAAACCGCTGCAATAACCAAGCAGGTTCATCAGCAACAAACTGCCCAGCAGTCCCGGTGTTGCCAACGACAATCGGTCGCGATTGCCGGCAACCACCGAAGCGATGATCCACAACAGCGCCACTGTCGCGATCGAAGAAGCGATGATCAGCATCCGCCGCTGCGCGACCGGAGTCTTGGGCACCAACCTTCGACATCCGTAACCGGCAAGCGTCGGGATTACAACCGTGATTACCAAAATCGTCGCGGTCTGAATTGGCTGAAACGTGTCCGTACCGGTTTCCAATCCGGCAACCATCAGCAGGGTAAACGGCACGGTGAGCGGCGACAACAACGTCGCAATACAAGTCAAACTGACTGAATAGCTGACGTTTCCTTTCGCCGTCATCGTCAACACGTTGGATGCCATCGCGCCGGGAACACACCCGCACAACATCACCCCGTACGCTAGCGGACCACTGATCGACAAGACGTTCACCACCAACCATGCAAGTGTTGGCATCGCGGTACACTGAACGACGACGCCTAGGAAAACGGCGAAGGGCCGATTCCGCAGTTCAACCAATTCCGCATCCTTCACCGTCACTCCTAAGCTGAACATCGTCAGCGCGACCAAACTCAATAATCCCGTCTTGGAAAGGTAAAACGGGTCAATCGACAACCCCGTCCAAGGCCACAGATAAGCCGCGATTGAACTGGCCACCAAACCCAGCAATACGCCCAGGCTTTGCATCGATCGTCGATTGGAAGGTGTCGTCACGTGCCGCCCAGTTAGAATTGGTTCGTCTGTCCGTTTCGCCGCGCCGATGCAGCTCAAACCATGACAAAATATCAAAGCGACCTGACGCATGATTGCATGGCAAGTCGCTTTCGAATGGAATGTAATTGAAAAGATTCACTCGCCCCACCTCCCCCCCAAATGACTTTAAATCCCCTCGTCATGCTACGACAACTCTTCTACGCCACGCTTGTTTTGGCGATGATCGTCGCCGGCGGCGGTCTAGGCCATGCCGCTGAGCGGCCCAACGTGTTGATGATCTTGGTCGACGACCTCAAGCCCACCATTGGCTGCTTTGGCGACGAAGTCGCCAAGACGCCGAACCTCGATGCGTTAACCGCGAAAGGAATGCGATTCGATTCTGCGTACTGCAATCAAGCGGTCTGCGCACCATCACGATTCACGCTGATGCTCGGATCACATTCGACATCGACAGGCCTGTACGGACTGGGCAGCCAGCTTCGTCAGATCGTTCCCGATGCGGTTACCATCCCGCAACACTTCGCCAACCACGGCTATCGCACCGAATCGCTTGGCAAAGTCTTTCACATCGGCCACGGTAATTACGGCGATCCCGATTCGTTTTCGATCCCACACTTCAAAGAAAAGGTCATCGAGTACGTCGATCCTGAAAGCACCGATGGTGGCAAGCTGACCCGCGAAGAAGCGTATTTCACCAACCAAGAACTCAACCGCATCGGTAGCCTGCCGCGTGGTGCCGCTTACGAACATCCCGATGTCGAAGACACCGCTTATGCCGACGGACGTGTCGCCGAAGAAACGATCAAACGTTTGCAAGCCGCCAAAGAACGCCGCGAAAAAGACGGCACTCCGTTCTTCATTGCAGCCGGTTTTGCTCGTCCTCACCTGCCGTTTAGCGCACCGAAGAAATACTGGGACTTGTTCGATCCAGCAAAGCTGCCAATGCCGACGCAGGAATCGCTGCCCACCGGCGCTCCCGGAGTCGCCGGAAAACGTGGTGGCGAAATTGGCAACTACAAACCAGTTCCTCAAGATCCCAATGCTAACTTTGGCGACGAACTGAAACGCAACCTTATTCATGGCTACTATGCCAGCACCGCGTTCGTCGACGCACAAATCGGAAAAGTCGTTGATGCGTTAAACGAATCGGGGATGGCCGATAACACGATCATCGTTCTGTGGGGTGACCACGGTTTCCACCTCGGTGATCTCGGTATCTGGACCAAACACACCAACTACGAACAAGCGACGCGGATTCCGATCGTCATCGTTGCCCCTGGCGTCGCAAAACCAGGATCGTCGACGAAGCAATTGGCTGAAAGCGTTGACCTTTATCCCACCCTAGCCGAACTCGCCGGGTTGCCCGAACCAACAGGTCCGCAGTCGATCGACGGTGTCTCGCTTGTCCCGGTCCTGAAAGACCCCAACGCCCGTGTTCGCGATCATGCGTTTCATGCGTATCCCAAGCGAACGATGGGACGTGCAATCCGCACCGATCGCTATCGCATGGTTGAATGGAAATCACCAGGTGCTGATGCATCGACTGCCGAATACGAACTTTACGACTACGCCAACGGTGCTGTCGAGACGATCAATGTGGCAAAATCCAAACCTGACGTTTTGGAACAACTAAAAGCCATCCTGGATCAATATCCCGAAGCGGTAACGCGTGGCCCTCGCCGCGCCAACAACAGCGAACAGCCGACCGAATCACCCGACATCGCAAAGCGTTCGATCGAAATCGATGCGACAATCAAAGGTGCGAAGTTGTCCGGCGTTGTCCTGGCCCAAGGCGGTATCCAGCAGGGATATTCGTTGCACTTGATCGACGGTCACCCGGTATTTGATGTTCGCATCGACGGTGAAGTCACTCGTTTGAAATCACCCATCCAAGTCAGCGGACGCAACCATTTGCACGCCACCTTGGACAGCCATCGGATGACTCTTTCGATCGGCAATGGGACGCCAATCGAAACCAAGTCGCCAGGTCTTGTTCCGGTTCAACCGATTGATGGCTTGTCCGTCGGCTTCGACGACCGTTCTTCCGCCGGCGACTATGAATCGCCCAACACGTTCACCGGAACCGTTGTCAAACAAAAGGTTACCACCGGAGAACCGACCGAAGATGACAACGCGATGTTCAAAAGTCGTCCCGGTCGTTGGGCCGCCGATCGCGCCAATCGCTGGTACGATCAAATCGAATGGCCCATCGGCGCCAACTATGTGCCCTCATCGGCAATCAACCAACTGGAAATGTGGCAAGCCGAAACGTTTGATCCCGAAGCGATCGATCGTGAACTCGGCTGGGCAGAAGACATCGGCATGAACACGATGCGAGTGTTTCTGCACGACATCCCGTTCAAAACCGATGCCGACGGATTTCTGAAACGCGTCGACCAGTATCTCGAAATCGCAGACAAACATGGTATCCGCACCATGTTCGTTTTTTTTGATGGCGTGTGGCACCCCTACCCCAAAGCCGGAAAGCAGCCGGAACCAACCCCCGGTGTCCATAACTCAGGTTGGGTCCAATCGCCCGGTCGTGACATCCTGGTCGACAGCAGCAAACAAGACGAACTGAAACCGTACGTCCAAGCCGTCCTCAAACGCTACAAAGATGATGATCGCGTCCTGATCTGGGACTTGTTCAACGAACCAGACAACCCGAACTTCAACGCCTATGGCGGCGGGGGCGCAAAGCTGGAACTGGATCAACCAGAAAAGACAAAGCATGCTTTGGAGTTGGTCGAAAAGACGTTCGCCTGGGCTCGTGAAATCAACCCGTCACAGCCGTTGACCGTTGGCGTATGGCGCGGCAGCTACTTGACTGACCCAACAGATTATCAAAAGGCCTGTATCGAAAACTCGGACGTGATCTCTTTCCACAGCTACGATCCGCCGGCCCGAACGACCGAAATCGTCGAAGGCCTTGCAAAACTCGGCCGCCCTTTGGTTTGCACCGAGTACATGGCTCGCGGTAATGATTCAACTTTCGAGGGCATCCTGCCGATCCTGCATCGCCACCGCGTGGCGGCATACAACTGGGGCTTCGTCAACGGGCGATCGCAAACGATCTATCCCTGGGATTCTTGGAAAAAGGCTTACACCGAGGAACCCGATCCATGGTTCCACGATATTTTCCAAACCGATGGTACGCCCTATCGACCAAAAGAAACGCGTCTGATCCGTCAGCATTCGTCGCAGCCGCCGACAAAGCCGACACTGGACATGCCGGTCAGCCAATCCGACTCGCCAGAAACCATCAAGGCGGGACTAGCATCTCACGATAAGGCCTTGTTTATCAAAGAGGGCTGGATTCGCGATCCTTTCATCACGCGCGGTCCGAACGGTTGGTATTACTTGACCGGAACGACTCCCAACAAAGGGGACGAACGAGAAACCACCGACCCGTACAACACCGGCCTTGGACCACTTAGCCTCGTTGGCCGCTCGGCACGTGCGTGGCGTTCAAAGGATCTGATTCGGTGGGAAGACCTCGGTTCAATCTATGATTTGGAAGATGGCGTTTGGGACGACGTCAACCCGGACGCTTTCGCCGAGATCGCCAAGGATGAATGGCGTCTCTGGGCGCCGGAACTGCACTGGACCGGCAGCCAATGGGCACTGGTTCACACCAGCCCTGCGCCTGTCAAAGGCGCCAACCTGTCACTGACCAAAGGCAGCGAATTGGGATCGCCTTGGTCGAACCCAATGGGAAAACAAATCGGACGTCGCCACGACCCATCGTTGTTTCAAGACGACGACGGGACCTGGTGGATCGTTTATGGCGCGACCGAAATCGCACCGCTCAAGAAAGACTTCTCCGGACTCGCTGCCAAGCCAACCACCATCGGCCCTTCCGGTGAAACTGCCAAAATGGGACATGAAGGCTGCTTAATCAAAAAGATACACGGCAAGTACGTGCTTTTCGGCACCGGCTGGTCAACTTCGAAAGGTCGCCGCGGTAGCTACAACCTGTACTACGCCACCGCCGACAAAATCTCGGGCCCCTACAGCGAACGCAAATTCGCCGGCCGTTTTCTCGGTCACGGCACGCCCTTTCAAGACGACCAAGGGCGTTGGTGGTGCACCGGATTTTATAACGGAAATGTTCCCCCGCTAAACGCTGACGGAATCGAGACCGTTGACCTCAGTCACACCGCCCAAACGATCAACAAACGTGGTACCACAATCGTCCCCATGGACATCCACGTTGATGAACAAGGCGATCTGGTGATTCGAGCGAAGGTCGCCGAATACGCCACCCCTGGGCCAGACGAACTTCAACAGTTCTAGTCCTCAAGGCAAACGTCTGGCGAGAATTTCGTATTTTCGCCACCTGCTGCCCTCTTCCGACGGCAAGGCATAAATGGCGAGCTACGGTTTCCGAGTAGAGCCCTCCTCCAGGGCTAGCACCACGTTTGCCGATTTTGTGCATCGCAACAATTAGCGACGCACCGGCGAACGTGTCACCATTCCCTTCGCCAAGCAGCTTGCGCTAACACCATGGACCAATTCGATCAAATCCCGGCGGATCAGATTCTCGCTTTTAGTGCCGTTGCGATTGCGGTCGGAGTGGCAGTCGCCTTCGCGGTGATTTCGATGTTGGCAATCACACTGAAGTTTTGCTTTTCGAACTTTGCCCCACGCACTCCCAGCTTCATGGGCTGTCTGGGACTTGTGATTGGCATGTGCCTCGTCAATCTCACCTTTCCATCATTGCTGGGATCGATCATTGGTTCTCCCGGTTATTTGATCGGGCTTCCACTGGTGTGGATCTCTAATGCATACCTGATTTCCTCGTCAGGCGAATGCAGCATGTGGCGTGGGGTTGGAATTATGATCGCGCACAACATCGTCAACGGTCTCGCGATGTTACTTCTCTTGATGGTGATCTTGCTTCCGATATTTGTGTTAGGAAGCGAAAGCTTTCAAGACCTGTTCCCAACGAACACGAACCAGGCGTCGACTGAAACCGAACTACCTATCGCACAAAACGTGTTCGATATCGAAGACGCAACAACAGTCGGATTTTCAAACGACATGCCTGAAGCAATCTCACAAACGCAGCCGACTTCGGTGCCGGCAAAGCCAATTGCCGTTCCAGTTCAACCAACACAACCGCGTAAACATGCGGCTGACGGAACGACGATAAACCCGTTCTTTCAATAACGGGAACTAAGGCCGCAGCCGTTCACGGTACTGCAAAAACACATCCACCAACGCCCAGTCGAACGACATTTGGTGGGTCTCGGATAACCGAATGGCATCTGCCTGGGCTTGTCGAGCGGTCGCAGCCTGATGCGGACGAACACGCCGCGTGACGCTCGCGATTAACGGAGACAGCAACAACAAGGCTAGGCCCAAGGCCACGGCGATGTGCGTGGTCCGTCGTTGGGTATTGGATCGCTGAAGGTTGCGTGAAACCTGTTCCAGTACCCGATCGCGATGCGACTCGGAGGGACCAATACATCGTCCCAGCGATGCCAAGTGAGATTCAATTCGGCGCTGATTGATGTCTTTCATGACACCGCCTCACTTCGTCCAGACTCAACAACGCTGCTGGCGTAGTGAACACCGAGGGAACGTTCCAGCTTTTGCGTTAGCTTTTCTAATCCGTAGCGATAGCGACTCGCAGCAGTCGATGGGGAGAGTTCCAGCACTTCACCAATTTCGGCAAACGTGAGCTGCTCCCAGACCTTCAAAACGATGACTTCGCGTTGATCGTCGGGCAACGATTCAAGTGCTTGCCATATCACTTGACGCTCGTCGTCTTTTTCGACCACGTCAACGCTTCGCCCCATCAGACGCTCAGCCATCGCGCCAATTGAAGAGATTCGTGACCTCCCACGGACAACCACCAACGACTCGTTACGGACCATCCGCAACAAATAGTGCCAGGGCTGATCAGCACGCATCAGCAGTTCGGGCCGTGAAGCGACTTTCAACATGACAGTCGCCACTGCGTCTTCCGCATCATGCTGACGGCGGGTAATCGTTGCCGCGAAACGCACGAGACGCTCCGCTGTCAGATCATAAAAACGCGACAAAGCGTACGTCCGCGTGGACGCCACTTTCGCTTGGGCGACTTCGCGAGCCGCTTGATGAATCTGACAATTGAAGTGAATTGAATGGGCCATAACGCGTCTATGATGCGCCGTCCGGACCCATTTGTCTAACTTTTTCGAAAATAGTCGCCCGTCGCCCAAAAATGGACTCGGCTGACCGAGCAGTCTGACTACCGGATTTCGAAGGGAATATTCGCCTGGCCGTACTTTTGGCCAATCGCGTCCTCCAACGTCAGCTCTAACCGATAGGTTCCCTGACGCAGTTGATCCGGCAAATTCATTTGATAGGCGACAAAGTAATCACGCAAGCGATTGCTAGAACGTTGCTGGTCGGCCGGCAAAATCTGGCTGACCACCTTGTTGCCGGACGCGTCGTAGATTTCGTAGCTGCCTTCCAGTTGGGTTCGGAACAACCCATCCTTTTCTGTCGCGACGAAATTCTCGACTTCGCAGTACAAGATGACTTGCTGGCCAGGCGCGAAACGTTTGTTTTCGAACGGCTTCACCTGACCGTAGGATTCGATCTCGGTGCAGAACTCCAACTGACGAAGCTCCAACGAATCCGTTGCTTCCGACAGATAGGACGTCGCTTTTCGGAAGTGCGGTAGCGCTTCGGTGACGCGGCGACCGGCGGACGGATGCCCGTCGGGGTCGATGATCGTCCACAGGCCGATCAATTGGTTCTTCAAAAATTCCCGCTCGCTCTCCGAAAAACCGTCCATCGACTCGACAGCCGTTTCTGGATCACCGGCAAGCACCATCAAATACCGTGCGATAATCTGACGACGAGCCAAGTCACGCGGCGTTTCATTTTCTTTCGGTTCGACGATTCGCTGCAAAAGCATCGAATACAACTCTTCTTCGCCAAGCGGACCGTCCGTGCGGTTTTCGACCGCGACTTTTTCATCTGCCTGAGACATCAACGTAACCGGTGCCATTCCATTGGAACTGTGCGAGACAGTTTGGACTGGCTGTGTCGCTGCATCGGTACCCGATGCGTCATCGGTCACATACGCATATGCTGTTTCTGAATCGTCCGAATTCGAATCGTCGATCGGTGGTTTTCCCGTTCCAATTCGCTGCGGCCCTGGGCCTTGATAGTCCGCCGGCGTCGTTGGCAATTCTGGCAACGAGTTCAATGAATTCTCGAGGGCCGCGGCAAGCGCCAACGGCTGACTTGTCTGGCTGATCGGTCGCCGTGATACCTTGGGGGCCTCTGGCGAAGGCGAACTTTCTGATGCGACTTGCTGGGTCACAACCGGTGGCTGCGCCGCTTCAACCGTCCCTTTCGAATCCCCGTCTGTGATCGTCAAATCCGACAGAGAGGCCGAAACCAACCCGCCATCGCTAACCTTGATGTCTTCGTCGCTCGCCGAAACGGGACGAACATCGCCGGGGGCCGGTTGCTGGGCGACAGGATCGCTCGCGGTCTCGATTTTTGGTTTGTTCTGAACCTGCGTTGCCGTCGCAGTCGACGATGGTTTTGCGCCGGCTTGCTGAGCCAATTTCCCAGCCGCTGAACTTGCCAGTTGTGCCGACGTGGCTGCGGAATTGCTAGAAACCTGCGCGGATGCAGGCTCATTCGAGCCGCCCATCACCATCGCCCGCGCACGGGCAAGCATCGAGTTGTTTTCACTCGACTGCGGTGGCATCCGTTTGGTCGTCGCCAAACGCTGCTGGGGCGCCTCGATCGATGCCACCGGCGCTGACGAATCTTCAGTCACCTGAACCAGCGAACTGCTGGGGCGAGTCGATCGACAGCCGGGTGCCGCGATAGCTAGCAAAGCAAGCAACTTGGCCGCGTTGCCTTTGGTCAAGACTGATCGTTGGCGGCTGGTCAGTGACGAGCGCATCCTTGCCTCGTTATTTTCAAAATGGAGCTAAAGTTTTGGGAATCATTCTGATACAGCAATGGCCAGACCATAGCAAGCGCAGTTGAGTCCACGATTTCGTTCGCTTCGCCAGTAGTGCTGGCGAGTTGGTCAACCGGAACGATCACTCTCGGTCGACCGTTGCCCCAAGCACCGACAATGCCGCCCCGAGTTCACCTTGGGAAAAAAGCTTGAAAGCGCGCTCTGCAGTTTCGTGACGTCCTTCGCTGCGTCTGGCTTGATAAAGAAGAAACGGAAACGACAAATCTTGGGGTTGGTGTGTTGTGAACTGACGTTGCCGAAGCAATCGCTGGACAATTTCCAGATCGCGGTATCCAAGTTCGACGCTCGGTTCTATCTGCGTGCCTTCGCCCCAGTCATTCCAAGTTGCGATTTGAACGACCACTGCGTTGGAATCGATCGCTTTGTTCAACGTCGATTGAAGCGTCTGACCGCTAGCATCGGGCAATCGAGGATAGCCTTCCTGAACACCGGCGACCCGATAGACGTCATGGAACCTTGGAAACGCCACCGGAATCGCTCGCGTCCAATGTTTTGCGTCCGCCAAAAATTGGTCGACTTGTTGCATGCCAATTTTGGGTGCGGGCCAACCAAAGCCACCAATCGCTCCGGACCGACGAAAGTCTTGACTGAAATAGGAAACGGGCGAATCGAGGGCCGCTAGGCATTTTCCCCATTCCTCATTGGTAAGGCCGGCATGTCCGAACGACAGCAAAACCGGTTTGCCATCCAGCTTGAGATAACTCCCCGATTTGAACCAATACTTACCAAGCCAATTGAGTTCGTTGACAGCGTGCGAGATGCGATCGGTAGCTGCGAGACGATCCGCAGCGACCAAAGCAGGGATCGTTTGATCTTCATAACAAATGACGAACTTCATTCGGAGTCGTTCGCATTGCTGAAGTAAACGTGTCGTATTGCGATGCAAAATCGCGTAGTCACGGTAGTCCGTTAACCCATACCAATCGACGATCACACCATCGATCCCGGCAAGTTTCATCAACAATAGATGAAACTCGAGAACATCGGGGTCACTCGAATCATACGGTCCGACGATTGGATAATACGCAGACGCGATCTGTCGCTTTCCATCGGATTCCTGATCAGGATCGAAGTGATTCATCGTCCAGTGCCATCCCCAGTGATCGCTGCTGGGTTTGGCAACGAACCAGGGCATGTAGTGCGCCAAGATCATCGGCGATTCGGGATCCTGCTCCTTCTGGTCTGCATTGATTACCGAGTCATTGGCAAAAACAGCCGACAGGGAATCGGGCACGACCATCAAGTGGGCTGTCACAAAGAGCGCCGTCATCAACAACCGAGTGATCAGGCGTGGCAGGCACATCATCTTGGACCACATCGTTAGGAATGAAGCTACCCCTTCGGCAAAGTCTAGCACGCAATGATGCTGTCGCAGCGAGTCGCAGGAGTTCCCTAGGAAATGATCTCGCGGCGGTTCTGGACGTAGTCCCAAAGGACAAAGCGATCCAAGTTATTTCCGCTGGTGAAAAAGACTCGCCCTTGAGTTGTCTTGGCCAGACGGTTGGCAAAGCGAATGTCTTCCTCGCTTTGCGACCAACTCGGCACAAGAAAGATGTTGATCGTGATCCCTTCTTTTTGGCAAAGCATCGCTTCCCGCATGGTCGCCTGTTCGGTTTGTGGATCAGGCGGATAGAGCATGTACAGCCACTCGCCCTCGTTGTGCGCCGTAGGCAACCCATCGGTGATCAAAACGATCTGACGATTGGGCGTGTCCGTCGCGGCCAAGTTCTGGCGTGCCAACTGAAGCGAACGCTGGATGTTGGTGAAGTGCTGGTGGATCTGTGTTTCGCTGATGTGCTCGTCGCTCATGTCGACTTTTAGACGCACCCAAGGATCATGAATCGTTACAGGCTTGGGCATCAGCTTGATGACTTCACCGGGAGATCGCATTTTGGCAAATGTGTACATCTCGATGAATCGCAAAAAGTCGCCGGGATACTCGGTTTGAATCAAGCCTTGCAGAGCAAGCGCCATGCGTTTGACGTTCATGTACTGTCCGTCGTAGCGCATCGAACCGCTCATATCCATGACGACACAAGTCGCACACTTCGGATGATTCCGCGTCTTGTGGATTTCGATATCGTCGCCGTGCAATCGCAGCGGTCGCTTGTCACCTTGCCGCAGCAGACTGTTGATCACAGTCTGAGGAATGTCCATGTTGGCGATTGAGTCACCAAACTCGTACGGCTTCGTCTGCTGCAATTCGACCGCTCCCTCACCAACCACATCACCTTGGTGACGTCCCGATCGAGACGGCGCAAGTTCGCTAAAAATCCGCTCTAGCAATCGGCCTTGAAAGACCTTGTATGCTTTCGGGGTAAGGCGAAACTGTCCCGACGAATCGCGTTCCAGGCCTTGGCGTTCTGCTTGCTCACGAATGATGTTTTCGACCTGTCGCCGCATCTCCTCCAACTGTTGCATGTCTTCGGTGGGCACGAATTGGTTGAGCATTTCCATGTCAATCAATCCGATTTGGGCGGTCTTGGACGCTTCCTCAAGCTGCTTGAGCAACTCATCGATCTGCTCAAGTTCCTGCTTGATTTCGAGAGCTTTCGGAACACTCATCGATTCATGACCGATGAATTCATATTCGCTGTGGAGCTCTTCGATGTTGTGCTTGTCTGCCATCGCAGAAGCGACTTTTAACAGGTCCGTGGAAAGACTGTCGCCACGGTTTTCGGCGCGGTACCAAAGTGCTTCCAACAAATACGGTTGTTCGCGTATCACCGCTTCACGAAACGTCTTTGCCAAGTCTTTCGGTGGATTAACTTGCTTTGCCGCGCGGTGAAACGCCTTCCGTGCTTTTTTCTGCACGGTCAACGATTCGTAAGTTTCCAGAATCTTTCGCTTACGATCTTCCAGCATCTGCCGCAGCATTTCGATGCTCGGCCCAAGCCCTTTAATTTGACTCGGATCCAAACGAACCGCACGAGCGAGTTCTTCTTCGCTCAACTCGCGAAAATCGCCATACATCAACGCCTGCTCAAATGCCGGCGTTATCAGATCAGGTGATTCCTGCGTTGGGGGCGGAAACGTCGCCGGGTCGTATTTCTGATAGGCGTGGATGATTCCGCCGACTTGTTTACGCATCGACTTGCGATCCAATACAAGGTGTAACTAACAGGCAAAAGACAGACGGCAACCAATACGAAGTGATATCAAGTCTCGTATTCAATCTTGCCCTGACGTTGTGCGCGACTGATTCGATCCATGCTGTAGAGCCCGGCGAGCACAAATTCGACACAGCTCGCCCGCACCGCGTCGCTATTGGCGGCATTGACCTCAAACGCCATTTTCCATGCCGGCGGAACACTCTTCAAACGCTCCGCGTACTCGGAACTTGGCAACAGATCACTGACTTCGATTCGCACGCCACTGCGGAAGATTTCTGCGATTTCGGCCAGCCCATGCTCTTGGACATACTCACCAAAAACCGTCTCAATCGCTTTCGCAACCACCGCATCGAGCACTTGTTTTTCGCTCATCTGATGTGTTCCCATCAGATCGAGTTCCAGCTTGCCCAACGAACTGGCATAAAGATGCCCAAGATCAGAGATCCGTGGTACCGCCGGCCTTTCATTATGCAAGATGCCACGTTGGCGAGCCGAAGCGACCATCGTACGGAAGTTGGCAAGGGAGAATCGCGCAGAAACGCCCGACGCATGATCGATAAACTTGCTGCGTCGAGCTTGGTTGGTGATCTCCTCAATCAGCTGATACATAAAGTACGGCACTTCGACCGGATACTCACCTTCCAAATCTGCGCCCACTTCTTGACGCAAGATCTCGATCCCTTGATCACGCTCGGTCGGATAGTGGGTTTGTACGATCGTTCCAATTCGATCTTTCAACTGCGGGATCACTTTCCCACTGCGGTTGTACGTCGATGGGTTCGCCGAAAACAGGATCACGATGTCCAAGTCGAACCGGATCGGATAGCCGCGAATCTGGACATCGCGTTCTTCCAAAATATTGAACAAGCCGACCTGCACGAGATCATCCAACTCGGGTAGCTCGTTCATCGCAAAAATCCCTCGGTGCAAACGAGGAATCAATCCAAACGACAGCGCTTCTTCAGCACTCATACTGACCCCGCCGGTCAACTTTGCCGGATCAATTTCGCCGATGATGTCAGCGAATTTAGTTCCAGGTGAGAGCCGCTCGGCATAGCGATCACTCCGATGCCACCAGGCGATCTTGATGTCTTCGGGATCATGCTCAGCAACCAACCGTCGCCCTAACGACGTTACCGGCGCAGTCGGATCTTCGTGAACCGCAAGATCCGGGTGATCGATGTAGGGAACCCACTCGTCCAAAAACCGTGTCAACATTCGCATGATACGACTTTTCGCTTGGCCTTTCTCACCAAGGAACAACATGTCGTGCCCAGCAAGAATTGCCAAGTTGATGTCCGGAATCACGGTGTCCTCATAGCCAACGATCCCCGGAAACAATTCCTCTCCGGCGGCGAGCTGACGCATGAAATTATCGCGCATCTCGCGTTTGACCGATTTGGACTCCCAACCGCTATCGAGCAGTTCACGTAGAGTCGTCGAGCTGGGAGCCGCTGTCGCCGTATTCATGCAAGTATCCTTCGATTCAAATGAACATTCCTAGAGGACGCAGGAGCGATCTTGGCGTCAGGCTGTCACGACCGGCGTTCCTGGTTCAATTGTAGCCGTCAGCAAACCAGCACCGCCGCGGAATACATGCCCTACCGATCCGGAGGCTGAAAATCCCCAAGATCACCACGGACGCAAGACGCAGCCATCGGAAAAGAGGCAGCAGTCAACGCAACGACGAAGTCACGGCCAGACCGGTGCTAACGTGCGACCGATCGCAACCTAAGGCTGCTCACCGACAAGGCTGTCTGAGTCCGCAGAGACCGACGAATCGCCGGCAGACTCTGACTGCGACATCTCCGCGGAAACGTCGGCAGGTGGATGCAAACGCGACGACCGAATCGATCGCCCCCACATCAACAAACCGCCAGACGCCGAAAGCAATAACAGCATCATGGTGATCATCACCGCAGGATGCTGAACGCCTTTGCGAAGACGCCACTGACGCCGCCCGCGGGCATCACCCTGCTGGTGAATCTGATCCGCACTCAACGACGGCGGCTTCGCAGTATCAATACGTATCGATTGCTGTGACTCGACAGATTTCTCCGACTCGACAGGCGGTACCACGGTCGGTTCAGCTAAACGTGCCTTCCACTGCTTCACCATTGCACGGTGATCAGCGAACTGCGTCGCCCCCGCCTGATACATCGCGCCCGGACGAATTCGACCGATGTGAATGCGCGATTGCCGATCCGGTCTCTGGCGTGGATCGAGCAAGCGATACGTCGACACGGCAACTTGTGAAAGCTGGTGTGCGGTCAATTCACTCGGATCCGACAACTGCTTTAACGCAAGCGACTTTGCCGCCCGGGTGGCAGCATTTCGAATCACCGCGAGCCTCGTTTCCGAGCGGCGCACCCCTAGCCTCAGAAAATCGTCTGGTCCCAACGTGACATGAAACTGATCATCGGGTTCAACAGACGACTCCGGCGAAGCATTCGGTGGAGTCTCAGAAATAACAGACACGTGGCGAAACAGATCCTTACTCGTACCAGTGTGGAGCGGTGGGGAAAGAATTGGCTCGGAGACCTCCGCCCCGAGCATCTTTATTCAAGAGACCGCTGACCGATAAGCGGTTCGGCGATCCGGTTGAACTTCTTTGCGGTGACGCTTTACGGGCCATTAAGGTCCCGTTTGCATCAGCAACGCCGTATTATTGTCGGCCGACCGCGTTCTGGCTGCACGAAAACCACTGCAGCCACACCCGACATAGTGGCCCTCCGCCACTAAAACCCCGCACCGCAAAAATAGCGGCCACTGCGACGAATAAGGGGGTGAATTCTTTGTTTGAATCCGGCGACCAGCCGCCAAAATTCGAACGAGTCACTTCCGCTAGGGGGCCCGCCAAACTCAAGGGACGCTAATTCGCATCCAATACGGTCGCTTGCGATCCGCCCTCCGGCGGGTGTCCTCCAAGATCGTTTCTAACCCACGGTCAAAATCAATGTGTTGTGGTGAACTGCCCGAGCGGAGAACGATCTGCTTACTCAAATCGACACCCATGTCGGGGCGCAGCCAAACCACATAAGAATCACTCGGCCCATTCACACGGATCTGATTTCCGCCCCCGATGAGGCCATCGATTTTTCCACTTCGTTTCCGCGGTTCTTGATCCCACAGGATTGGATTGATGTCGACGGCAGGTTTCAGCGGCCCAAGTTCCAGCCACCAAAAGAACTGATCTCCCTTCCGCATCGTCACAGCATCCAGCTCGGTGGGAATTTCCTTGCGAACATGAGTCGGGACGTTCAACCAATCGAACAGCTCGGGGATCTCTTCATAAAAATCCTCTCGCCCCCGACCGCGATACATCACGACCGTCACATCGTTTCGAACCTCCATGTGATTATCAAGCACTGCGCCCATGCGAACCAGCGGCGGCTTTGGGCCAGAGGCCTCTCCCATGACGAGGTACATCGGGACATGGCGTGCGTTGGGATAGTAATGTGCAATCGTCTTTGACGGTTCGGCATTCACACACACCAAGCCGGCCCAAAGATCAGGATGCGAAAGCGCAATGTCCCAAGCCGCTGTCGCGCCCTCACCATGTCCGGCAATAAAAACGCGATCAGCGTCTATCGAAGCGTGCCGCATTGCGTGTCGTAGCGCACGCAACACGTTGTCGTGTTCCCGCGGCGTGAACTCGTACGCATGCTGCGTCGGGCGGCCCCACTTCGGCGACACAACGATGTATCCGTTCCGCATTGCATGACCGGTGCGATAGCCCATTGCCGCGTCAACCTCGCCAGCCCACCAAGTCATTTCCAACTCGGGATGCGCGTTGGGCGGCGGCAACACCACCAAACACGGATACTCGCGGCGTGGGTCATACTCCGGCGGCAATTGAATAACGTAGTCCGGTTGTTCGGTCAGCATCGGCTCTGGGGCATCCCCATCGGCGTTTGCTTCCGCCAGTTTGCCGATGCGATAGTAGCCCGCGATCTTTCCGTCTGCCGCACCTTCCGGCCAGTCCTTCACCGGCTCGAGAAACTCGATCAGCTTTGCCACATATTCGATCTGGGAACCTTCGATTCCCTTCAGTTCCTCAAGAATCTCTTGCCGCCGGACCAAATTCGCCGATCCCAAATACTCGGCTACTAAGTCTCGAACCTGAACCAACGAACCAGCCACCACCAAGTTTTGTTCTCCGGAACCTGGCCCCATCAGCCAACCGGCGATAGCGAGCGCCACTCGGTTCTCAACCGGTGTGTTGACGGCTCCTTTAAAACGCGCGTAGTCGTTCAATCGAGCAACGGTCGACGCCGACAGGCCAGTTTCGATTTCTTTGATCACTCGTTCGACATTGGGGCCTGGGTCCGCGATCTGCGACAGGTCTTGCCGCAGTGACTGCAGCAGATCGGCAACTCCTTGATCACTCGCATCAAGCTCTTCGATCGCGATTTTGACGCGTTCTCGCATCTGTCGCCCGACGGCATCCATCGGAAAATTTGAATACACCTGCCGTGCAAACGCCGGCTGCCCTGCCCTGCCGCGACGTTCGGCTTCGTCCAATAAACGCTCGCCTTGAAACGCCACCAAAGTGCTCAGTTGAGACTTCATGTCTTCGAGCTCTGGGAACGTACGAATGGCACGAGTCAATTCGTCCTCGGCAGCTCGGTAACGTTCGGACTCCATAAAGAACCGAACCACCATCAGTCGCGCATCCAAATCGTTTTGATCAATCCGCTGGCGGAAAATCCTTTGGAACGTCTCAGGACGAATCGAGCGTGTCGAGACGCGCATGTCCCATTTATAAGACGGCTTGCTCTTCAGCGCCTCAAGCTTTGCATAACGCGCGTTTAGTTCCGTAATCCCCTGAACGATCTCGATCGGCCCATCGTGACTACGGATGGTGATGTAGCGGCGCGCATATTCGTTGAAGTCTGAAACCGAGAGGATGTCGCCGACGACTTGTATTTCATCGCCGCTGACGGGTGATCGTTGTTTGAACTCGATCGTCCGCTCAACGCTTCGCACGTCTTGCGGCTCTCCCGCCACCATGCCACGCCGATGAACATAGACCCGACGCAGTCCGTCATCGACCAACAAGATTGGGCGTGATAACGATTGGGCACCACCTGCTTGGAAACCACTTTGGTTCATCGCCGGGACGTCAACCAAAAATCCCTGCAGTGCCAAACCGCTTTTCAGAATCACACGTTGATCGGCGAAGCTTGTGTTCGAGCAAACAAACCCGGCCACAGCGAAACAGAATCCCGCGACAGCCCACGAACAAATGCGTCGGCGAGTTGTATTCGGTAGTACCTGCATTGCGATTCAAACACGAGAAGCGAAACAAAGACGACGCAGGAAAACGACGCCTTGCGTGCACGCTTGCTACGCGAGCACGCCACTGGTGGGACCGAAGCTGGCTGGAATCGGGTTCAACGAAGTTTGCTCACGGAACGAAACGGGAGTCTGCTCCGGCGTCGTCACTTCCACTTGGTGTGTCGGCTGGAAAATCAGGATCGCAAAAGCTCGCTTCATCGATCGACCGATTGGCTCAACACCTAGCCGCACGGATTCGAACGCCGGTTTGGTGGTCGCCACGAAGGCTTCCTCGTCGACGAAGTTCCACCAATCGGCACTGTCTTGCCAGTGCAACAGAACAGGATCGAGCACGTCTTCGTTCTCGACCGTCTCTTCGACCGGTTGCGACTGCGCGATCACCAACGCACCGTTGTCCACACTCGTATTTTGGATCGCAACCGGGGCGTCGTCCAGCATTCCCATCGGAATCAGTCGAACACCGACGGCGACGAGCAATGCCGCCGCCAACACCAATCCCCTTCTTGCCGCGGGCGATACTCGCAGCCAACCGGCACGATCGCTACGTTCGGAGACGAACTCCGGTTGGCGAATCCCTTCCACCGGCTGGATTTCAATTGCCGCCCACAACCGATAAGTCTCATTACAACGGTCGCAATGACGGACGTGCCGCGCCAGTTGTGCGTCTCCTTCGATTGGCAGTCGCTGATCGAGAAGTTCGTTGAGTCGTTCTTCGAATTGATCACAATTCATTAGGAAGCCCTCCGCCGTTTGGGGTTCGTCCCCTGGTTTTGCAAAACCTCGCGCTCTCGCAGCGATTCGATCATCCCTTTTCGCGCCCGATGGACCAACGTTTTGACAGTGCCGATTGGACAATCCATCCGCTTGGAAATCTCTTCGTACGACAATTCGGATTGATGAAACAATTCGAACGCGGTGCGCTGGCGATCAGTAAGTCCCTGCATCGCCAAACGGATCTCCTCTTCGAAAGCGGACGCAGCCAAACTCTGCGTCATTGCACTTGATTGAGGTTCTGCCGATTCGGTCAGCGGCGAGTGCATTCGTCGCTTGGCAAGATGACTTCGCGATCGATTCCCGGCGACGGTCGCCAACCAAGGTTCAAACGGGCGTCGTGGGTCCCAACGATCAAGGTACCTCAGCACTCGGCTAAAGGTTTCTTGCGTGGCGTCTTCGGCGTCTTGTCGATGCTTCAGAATCGCGAAGCAAATCCCATAAACAAATGCGTGGTACCGCTTCATCAGCACCGCAAATGCGCCAGCGTCATCCTCGATGATCTGCTTGGCCAGCACGGCTGTCGAAAGATTCGCTGGATCGTCCACGTGGGGCGCCTCTTGGAGGTTGGTCGGATGAAACCAAGATACGCACAACCATTCGCCAAAGAAATATGAATCTTGGCAGTCACCGCAGTGACGCCCGGCCCAAAATGGCCTCGGCAAACGCCGCAGGCAGTCGAGATAGACGCTGAACCAAGCCTGACGATTAGCGTCCGCTAAAGAATCGCTTCAAGGCATCGTCGGCGGCAGCCTTTGAACTTTCGGTCATCGACTTCTTTAGACCGTCCGGCAACTTGCCTTTCTTCTGCTTTTTCTGCTGCCGCAAACGTTCCAACAGCGAACTGTCGTTGACGGAAAGATCCGTGCTGTCACTCGATGGGTCCTTGTCGACGGACGACTCAGCTTCTTCGGGCTTCTTGAGATCATCCAACCGAAACTGACGTGTGTCAGGGTCTGACAATTTACGAACCCGGTCAACTTGGTCTGCTTCGTCCAACCAACCGTTGACATCGACCTCTTCAAAGCGGCTGTCGGATTCTTTCACGGTTCGCGCCGCAGCGTCGCTGACATCAACGACTTCGGGCTTCTTGGCGCCTTTCAGTCCGTGCTCAACAACGATCTCAAATTCCAGTTTGCCGAGCTTGATGTGGTCGCCGGGTGACAAGATCTTGGCTCGGTCGCTGGGCAACCGCTTTTCGTTGACATAGGTCCCGTTGCGACTCTTCAGGTCCTGGATCAAAACACGCCCGTCGCGGATCACGATGATGCAATGCTTACGGCTGATCGAGTCGCTCTTAGGCCTCAACTGGCAAGACTCACTACGGCCAATCAAAAACTTCTCGCCGGTTACAGGAATCTCGACTCCTTCGTGACTTCCCGTCATGACCCTAAGCTTGACTTGCATACGGCACCTTTTTCCTATGACTAAATCGGCCGGTCATGGCCATTGACCCTCGCTAGTCGACAGCGCCGATTGTGCGGAAGCGAATCTATTTTGCACCGAGCTTTCTCGTCTGGGCTGCCGTATATCGACTTTATTGTAAACAGTTACACTGGCTGAGAAAATGCCGTAATCATCCGAATTAGGCGATTGCCAACACCCAACAGAACCCCCGCCGCAGCGGTGCACCGTCAATTCAACCCGCAACGCTGAAGTACGTTATCCCGCCTACGGGTGCCGAACCTGCACTCTTTTCAACGATTCGAGGGATTTGGGGCACAATCCTGCGCGGTAAACAACGTTGGCGAAAACTACCTGCGTTGCAACCAATCCTGATTCCCATATTTCTCATGTTGAACCCGGTCACAGGCACCGAGTTCCGCCGGCGTCAATTCCGATTCTCGAAAATCGACCCGCAGCAACCTTCCCACCCGCGCGGCCAGACCTTCAGCAAACGCCAACCGGTCGATTGAACGAGACGTCAGATCAAATGCGCCAGGCAATTCAGGTGCAGCAGAACTCGCTCTCAGCAGTACGCTGCCATGTTGCAGCACAGCTCGTTTGGCTCGCCGCTGCGCGCTACCGACAATCTTATAGCCGCTGACTACTAAGTCTTCTTCTGTTCGCCGCTGAAAACATAAAAACGCATCTTCGTCAGACATTCGCTGCCGATCGAGTCGATATGGCAAAGCGGTGACGCCAAGTTCACGAAATTGTTCGACAATCGCGGCATGGACACCTTGGTACAAATCGTGACGCGCACCACGTTGCCCGGGTGGGGTCGCCACCGTCAGACTGTACGTTAACTCGCGATCATGAACGATCGCCCCACCACCGGTGCTCCGCCGAACCTGTGCAAGTGACTCGAATCGCGGCATCGCTTCGCGGCTGGACTGAAAGTACCCTAGCGAAAGGGTCGGTCGTTCCCAGCTATAAAACCGCATCACAGCACTAGCCATGCCCTCAGCCTCGGCAGTTGCCGAAACCGACTGCATGACTGCTTCATCGACGGCCATGTTCCATGACGCATCGCGTGACCAATGCATCATCAACCGCCCGGCCGATCGCGTCTCACTCACCATCAGTCCATTTCAGCACTGGTTTACGTGCCGCAGCGACATCATCGGGTCGACTGATCTTGGTCGAGTGCGGCGCGTCTTCGATTAAGTCACCGCTCTCTTCGGTAATTCGGAACAACGCTTGCGCAAACGCATCAAGCGTTTCCTTGCTTTCCGTCTCGGTCGGTTCAACCATCACCGCTTCTTCAACCACCAATGGGAAGTAAACGGTCGGTGCGTGGAAACCGTAGTCCAGCAAACGCTTGGCAAGGTCCATCGCTGAAAGGTGCTTTTCCTTTTTCAGACGCTTTGCCGACGCAACGAACTCGTGCATGCAACGATCGCCGTGCGGCACGTCCATGATGTGACGCACTTTGCTGAGCAAGTAATTCGCGCCCAAGACCGCGTCTTCGCTGACTTTGCGAAGGCCTTCTTTGCCATACGTGCGAATGTAAATGTACGCCCGAATCAGAACGCCAACGTTGCCAAAAAAGCTGCGTACACGTCCGATCGACTTGCTCGGGGTGTGGCTGCGGTACTCGTCGCCTTCGCGAACGATCACCGGACCTGGCAAGTAATCTGCCAAGAAATCGCGAACGCAGATCGGCCCTGCACCCGGTCCGCCACCGCCGTGTGGCCCAGAGAACGTTTTGTGCGGGTTGAAGTGCATCAAATCCGCGCCGAAATCACCCGGTCGAGTGATCCCCAAAATCGCGTTCATGTTCGCACCATCGAGATAAATCAGTCCGCCCGCTTCGTGAACCAAGTCTGCGATTTCGGCAACTTGCGAATCGAACAGCCCCAAGGTGTTGGGGTTGGTCAGCATGAACACGGCGGTCTTGTCGTTCAACTTGCTTTTCAAGTCTTCGACATCGACCAAACCGTCAGCGCTACTCTTCACCGCCTTCGTGGAAAACCCAGCCATTTGTGCGCTAGCGGGGTTTGTCCCGTGTGCAGAGTCGGCGGTCAAGACAACCGTTCGCTGAGTCTCACCACGCTCGGCAAAGTACGCGGCCGCGACTAGCAACGCGGTCAATTCGCCGTGTGCACCCGCTGCCGGTTGCAGCGAAACGCCTGGCAAACCGCTGATCTCGCCCAGCATGTATTGCAGCTCGTGCATCATTTGCAACACACCACCAACGGTGTGATCACGCTGCAACGGATGAACGTCAGCAATTCCTGGCAAGGACGCCAAACGCTCGTTCCGTTTTGGGTTGTACTTCATCGTACATGACCCAAGCGGATAGAAGTGCGTGTCGACACTCATGTTCAGCGTCGACAAGTTCACGAAGTGACGCACCACGTCGCCTTCGGCAACTTCTGGAAGTGGCGGCGGCTGGTCGGCGAGAGCTTCCGCCGGCAACAGCGCGGTGACCGCTTCGCCAGATTCAGGCAACGGCGGCAATTGATGAGCACGACGTCCGGCGCGGCTCATTTCGAAAATCAGATTGGTCGCTTGTTGATTACGCATCGGTCAGTCCCCTCTATCAAACCGTTTGAGCCAATTGTGCCGAACCGACCGTCGAGGCCGACCCTAAAACTTCCATCAGCCGATTCATTTCGGCCTCGGTGCGTTTCTCCGTCACCGCCACCAAGAAGCAGTCGTCATAGCGACCGCCACATGCGGTTTCCGAAACGTCCGACACGGGGACACCGGCCAAGAAGCCGTGTTCTGCCGCTTGCTTCATCAATCCAATCACGTCGCCTTCGCGGTCACGGACCAAGAACTCTTTGAACACAGGCCCGCTATGAACGACTTCGAACCGCTCACTGGCGGCAAAGCGGTCGCGTGCCATATTCGCCTTCACCACACAGTGTTCGGCGGTCTCCTTCAGCCCCTGTGGACCCAGCAGGCTCAAATAAACCGTCGCTCGCAAAGCCAACAAGGTTTGGTTGCTACAGATATTGCTGGTCGCCTTTTCCCGGCGAATGTGCTGCTCGCGTGTTTGCAGCGTCAACACCCAACAACGGTTTCCACGACGGTCCGTGGTCTGACCGGCGATCCGACCTGGCATCCGCCGCATTAACTCCGCGCGACATGCGATGATGCCCAAGTAGGGCCCACCGTATGCAAGCGGGTTGCCCAGGCATTGGCCTTCGGCGACGGCAATGTCGACACCCAAGTCACCCGGTCGTTTCAGCAACCCGACGCTGATCGGATCGAAGGACTGGATCACCAGTGCACCACGTTCGTGGGCAACGTCGGCGATCCGTTTGACGTCTTCCAAACGGCCAAAGAAATTCGGGTGCTGGATCAACACGCAAGCGGTCGATTCGTCGATCGCGTCCATGATCGCTTCGCTGGTTCCGGTATCGCCCGATTCGACGACCACCAGTTCCGCATCGATGCCGACCAAGTACGAACGCAAGATGTCCAGGTACTGGGGATGAACCGCGTCGGAAGTGATGACTTTGTTGCGTTTACGCACTGACGCGAGCGCCATCAAAACCGCTTCGGTTGCGGCCGATCCGCCGTCATACAAGCTGGCGTTACTGACGTCCAAACCGCTGATCTGGGCGACCATGGTCTCGTACTCGAACATCACCTGCAGGTTGCCCTGGCTGACTTCGGCTTGGTAGGGCGTGTACGAGGTGTAGTACTCGCCGCGTGATGCGATCTCGTCAACGACGGCGGGGACGAAGTGATCGTAGGCGCCACCACCCATGAAACAGACGTGGCTTGAGACCGAACAATTCTTCGCGGCTAGCGAACGCAATTCGCCTTCCAACGACATCTCATCGGCGGCCGTAGGCAGGTCCAAAGGCCGCTGCATTTGCAACGCTTTGGGGACTTGGTCATCAATGATTTCGTCGATCGATTCAGCGCCGATCGATCGCAACATCTCGCGGCGATCATCATCGGTGTGAAACAGGTAGCCTTTCATCAATCAGAATTCCGTGGTCGTCAAACGGGAGAGAAGACACAGTCGATTGCTGCCGCGCGATCGCGCGTGCAGCAATGCCAATGGATCGCGATGATCCGTGATACGTTGCCGTCCATGCAAAACTGAAAGCTCCATCTACGCCGGACCGGTCAAACCGATCCGCACGCCGCAGTTACGCCGATTCGGAGCACTGCTTTTGATAGGCCGGGTAATCCATCAAGGATCCCAATCCGGCATCGTCGGTGACTTTCAATTTGATCACCCAACCGAAGTCATAAGGATCGTCGTTCAATCCGTCCAAGTTGTCTGGCAAGCCTTCGTGGACTTCGATGACTTCGCCGGCAACGGGGCAATACAACGGGCTAACCGCTTTGACCGACTCGACTTCACCGAATTCTTCGCCGGCGTCAAACGTTTTGCCAACTTCGGGTAGGTCCATGTAGACCAAGTCGTTGAGCTGTTCGATCGCGAAGTCAGAGATTCCAATCGTCGCAATTTTTTGTCCGCCTTCTTCGGACATATCTACCCATTCGTGGGTTTCGGCGTACAGCAATTTGCTTTTATCGCGTGACACGGATCAAGATTCCTTGTGAGACAGGCGTTGAAGATTAGGAAGCAGTTTTCGGGCGACGATAAAACGGCAGCTTGGTCGCAACCGCTGCGGAACGTTTCCCGCGAATATCAATTTCGAATTCGGTTTCGCCGACGACATCGACGTCCACCATCGCCATCGCAATCGGCTTGCCCAACGTCGGTGACGGTCCGCCGCTGGTGATCGTGCCAACTTCGCGACCATCTTTGCTGATCACGGCACAACCTTCGCGAGCCGGGCGACGGCCTTCGGGCAACAACCCAATGCGGCGACGCTTCGGCCCTTCGGCTTTGATCTTGGCAAGCACGTCGCGACCAATAAAGTCTCGATCGTCCAGATTGCAAGCGAATGACAAACCCGCGCTGATGGGATCCGTAGATTCGTCCAACTCGTGGCCGTAAAGCGGCATCGCCGCCTCCATCCGCAAGGTATCCCGGGCCCCAAGTCCGGCGGGGGCAAACCCGGCATCGCGACCGGCCAACATGACGTTTTCCCAGACCCGCTTGGCCTCTTCGGCCCGCACGATCAACTCGAATCCGTCTTCGCCAGTGTAACCGGTTCGGCTGACGATCACCGGCTTGGAAAACTGATCGGTGATCGTGGCCTGGTAATATTTCAGACGTGCGGGATCAAACGAGAACAGCTTGCGACAGGTCTCCATCGCCAGTGGGCCCTGGACCGCAATCATCGCGGTCAATTCGGTACGATCGGAAAAGGTGACCGTCGGGAACTCGTCCAGATGCTGCTTCACCCACTCGACAATCTTCGCCCGATTCGAAGCGTTCACCACCAGCAAGTGGTAAAACTGATCGCTGGGCGTTTTCAGATGCGAGACCAGCACGTCGTCCAGAATTCCGCCCTGCTCGTTGCAAACCGTGCCATAACGGACGCCGCCAACCGGCAGATCGACCACCCGGCGGGTCAGCAACTTGTCCAGCAACTCTGCCGAACCGTCGCCGTCAAAACGAAGCCGCCCCATGTGGGACACGTCAAACAATGCCGCTTTCGTCCGGCAAGCTTCGTGCTCGTTGACAATTGAATCGTACTGAATGGGCATTTCGTAGCCCGCGAACGGCACCATTTTGGCCCCCGCGTCTCGATGCCATTGATCCAGTGGGGTTTGCGCCAGGGAAGATACTTCGGCTTGACTCATCCAGTCTCTCGCGGACCTTTCGGGGGTGTGAACGTGCTGCGACGAGCCGGTGCGATTTCGGACCGGCAGCCTCTCCGATCCTCGCAGCGTACCCACCACACATTACACCCGGGCCCGGAGGTCACAAAGCGTGTGACTCACCAAGTAAAGGAGATGCGTTTCCGCGGGCCAACATGTCAACGATCGGTGCACAGGCAATCTGCGAATGCCTGATAAGTTCAAAGTGTACCGGATATCAATCACGGTTCCAGTGTCACTGAACTCAATGGGACGGAAACTCCCCTCGAGTTGCAACTGCGATCGGATTCACTCGCGAAGTCGAACAAACACGCCTGTTTTTTGCGAAATTGCGCAGCAGCCGTCTGTTCGGCGAGCCCTCAAGGCTCACCCGATCCGGCGATCGGGAACCCTGCGTATGCCGCCTCGATAATGTCGCTTGCCAGCTTTCCATCTCGGCCACTGACACGTGGCGTCCGCCCGCCCAGCACCGACGCGGCGAAGTCACTGACCAACGGCGCATGAAAGTTTTCGTGCGGCGGATGGTGCTCGTGAGACTCCCCACTAGCGTCCACCAAAACCATTCCGCCCTCGTTCAAATCATCGATCGTCACGCGCCCGTCGGTTCCGATTACCTCCAACCGATCAGGCGTGTTAACAGTGCCAAAATAACACTGCAGCACACCATGCTGGCCCGTTTTGAACTCCAATAACAACGTCGCCATGTCTTCGGATTCGAAGTCAGGCGAACGCGAACACTTGGCTTTCACATCCACCACTTCGCCAAATAGGTCGACAAACAAATCCAATCGGTGACTGCCGATATCCATCAACGGTCCGCCACCACCACGCGATCGGATCACGCGCCAATCATCCGCAGGAAAACGGTTTGCGTTGCCAGTCGTCGCCAGGATCGACAGCGGACGGCCAAGCTTCCCTGACGTGATCAATTCGCGGACACGCCGCACCACCGGATAGAATCGCCGGTAATAGGCGACGCCCAGCGATACCCCGGCTCGCTCGCAAGCTGGATCATCAGCTCGCACTGGATCGCGTCGAGCGCCATTGGCTTTTCGACTAGCACATGTTTTCCAGATGCCGCTGCGCTCAGTGTTTGCGGTGCGTGTAGGTCGACCGGCGTTGCGATGTAAACCGCGTCCACGTCATCCCGGGCAAACACGGCATCGGCTTCCACCATGCTGTGCGGAACCGAGTAACTCCGCGCAAACGCCGCAAGTTTGGCCTCGTCACGCCGACAAGCCACCTGCAACACCGAGTTCTCGTCGCGAACAATCGCATCCGCCACACGTTTTTCGGCAATGTCACCACAACCGATCAGTCCCCAACGTATCGCCATCACTCTCAAGTGGGTTGAAATGAAAAACACAAAGTGGCATCCGCCAAGAATCAACGCATCGTCCCCATCAGCCGAAACGCGGTCGCGTGCGGTTAAGTGGTCCGTCCAGCTCGAAAACAAACAACCGCTGGCTAGCGCCGATGCGGCTGATTGAAACTCAAAACAGGGTAGCAAAACCCATCAGCCGAAACGCGATAGCGTGCGATTATGTGATGCATCCAGCTCGAAATCACCTAACCGCTGGCTAGATTTGTTCAATAAGTTCGGCTTGGGATTGTCGATGGTGGTTGCCATCTTTCTGCTGATTACCATCATTCGTAGCGTCCGAGCCGACTTCGCCGTCGAGTTGTGGAAAGGCCTGGGAACCGAGCCTGATGCGACCCTGTTCACGCGTTCGGAAATGATCGTGGCCTTGGGAATCACGCTGGTCAATGGACTGGCCGTGCTGGTGAAGAACAACCGTCTGGCCTTCTTTATGTCGCTAGGGATTTGTGGACTTGGCTTACTGGTGATTGCCATGTCTCTGTTCGCCCAGCAGCAGGGGAATATGGACTCGTTTACCTTCATGGTGCTGATTGGTTTCGGACTTTACTTACCTTATGTCGCGGTTCACACCACGGTCTTTGAACGCCTGCTGGCGATGACCCGTGAGCGCGGGAACTTAGGTTTCCTGATGTACGTGGCCGACGCAATTGGGTATCTGGGCTACGTGGGAGTGATGTTCGCGAAGGATCTGGTTTCGACCTCGGATAGCTTCCTGCACTTCTTCATGACCTTTTGCTGGTTCACTGTGGGGATTTCGGTGGTCTGCCTGGTGGTTGCCTGGCGGTACTTCCATTTGCAAGGGGCAGGCGTTCCCGCGACACCTGCGGTTGAGACGGTTTCTTAACCTCTTCAAACCAAACGGACAAAAACAGCCGACCAGGCAGATCGCCTGGTCGGCTGTTTTCTTAAGGGGCTTGGTCGGGAAGAACCTTATCGCCAGGTCAGCACACGAAAGAGCCCTTTGCCGGTTCGCACCCGTTCCGGCAGAGCCAATAAGTAGTCGCGGTAGATGCTCAGCAGTAAGGCCACCACGAAGAAGATGCCACCTCCAATCATCATGTAGACCGCCATGTGTTGCAGTTGGTCTGGCAATCGGACGAAGACCAGCAGCGTCGCCACGTAAGTCAGCGTCGCGATGCCACCCACCAGTGTTGTCGCCCGCAAGCGGCACAAGATGCCTGAGCCCAACAGTAGCAAGGCAACCGTCAGACCGCCGATCTCGTGAACAAACCGCCAACCGGTCGCTTCGTGATAGAAGCCAAATCGCTGGCCCAGCATCCCGAGCATCAGCGGAGCGACGGTTAGCAAGCTGCCAAACGCCAGACCAGTGGTGACCCAATCACTACGACGATCTTGTTCGTGGGCCCAGCCGACATGGGCTGCCAGGAGAAGCCCCAAGCCAAGCGCGGTTACAAATATCTCGGTCTTCTGCCACGCTTCCAAGTCGAGCCCAAATGTCACCAGCAGGAACATCGCGAACGCTTCCCCAATGGCCAGTACCCGGTACCAGCGACGCAAGTCGGCGTTGGGCTGCATCAAGGCCGTTAGCAAGGCGGCTACGATGAAACCGATTTGCAGCAGGATCGTTCCCCCCTGAAAACCACCCATCCACAAACGGTTGAGTGTCATCAGAATGCAACCGATGCCAGAGATGCTGAGCATCAAGTGCCCCACGCCACCTATCGCCGTGCTGATATCGGTCGTCTCGTCCTCTGCCGAGGTGAAAACGCGATGCCCGATCAGGATTGCCAGTCCCAGTCCGCCAAAGCAAAGCAGGTAACTATTCGCTGAAAAATCGCCGAAGTGCATCGCTTGCCACAGCGACCCGCTCGCCGCCAAGGCGGTCAGATAGGTCGTCACGACCGACTTGGTTCGCACCGTGAGCAAGGCGTAGAAGAGGGCTGCTTCCAGCAAGATGGCCGACAACATCAGCGGACTGGTCGCACCGGTCAAAGGGGTCAAACAAAAA